>JAVBVM010000180.1:0-8007 GCA_031554295.1 Desulfovibrionaceae bacterium | reverse complement strand
TGGCTGGTTTCGCGGTAGATGCTGTCGCGCATGGAGGCCAGCGAGGCATCGGCGTAGCGTTTGGTTAAAAAATTGCCGAAGCGCACCAGATCGTCGTTGGAAAAAGGTTCGGGCGGGTGCACGGCGCAGGTGCGCACCAAGCCGCCTTCAAGCTCCAGGACGGCCAGCACCAGATCGGAGGAGGCGGGCATAAAGGTGATGCGGCGCAGATGCGCGGAGTTTTTGTCCGGGGCAAGCACCATGCCCACCTGGCCGGCGCGGCGGGCCAGCAACGTGGCCGCGTATTTCAGCATGGCCACTATTTCATGCTCTTGCCGCGACAATTCGAGGCGGATTTCCGCGCGCTCGGTCTCGGTGAGCGGGGAGAGGCGGGCCAAATGCTCGACATACAGGCGCAGCGCCTTTGCCGTGGGCAGGCGTCCGGCCGAAGTATGCGGCTGGGAGAGGTAGCCGAGTTCGGTCAGCTCCGCCATCACGGCGCGTACGCTGGCCGGTGACAGGGCGATGTTCGGCAGGCCGGCCACGGCGGCAGAGCTCACAGGCAACGCCGTGGCGATATGCTGCTCGATGATCGCATGCAGCACCAGGGAGTTGCGGACCCCCAAAAAGCGGACGCCCTGGGCGTCCGGCGGCGTGGGGTTCCGCGCGTCTGGTGTCCTGCGCATAGAAAAGCTCCTGATGCGTTTTGCCGGGGCTTTTTCAGCGCGCGGCGGCCTTGAATCGCTATCTCTAAGGGGTAACAACGGCCTGCCCACCTGTCAAGGGAGGGAACGGACAGGCCGTGGTCCATTTTGACGTGATCCTGCGCCAGGCCCATATTATATCTGTATTCGCGCGAAGCTCGTATGATTTTACCACGCTTCGCTCCACCCTGACCACGCCTTCCCTGGCTGACGCCAAACCGAACAACCGCCAACGGGGAAGAGGAGTGAAGAGGCCGGAGCCGCTTTGAATTTTCTGGCGAGTATGCTACGTAATAAAAAAAGCGCCGATACTTTTTCCGGTAGGGATGCTATGGCACATAACCTCATGGCGCGGCGGGCGCTGAAAACCATGCGTATGCTTATGGGTTTGTGCATGACGGTTTGCGCGGCGCTGTTCGTGAGCGCGGCTTCCGGAATGGCCGCGCCTTCTCTGCCGACGCCGGAATTTGCCGTTCATCGCCAGGAAAGCGGCAAAGGGCCGACGATTCTGATTGTCGGCGGCATCCAGGGCGACGAACCGGGCGGATTTTCCGCCGCCTCTCTTTTGATCACCAACTATACCGTGGAATACGGCAATATCTGGGTGGCGCCGAATGTTGAGGTCCCGGGCATGCTCGCGCGCTCGCGGGGCATAACGGGGGACATGAACCGGAAATTCGCCGACATTTCCCCCCAGGATCCGGACTTCGCGGCCATTACCCGCCTCAAGGAAATGATCGCCGACCCGAAAGTGGCCCTTGTGTTGAATCTGCACGACGGCAGCGGCTATTACCGGCCGGTTTTCGAGGACAATCTGCGCAACCCCCGGCGCTGGGGGCAGAGCGTGATCATCGACCAGGAAAGCCTGCCTGGCGGCGGGGACGATTTGCAGGGCATGGCGTTGCGGGCTGTGAAGGACGTGAACCGCACTCTGGTGGCGCCCCTGCCGGAATACCACCTGAAAAACACGCGCACGGCCGACGGCGACGCGGAAATGGAAAAAACCCTGAGCTATTTTGCCGTCAGAAACGGCAAACCGGCTTTCGGCATTGAGGCGAGCAAGGAATTTTCCGTCGAACTGCGCGCCTACTACCACCTGAACATTGTCGAATCTTTCATGCGCCAGATGGGCATCCAGTTCACCCGGCGGCTCACGCTGTCGCCGCGCGGCGTGCGCGCCGCTCTGGAAGACGGCGTTGAAGTCGCGTTCGAGGATCGCATTATTTTGCCGCTGGCCAACGTGCGGCCTACGATCAACTATCTGCCCCTGCCCCGGGCCGGCTCCGTGAACGTGAGCACCACCAAACCGATCCTGGCGGTGGTGGGCGGGGAGGAGGCCGTGCGCGTGCATTACGGCAACAACATGCTCACGCAGATAAAGCCGGAATGGCGCGAATATGACTATTCCCTCCAGGAGTTTCTGGTGGAGGCGGACGGCGAGCTCGTCAACGTCCTGCCGGGCGGGGTTGTCCCGGTGCAGTCTTATTTCAGCGTGAAAGGCCAGTCCGGCTATCGTGTCAATGTAATCGGCTTTCAGACGGACAAAGCGGACGAAAGCGACATGCGCGTGACCAAGGCCGACTTCATTTCCCGCTATTCCCTGGACTGCTCGGGCGCCGTCTACCGGGTCGAGGCGTACAAGGGGGAATACTTCTCCGGCATGTTCCTGGTGCGCTTCGGCTCAAAGCAGCGCATGGCCGGCAAACCGACTCTTCCCGCCGTCAATGGCGCGGAAAACGAACTTGGCTGGTAGGTGGCGTATGGACGGCGTTTTGCCGGAGGATACCTCCAAATATTCCAAAAACCCGACAAGCCCGGCTGAAAAGACGGAAAAGGACGAGTTGGAGCGTTTGCGCGAGCGCGTACGGCTGCTTGAGGATATTCTGAGCGCCTCGCCTGACTTGGTGACCGTGCATAACAGCGCCGATCAGGTTGTTTTCAGCAATTGGCAGGATGAGGGGGTCTATTGGGAATCCTTCGGCGGCATGCAGCGCGGCCGCAAATGCGGCGGGTGCGGCCTGCGCGCCGACGCGGCTTGCCGTACCTGTTTGCTGGAGGAGGTTTTCGAAACCGGGGTGCCGAGAGTGACGGAGCGCTATTCCGCCGAGGAAGGGGCATACCAGGCCGTCAACGTGCTGCCCGTGCGCAATCCGGAAGGCGAAGTCAGCATGGTCGCGGAATTCATCCGTGACGTCACCTCCACCCGGCTTATGGAGCGTGAACTGCGCGTGGCCAAAGAGGCGGCCGAGGCGGCGGACAAGGCCAAGAGCGATTTCCTCGCCTCCATGAGCCATGAAATCCGCACGCCCATGAACGGCGTGCTCGGCATGCTCGATCTGGCGCTCGACACGGATCTTTCCGAGGAGCAGCGCGAATATCTCGAGGCGGCGCAGAACTCGGCCGAGTCGCTGCTTTCCCTGATCAACGACATCCTTGATTTTTCCAAGATCGAGGCCGGCATGGTCGAACTGGACGTGCAAGCCTTCCGCCTGCGCAAGCGCTTGTCCGCCTTAAGCACTATGTTTGTTCACCGGGCGGCGGAAAAGGGCGTGGAATTTTCCATTGAAGTGGAGGATTTCGTGCCGGACAGCCTGGAGGGCGACCCCATGCGGCTGCGCCAGGTGCTGGTGAACCTGATCGGCAATGCCCTGAAATTTACGGAAAAGGGAAGCATCCGCCTGATCGTGCGGTCAGTGCTCGCGGAAGGCGAGGATGTGGTCCTGGAGTTTACCGTGCGTGACACGGGCGTTGGCATTGAGCGCAAATATCTTGAGTCCATTTTTGATCGCTTTGTGCAGGCCGACGCTTCGATCACGCGCCGGTACAAGGGCACGGGCCTGGGGCTGGCCATCAGCAAACGCCTGGTGGATCTTATGGAAGGCGATATGGCTGTGGAAAGCGAGCCGGGCAAGGGCAGCGCCTTCCGCTTCACCGCGCGTTTCGCGCGCGGCGTGCTGGAGGAGGAGGCATCGGCTTCCCGGGAGCCTCTGCCCAAGCTGCCTTCCGGCAGCGTGCGCGTTTTACTGGCCGAGGATCACCCCATCAATCGGCTTTTTTTGGAAAAATACCTGCGGAAGCTTGGCTGTGTGGTTTTCAGCGTGAAGGACGGCACCGAGGTGCTGCCGGCGTTGCGAACCGGGGAATATGACATTGTGCTCATGGATATCGCCATGCCTCGCATGGACGGCATTGAAGCCACCCGGCAGATCCGCGCCGCGCATGATTCGCGGGTGCCGTCCTCCATTCCGGTCATAGCCATGACCGCGCATGCCATGGCCGGGGATCGCGAGTATTTCCTGGAGCAGGGGCTGGACGATTACGTGGGGAAGCCGGTGAATACCGACAACCTGCGCAGTGTTTTACTGAAATATGTGCCCGGACTGGGGCCCGCTTCCCGCGCGTCGGCGTCCGCCGCCCCGGACGAGGCGGCTTCGCTGAAGCGGGGCGGGGCGGCTCCGCCCGACGCTCGCCCTGACATACACCCGGACATGCGAGCCGACGCGAACATCGTCGTTTCGGATGAAAGCCCCGACATCGGCGATGCGCCGTTGATCAGCCCGGGTGACGAGAGCGTGCGCCCGCTGGCCGCGGAGCCTCCCGCCGAGGAAGAGATCCCCGATTGGGTCGGCATAGAGCCCTGACAGGGGCAAATCCGTCCGGTTCTCCAGACCCGCTCAAGCCGCGTTTTGGTTCGCGTCCTTAAAAAAACGGCGGCGGATTGCTCCGCCGCCGGGTCAAGGCGTTCCAGGCGCGTGCGCCAGGTTTGGGGTTCATTAACTGAGATGGAATATGCCGGAAACCACAAGGCATATGGAAAAAAAGAAGGCACGGGCGCACCGGCCATAGCGCATGGAATTCCGCGCCAGTTCCCAGGCCCGCCGAACATAATCCCACTCTTACGCCGCCGTTCGTACGGATTTCTGTCGTAAGCGGCGGGCGTCTTTCGGCTCTTTTTTCGGGGATGCAAGGCGTAACGCCCCTGGCGGGCAAAGCGTCACGGAACCAATCGGCGCCATAACCGCGATCCGCCGAAGCTCTTCGGCATCAGGCAGGCATCCGGAAGCAAGGCGGCTCCTTCTTGCAATCAATAAGGCATGAGCCTGGTTAAAGGAATGGAAAAACTCAGCCGCCCAAGCTCAGCGCCAGCAACACGCTTTCGTGCTCCGCCCCGAACTGTCCATGCCCCGCGCTTTCAACGCCCGCCTCAAATCCGCCGTTCGCCGCGCTGGACCCGGCGTCCGCCGGGGCGCCGAACAGCGAGTCCAGCGTATCGTCGTCGTATTTCAGGAAATCGTCCAGGCCGATCAGGCTGCGCGTCTCCAGGCCGTGCCCTTCCGTCGGGCCGCCGCCGGCCGCGAAGCTGAACGGCGCGAAGGGCTGCGGTATCGTCGCATGCAGCGCGCCAGGGGCCAGCAGGTCGGCTTCGCCGGCGTTTTGCACCAGGATTTCCTGCGAGTAGAGCGGGTCGGCGCTGTTGGTGATGGTAATCAGGGCGTTGCCCCCGCTTTCCGTAATCGTGTAGCCCCCGCCCGCGCCGAGGGCGGCCAGCAGGCCGTCCAGGTCAATGGTGTCGCCGGCGTGGAAGTCGGTGATCACGTCATGGTCGCCGTTTTGCAGGTCGCCGGCCGTCCAGATGAAGGTGTCGTCGCCCAGGCCGCCGGTCAGGGTATCGCCGCCGATGCCGCCGGACAGGACGTCGTTGCCGTCGCCTCCGTACAGGAAGTCGTCTCCGGCGCCGCCGTGGAGCGCGTCGTTACCCGCGCCGCCGTACAGCGTGTCGTTTCCGGCCCCGCCGGTCAGGCTGTCGTTGCCGTCGCCGCCGTGGAGGGTGCCGTTGCCGCTCAGCGTCAGGTGGAGTTGGTCGTTGGTCGAGGCGTGCGTCACATCCACGTTCAGGGTTTCCAGAGCCGGGTTGGCGGCCGGGGCGCTCAGGCTTACGCCGTAATCGTGGGAGGCGGCGTCGTTGCCGTCGGCGGTTACGCTGAAGGTCAGCGGCCCGGCGTGGACGTAGTCCGCCCCCAGGGTCACGCTGACGGTGCCGCCGCTTAAGGTGGCGTCGCAATTCGCGATGCCGTCAAGCTGCGTGACGATGGCCGCCATCTGCGCGGCGCTGAAACCGTTCAGATCGAGGTCGAAGCTCACGGCCGCGCCCAGGGTGGCGTGCGTGCCGAACCAGGAGCCCAGGGAACTCAGAGAGACCGTGTAGCTCACCTGGTTCTGCGTGGCCGTGGAGGAGATGATGCCCAGCCGGAAGCCGTCCGGGCTGGCTCCGTCGGCCAGGGTGACGGTGCGCAGATCGTTGGCGGCGGTGACCTGCTCGTAATCGCGGCCGCCGTCGTGCAGGGCGGTGACGCCGCTCAGCTCCACCCCGAAGGAGGAGCCGGCAAAGGGATCGTTCACCGAGCCGACCGTGATCGGGATGTCAATCAGTCCGCCGGCCACGGTCGTGCCCTTGGCGATGTCGAAGGTCACCAGCCCGCCGGGGCCGACCGCGTAAGGAACGCCGTTGACGATTACGGGGCTGGCGTGGTTGCCGTGCAGGGTGAGGCTTACGCGCAGGGTTTCCGCCAACTCGGTCTGTCCGGCCGGCATGGTCGCGCGCAGGGTGAAGGAGTTGGAATCGCCCTCGTTGACGCTGGCCGCGCCGCTGTTCAGCAGGGTGAGGGCCGGGCCGGCGTTGGCGGCGTTGTCCGTAACGGTGGCGGCGTGTTCCGCGCCGTCCGTCCGATAGGTTTCATAGGCTCCGCCGCCGCTCAGGCCGGTGATTTCCAGCGTATAGTCCGGATTGTTGGCGAGGCAGTCGTCTGGCACGGCGATAGAGAAGCCCACCGCCAGCATGCCGTCCGCCGGCAGCGCCGTGCCGCCCGGGATAGTTATGCTCACCGTGCCCGCGCCGCGCGCCAGCGTATAGCCGGCGTCCAGAGCCGCCTGGGTCAGGCTGAAGTTGGCCGGATCGCCGGACACCTGGATAGTGACGGTGAGGTTTTCCAAGGTGTTCGGACCGTCCGCGGCAAAGCGCGGCAGACTGACCAGCAGGCTGCCGGTCAGGCTCTCGCCTTCAATGACCGTGGCCGAATCCATGACCAGCACGGCTTCGGGGCCGTCCAGCAGGGCCGGGGCGGTCTCATCCGCCACCGTGATGTTCTGGGCGTTCGTATCATGCGTATATTTTTCATATGCGCCGCCGCCGCTCAGGCCGGTGATGGCGATGCCGTAACTGGGATTCGCGGCCAGGCTGTTGTCCGGCACGGAAAGATTGAAGGTGAAGTCGAAATTGCCGCCGGCCGGCACCGTGGTTCCCTTGGGGATGGTCAGGGTGTAAGTGCCGTCGCCGTTAAGGGTCAGCCAGCCGGCATAGGTCGGATTGCCCAGGGCCAGGGTCAACAGGGCGGAAGACGGCTGGATGGTGACGGCAATGGCCTCGGCCGTGACCGGACTGTCGCCCGGCAGTTGCGGCAGGTGCACGCGCAACGTGCCGTGAAAGTCGGTGCCTTCCTCCACGGTCGGGTCCATGTTCACCCAGGAGGCCACCGGGCCGTCCAGCAGGGCCGGGCTGGTTTCGTTGTTGATGGGCAGCACCACTTCGCGGCCGACCATGCCGGCGCTCTCCACCTTGATGTTCAGCTTGCTGGCGGCCAGGTCGGCCGCGTCGGCGTCGGCCTTATAGTAGACCGTGAACTGGTACGAGCTGAGCATGCCCGAAGGCTGGGTGGTGACGACGATTTTGCCGCTTTCCCAGCGCCAGTCCGCGCCTTCGGTCAGCACGGCGTTGTTCAGGCGCAGTTCCTTGACCACGCCGTTGATCACGCCGCCGATCACGAATTCCATGGAAGCGTGGCAGCTGGCCAGTTCGGACGGCGCGGCCGTGGTGTATATCTCGAAGATGTTGGTGCCGCCGTTGTCGCCGCTTGGGCCCTGCTCCAGCACGAAGCGTGAGGAATAGGCGATACTGCCGGCCTGGGCCATTTCCCCGCCGATGATGTCGCGGATGGCCATGCCGAAGTCGCGCGTAGCAGTGAGCGAGTCGTCCTTGATCTGGAAGGTCAGGGTGAAGTTGTCGCCGCCCCTGGAGCCTTGCGGCAGGGTGATGGTCAGCACGCCGGTGGCCGCGTCGTAGGTGTAGCCGCTGGCGCTGTTCACGATTTTGGTGGTGCCGTCGGGCAAAGTGATGGTGATGGTCCCGTTTTCCAGCAAACATGCCTTGGAGGCGTCGTTCAGCTTGAAGGACACCTCGCCGTCTTCCCCGATGGGCGAACCGCCGGTCAGGGCCAGCTTGTAGACCACTGTGCCGGTTTCCTCGCTGCCGCTCACCGCCGCCAGGTCC
>JAVBVM010000123.1:0-3452 GCA_031554295.1 Desulfovibrionaceae bacterium | reverse complement strand
GCATATCCTCCTGCACGGCCTCGGGCAGTAGCAGCAGGCGCAGGGTGTTGGCGATGGCCGGCCGGCTTTTGCCGATTTTCAGGGCCAGATCTTCCTGGGTCAGGCCGAATTGTTCGCGCAAGTCGCGCAGGGCGAAGGCTTCTTCCATGGGATTCAGGTTTTCGCGTTGCAGGTTTTCAATGAGCGCGGCGGCCAACGCCTCCTGATCGGTCAAATCGCGCACCACAACCGGCAGCACGGTGAGGCCGGCCAGCTTGCTGGCGCGCCAGCGGCGCTCGCCCGCGACAATCTCATACCGGGCCGGCACGCTGCCGGCCACCGGGCGCACCAGAAGCGGCTGGAGCACCCCCTGCGACTGGATGGAGGCGGCCAAGTCCTCAAGCGCGCCTTCCGTGAAGATCTTACGGGGCTGATTCGGGTTGGGCGAAAGGCTGTCGATGGAGATGCGAACGGTGTCGCTCTCTTTCCCCTGCGTGGCGGCCTGGGATCCCCGGAACAGGGTGTCCAGCCCTCGGCCCAGGCTGCGTTGCGGACCGGCCATGATGCCTCCTTTTGCCGCGCCGGGAACGTTCGATTCCACCGGCAACAGTACTCTATACAATGGGTTGACAATCCGCGCGGGCCGTTCAGGCGGCCGCGCGACACTCGGCAATGGTTAGTGGCGGGCCGATTGTTGGACGGGCTGCGCCGTTTTTTCGTTCTGTCGCCGCAAGACCACTTCCCGCGCCAGGGAAATGTAGGATTCGGCCCCGCGCGACTTCACGTCATAGTGGATGATCGACTTGCCGTGGCTGGGGGCCTCGGACAAACGGACATTGCGCGGGATGACCGTATCAAAGAGGTGATCGGGGAAGCAGCGGTGCACCTCGTTTTTTACTTCGCGTGAAAGCTTGTTGCGCACATCGTACATGGTGAGCACCACGCCGAGCAGGTTCAGGTCGGGATTCAAGCGCTTCTTCACCTGTTCGTAGGTTTGCAGCAGCTTGACAATGCCTTCCAGGGCGAAAAATTCGCATTGCAGGGGCACCAGCAGTTCGGTGGCCGCGCACAGGGCGTTCAGGGTGATCAGGCCAAGCGAGGGCGGGCAGTCGAGAATGATGTAGTCATACGAGGGGCTGAGCTGGGCCAGCACATCGCGCAGGTAGTACTCCCGGGCCATTTTGTCCACCAGTTCCAGCTCCAGGCCGACCAGATCCGTGGTGGCCGGCAGAATGGAAAAATAGGGGGCGTGGAGATAATAGACCGCCTGGGGGGCGTTGTCCGGGTCGAAGAAAATGGTGTACAGCGTGTATTCCAACTGATCGGTTCCCAGGCCGAGGCCGCTTGTGCTGTTGGCCTGCGGGTCGCAGTCCACGATCAGCACGCGTTTTTCCATAATGGCCAGGGCGGCGGCCAGGTTCAGCGCCGTGGTCGTTTTGCCGACCCCGCCTTTCTGATTCGCTACAGCGATAATACGCGCCATGGGTGCCTCCACGTTCATGTTCAGAATGCGTTGCGGCGGTCTGCTTGCGCGGTGAAGCCCTCACCCCGCCTGCCTGAGCGGCAACGGAAAGATAAAACGGGAAAAATCAGCGCAATGCCTGAAAAACGGCTACCAGCGCGTGTTTCAGCGGAAACAGCTTGCGCGTCCATGTTTCATGTGAAACATTTGCGCGCGTTGTGTAGCCAGTTAGTTAGCTAGACAAGCCGGAGCGATCTGTCAAGAATGAATCAGAAGCGCGTGGCGCGTATTTGCGGCATGCCCCTGGCGAGATCTACGGCATGGCGGATTTCGTGGCGGGCATATTTGTTTGGCTTGACACAAAAAAGAAAGCGGAAAAAGAAGAGCATGGGTTGAAAATGCATGCGCAAGGCAAATCGGAATCCGGCATTGCCATTTTCAGCGCATAAGCGCGGGAAAAACAGGAACCTCCCTGCCCCGGCACCAGGCCCCTTTTGGGGGAGGGCGGAACAATATCTTCACTCTCCGGCAAGAAGGCGCGCGGCCATGAGGCGCAGTTCGGGAAGGCTTCTGCCGGTCTTGCGGGAAAGTTCAAGCAACGCTTCATATTCCGGGCGGGCGAATTCCTCGCCGTTAATCGTATAGGCTTTCGCCCGCAGGGTGCCCTCCGGCGTTTCAACGGCCGCTTCACGCCGGGGCAGGATCGTGCGCTCGGCCAGGGCGCGCCGGATGCCCAGCGTATGGGTGTGCGCGTAAAAAGCCCGCTCCACCCGGTCCAGGGCTTCCGGCTGGCAGAGCACGCGCAGCACGCCGCCCGGCCGGTTTTTTTTCATCAGGGCCGGCAGCCAGATCACATCCAGGGCTCCGGCCTCCGGCAGGACGCTGAAGCAGCGCCCCAGGTCCTCGCCGGAAAGATGGTCAATGTGCGATTCCAGAATATAAATCCATTCGTGCCGGCGCTCTTCCGTCGCGGGCCCGTCCAGCAGAAGCAGCCTGAGGCCGGGCGTTTCGCCTGATCCCGCGCCGCCCGCGTCCGCCCCCGCGGCATAGCCCACGCCGAGGCCGGAGATTATCCCGTGCGGCGCGCGGGTAAGCGGCTGAGGGGAGCCGTAGCGGGCGACCAGGCTATCCAGAAGAAACGCCCCAAGAACGCCTACCGGCATAGACGGAGCATTCGGCGCTTCGGCCAGCTCTTTCCCGCGCAGGAAGCGGGCCGCCAGGGGCGAGGGGCTCGCCGGGCCGCCTTCCGCTCCGCTTTGGCCCGACCAGGGCAGGGGGCCCAGGGAAACAGCCGTAAGTCGGTAGGTTTCGCAGGCCCAAAAAAGGGAAAAGAGGAGCACGGCCGCGCACAGCTTTTGATCCGGGGGCGGCGGTCGGTCGGATTGCGGGGCGGCCCATGGGTCTGACGGCGAACCGGGCCGCGCGGCTGATCGCCCGATATCCGGTCCCGTCGGGGCGGGGAGCGAAAATACCGCGCGTTCCGCCGCCTCAAGGCGCTCCATGGCTTCACGCAGCGCGCCGCACAGGGCGTCGAGCGGTCCTTTGGCCATCGGAAGCGCGTGAAGGCGCTCAAGCCAGGGGGCTGAGAGTTCTTTCCGGCAGCGCAAGGCCAGGCGCAGGCCCGTGCCGAGGCGGCCGGAACTGGGAATAAGGGAGAATTCCTCCACCAGGCCGCTTTGCCTGAGCATTCGCTCAAGGGGCTGCAAATCCAGGCCGGCATGGGCCAGGGCGGGCAGTAATTCCTCGCCGGCCAGGCCGGCGCGCGCGTCGATATAGAGTTGCACAGGCCCTCCTTATTTGCGCGCGCAGGCCCTTTCCAGGACCTCGCCCGCCCAGCGGTTCAGGGACCGTCCCGAGGTTTTCGCCGCCAGCATCATGCGGGCGTGCAACTCCGGCCGCACGCGCAGGAAAACCGTCCCCGAATAGGCGCGTTCCGGCGTTGTCCCCTCAAGGGCGCAGCGTCGCGCATAGGCGTCTAGCGCTTCGGCGAAGGCGCCGCGCAGGCTTTGGA
>JAVBVM010000198.1:0-7427 GCA_031554295.1 Desulfovibrionaceae bacterium | reverse complement strand
AGCAGGCACGTCTGCACGCCCGCGCCGGCCGCGTTGCCGGCGGCGCGCACCCGCACGCCGGGGAAGTTGGGGATGATGCCGAGCGCCTGGGCGTGTTCCTTGTTGAGGTAGGTGCCGAACGCGCCGCACACGATGATTTCGTCCAGTTCCTCGCCCTTGATGCCATAGCGCTCAAGCAGAATGGACTAAGCGGTACGGATCGCTCCCTTGGCCAATTGCAGGGCACGCACGTCCTTCTGGGAAAGGTAGACGGGCTTGCCGTGCCCGGTTTCTTCCGCCGGGGCCAGGATGAAAACGCGTTCGGGCGTTCCGTTCAGATCGAGCAGACTCAGGCGTTCAGCCAGGGCCGGATGGCCGGCCTGCGCAAGGTATTCCTCACGCAGGGCCAGTCGGCCTTTGGAGGAAACCAAGCCCAGGCGCGCCATCTGGGCGAGCGCGTCCACCAGGCCCGAGCCGCACAGACCGATCGGGCGTTCCCCGCCAATCGCTTCCCACCTGACGCCCGCGGGCGAAAGCATCACCGTGCGGATGGCGCCGGCCAGGGCGTTCATACCACAGGCGATTTCCGCGCCCTCAAAGGCCGGTCCGGCGGCGGCCGAGGCGGCCAGCATCCGCTGTTCGTTGCCCACCAGCAGTTCACAGTTGGTGCCGATGTCGATGAGCAACTTGTTGCGCGGCTCGTGCTCCAGGTTGAGCGCCAGCGCGCAGGCCAGAGTATCCGCGCCCACAAAGCCGCCGATCAGCGGCAAAAAGCGGATCAGGCCGGCCGGGCGGATGTTCAGTCCGATTTCGCGCGCCTCCACGTTGAGGCCGTCCAGGGTCACGCAGTGGAAGGGCGCTTGCCCAAGGCTTTTCGGCGGCAGGCCGAACAGCAGGTGTTGCATGGCGCTGTTGCCGCAGATGATGCAGGTGTAAATCTGTTCCGGCGCAATACCAAAGTCGTTATGGAAGGTTTCGATCAGCCCGTTGATGGTGTCGGTCGCCGCCTTTTGCAGGCGCTTCAGGCCGCCGGGTTTTGAAGCCGCCTGGATGCGGCTGATCACATCCGATCCGAACACGCTCTGGCGGTTCAGGGCCGCGCGCACGCCTACCTGCTCGCCGGAAGCCACATTGTAGGCATAAGCCGCGACCGTGGTAGTGCCAAGATCAATGGCCAGGCCGTAAAGTTCCGGGCGCGTATCCCCGGCCTGCAGGGCGATCAGCCGATCCCCATCCAGGGTGAGGGTGTATTCGCGGATATCCGTATTTCGAAAAAGCTCCGCCAATTCGCACAAGTGTTCCAGGCTCGGCTCGACGTTGGGCAGATCTGCCATGCTCTGTACCAACCGCCAAAGGCCGGAACAGAGCAGCGGGGGAAGATCGTCGCGGCGGATCAGAATTTTTCGCAAACTAGGCTGAAAGCCGGCGGAGGCGGCCAGTGAATCGGTCAAAATATGCGCCTTGCGGTCTTCCGGCAAATTCAGGAAAATTTTCATGCCGGGCACGGCCGGCTCCTGGCAGGCCAATACCTCGCGCATGCGGCCGTCCGCTTCCACGAACAGGGCGCATTTGCCGCAAGTGCCCTTGCCGCCGCAGACCAGTTGCAGCGGGCGGCCTATGGCCGCGCAGGCTTGCGCCACCGTCCAGCCCGGCTCGATTGCCGTCTCTTTTTCCAGCAGGGGGAAAGAGACGCGGGAGAGGCCGCTGTTTTCCATTTTTTCCATAGCTTATCCGCGCCAGGGGGCGAAGCGCAGCGACAGCGGCGGTTTTTCCGGTGTTATGGCAAGCGGCGCGCCCAGGTGGCGTTCCCAGGCTTCCTGCAACAGGGGCCGCAGATCCTGTGTGTCTTTGGCGATAAGGGCCAGGCCCAGGCGCACCTCTTCATGAGTTTCCGCCGGGCTGACTTCGATTTGCTCCTGTACGGCGCTTACCTGGATGCGGCCTTGCGTGCTGTCCAAAAAACCCTTGATGCGGTAAGCGGATGGCGCGACAGCCTCGAGAAAGCGCACCAGCCCCTGCCAATCGACCGGCTGTGTGGTTGTAAGCACATAGGCGCCGGGGCGGCTTTCCGGGGTATTGGAGCTTTCCCCCGCGTAATCGCTCTGGGTGACCGCCTCAAGTAGGGTTGGGATGTCGGCCTCGGCGTGCACGGTGCGAAAAATACGCGCCTTGGGGGAAAATTCGCGGATCTTGGCTTCAGCCCGGACAATGGCTTCTTCGTCCGCCAGATCGATCTTGTTCAGCAGCACGCAACGGCTGCTGGCCGCCTGGCTTTCCAGGGCGATGAGCGTGTCGGCCATTTCCACAAAACTGGCGGCGTCCGCCAGGCAGATGCTGCCCCGGTAGGCAATGGGGCGGCTGGCCCTGGCGCTGGCCTCCTCGACCAAACGGCCGATACTGGCCGGATCGGCCAAGCCCGAACCTTCCACGATGATCAGATCGATGGGAATCTTGGCCAGTTCCAGCAGAGCCTGGATGAAGTCCGGCTTCAGGCAGCCGCAGAAGATGGAACCGCTGGTCAGTTCGACCACCTCGACGCCCGGAGCTATTTCTTTGGCGTTCAGCAAGGCGGCGTCCACCGGCAGATCGGAGAATTCATTGACCACCACCGCCAGGGAATTTTTCCGCTCGGCATGGCTGACCAGGCGCCGGAGAAACGTGGTTTTTCCGGCGCCCAGAAAGCCAGTGATCAAAATAAGATCAATCGCTTCTTTTTTTTCGTTGCTCATGGCCTACAGGCGTTTTTTAATGGCCGCGTGCAGTTCTTCATCCGAAGGGATGATATTGTCAAAGACCACTTCGTTATTAATCAGCATGGCGGGCAAGTTGCGCACGCCAAGCTGCATCACGCGCTTGATGCCGGACTTGGTCTTGATCAGCGTTTCCCTCCAGGAGAACTTGTCCCCATAGGTCGGAGCGGCCTTTTTCACGGCCTCGACCATATATTGGCAGGGCGGGCAGCCAGCGGAGTCGAGGGTAACGATTTCCACGAAGATTTTGCCCTTTTCAATGGGCGCGACGGGTTCTTCGGGCGCGTTATCCTCTTCCGTGGCCAGACGGCTTTCCGAGTCAAAGGAGTCAAGGGAGGCGAATTCCCCGCGCACGAAGGTGCCGATGGCGGCCAGATTGTCCGGCGGCGTGTCATAAGGAATGTCGCAGCCGGGCGCTAGAATGTAGCCGGGACCGCCCACCAGTTCGATCTGCTTTTTCGCTTCCTGCACGTTTTCCATGGGCGAGCCGAACAGCACCACCGTGGTCAGCGGCAGGTTGCCGCCATAGGAGACGTTGTTCGCTTTGGCGATGTCGCGCGCATGGGCGAGGCTCACGTTTTCGTCAAAAGCGATGCCGTCCGTGTGCGTCTGGCACAGCAGTTCGAAGTTTTTCGTCACGTCGCCGCACACGAAGGTTACGGTTTTCACCCCGAGCGAACGCACATAGTCGTTGATTTCCGTCAGGTAGGGGGTGACGAAGGCCTTGAAATGCCGGGGCGAAATCTGCGAGACCATGGGGTCGACCGTGGCCACGACCGCCACGCCGCGATCCACGTACATTTTGATCAGGTCTTTGGCTACGTCCGTGGTGAAGCGCAGCAGGGCGTGCACCGAGTCGGGCGTGCGGTTCATGTCGGAGAAAATGGCCGTGCCCTTCAGATGCAGGGCCAGGGTGAAGGGCCCGCAGACCAGGCCATATATAGCCAGCTTGTCGCCAAGGGCTTTGACGATCTCTTCAGTGGCCTTCAGGGCGATGGGGTAACGACCGGAAGTGGCCGTGGGCTTCTTCAGCTCGGCCAGGGGTTTGGTGTCCAGAATGTGCGAGGTGACGGACGGCGGATTGCTTTGCGCCCACTTCACTTCGCAGCCCAAAGCCTCGGCTTCCATTTGTATGTCGAAAAGCACCGGAATGCCGTCCGCCCGGTAAAACTCGGCGGCCTTGGTGATCCCGGCGACAATGTTGTTGGCGTCTTTGAGGTAGGTTTCTGCGTCCATGCCCAACAGATGGCCGGTCTGCACGCCAGCATATGGCACCCACGGCGTCCTGGGGGTTTCCTTGCCGCTCAGGGCGGCCAAAACAAGTTCTTTTCCGGTCATTATGAATCCTCACAGTGTTTAAGACAGGCATCCGGCGGGCCGGGGGGACGAAATCCCCCCGGAGCTCCCAAAGGGAGAGGCGTTTTCCGCGCCCGCGCCTGAGCCGTTTATTCCTAGAAGCTCGTCAGGTACATGATGTACCCGAAAAGCATATCTTCGCCTTTCTTGAACTGATCCCGCACAACCTGCGGAGTGTTCTCGTGCGCGTCCACAGCGCCGAGGCCCAGTTCCTTGTTCATGCGGACGAAGTCGTCGTAAGTCCAGTACACTTCTGACTGTATTTCAGGCATTTTAATCATGATGTTCCTCCCTTGTGCGTGGCTGTGCGGGCTATTTTCCGACTCCGTACGTGCGTACGGTTTCGACCACAGCCTTCAGGTTGTCCGCATTGGCGTCGTTTGAAGAGAGCCAGGATTTGTCAAAGCCGAAGATCCAGCCGCCGCCGGGCGCCATTTCGTCGATCAGGCGCTTGGTGCGGTCGATGACCTGAGCCTTGCTGTCATAGTTCAGGTTGTACAGCGGCATGCCGCCGATCAGAGCGATGGTGTCGCCGAAGTTCTTCTTCATGGCCTTGTAGTCGTGGTATTCAAACAGGCCGACGATTTTTTTCTTCGGCAGTTCCTGGAAGAATTCCGCATAGGGTGCCCAGTCGCCTTCCATGAACAGGTAGGGGCGCCGGCCGGCGTTGATGATGTCGATGATCATGCGCTTGAAGGTCGGGAAGTAGACCTCGGCGAAGTCTTTCGTGTTCATGTAGGTCGGAATGTGCAGCGGAATAAAGACCGTGGGGAACATTTCCGGCGCCTGGTTGCCGATGGCGCCGGCCAGCAGGATCGGGTAGAGCGCTTCGCATGCCTCGATAACCTGCTTGCGGTGGCGCCGGGTGTCCATAATGATGTTCTGGAAGCCGCGGAAGTAGTCGCACATGACGTCAAGCGGCATTTCCGTGCCCGAATTCATGAAGATCGGCAGCCCGTACTGCTGGCCCACGGCCATGCAGGTGGGAATCAGGGCGTTGAAGATGTGATCCACATAGAGTAGCGCCCCCTTGGCGAAGTTCAGGGAACGGCGCGGCTCCGGCACGTTCAGGGCCGGATATTTGCGCGGCAGGAGCTTTTCTGTGATGAATTTATAGGGGTCGGCGATCAACTCCGGGTATTCTGATGCCTCCATGTTGCAGCGGCCCAGGTGCTGCACGCCTTGGTGCGGAGCGCCTTTTTCGTTGTAAAAGGAGAATTCCGTAGAGCCCAAGGCGGAATAGACCGGCGCCCAGCGGCAGCCCATAGGCGAGCCGATGGCGTCAAAGTCGAACTCCTTGGCGAAGTGCAGGTAGGAGGCTTTCAGCTTTTCCGCATCGCAGCAGATATCCAGAATGCTCATGCCGTTATTGTGGCCGGCCCAGGTTTCGACCATGCCCATGATCGGAATGCAATCCGTCTTCTCAAAATTCAGCGCCGCGGCAAGCCGCTTGACGCGGTCCGCATAGCGTTTTTGCATGTCCATACTACACCCCCGCCCATTCCTTGCACTGCTTGATGCCAAGCGGCGCGCTGTTGCTGAAGGCCGCGGCGCCCGCGTAAGCGCGCGCGTTTTCGTTCACCGGGTTACCGCCGATGATGATCTTCACGTCTTTCAGGCCGGCCTTGTTGAAGGCATCGACCACGTCCTTCATTGTTTCCAGCGACTGGGTCAAAAGGCCGCTGACGCCCACGATTTTGGCGCCCGTTTCCTTGGCCTTGGCCACAAACTTTTCCGGGGCCACATCCACGCCCAGGTCGAACACTTCAAAACCCGCGGCTTCGGCCAGGCTGGCGAAGATGTTTTTGCCGATGTCGTGCTGGTCGCCCGGGGCGGAACCCAAGACGATTTTGCCGGCCTTGGTGCCCGTGGAATCACCCAGGAAAGGCTTCAGAGCGTCGATGGCGTTTTTCAGCACGTCGCCCGCGAAGATAAGATCACCGACATAGTATTCGCCCTGCTCAAAAAGCGCGCCGACTTTTTCCATGCCGTCGCAGCAGGCCTTCAGCATGAGGGCCGCGTCTTCCTGGCTGGGTTTGGCGGCGACAAATTTCTCCATTTCAGCGAGCAGCGTCGGTTCATCCAGCTTTTCCAGCGCGGTGACGACAACTTGATAGTCTGTAGCCATGCGTTCATCCTCCCTTAGTGGGTTGTTGGCAGTTGTTGAGGTGTCTATTATTAATGAAGACAAAACAGCGCCTCTGTCAATCTGTATTCACTTTCTTTTTATAAGTTCCGGCACGGGCAGCGCGGCAAGAGCCATTAAGGCGAAGCCCACCACCACCAAATAGAAGATGTCAAGCAGCCTGCCGTTGGCCATCACCGGAAACAGAAAGGGCAGAACAAAACCGCCGCCGGTCTGGAAAGTGCTCAAAAAGCCGCCGGCGCTTCCCGCGTAGGCGGGGCCAATATAGCTCAACAGCATGGGGAGGGCGAAGATGTACGACAGAAGCGCGCCGCTGAAAAAGCCGCTGAGGCACAAAAACACAATAGTCGCCTGACTGAAGGGCAGGGTGCAGACCATATATACGCTGGCGGCGCTGATGATGCCGCAGAGCACAAGGAATACGCGCGAACGGCCAGTCAGGCGGGCCAGCGTGGAGGCGAACAATGACCCGAGCATGAGCGAAAAGGCCACTACGGAACTGGAGATGCTGGCGGAGGCCGCCTCCACTTGCTTCACCTCAATCAGGAAGTTGACCAAAAAGCCGTTCAAAGCGACATAAGAGCCCAGCATGAAAAAAATGCTTATGCCTCCGAACCATACTGCTGGTTTGCTTGCCACGTACATAAGGTTGCGCAGCACTGGCTGGGATTCGGGCCTGGAGGCGCCTGCGGGGCTGGTTTTCAGAAAAATCAAAATGACAAGGCTCAAACCTGACATGAAGATAGAAAGAGCAAAGGGAGGCCCCAGCGTTTCAAAGCTCGCGCCCATGGCCATGCCCGCGGTCTGCCCCAGGCCGATGCCGGCAAGATAGAAACCCACTGCCAGGCCGATGCGCTGGGGCGGCAACCATACGCCGAGTATTTTTATGAAATTGGAGTTGAGGCCGGCAAGCGCGCAACCGATAAAAAACATCCACAAGAGATAGTTCCCCACCGTGGGTTCGGAAAGATAGCGCCCGATAGCGCCGATCAGGCCGACGATAAAGGCCGCGCTGACAACCGGCTTGACGCCAAAGCGATCCCCGAGCGTGCCGGCGGGAATGCTGAAAATGGCACAGGCCAGCAACGGGAGCCCCATGAGCAGGCCGAACTCCTGGGGACTGGCCCCTGTGGCCGTGAACACCTGGGGTGCAAGGCCCGCGAGCTGGAAATGGATGAAGTTCGCGCCGAAAGCCA
>JAVBVM010000199.1:0-9873 GCA_031554295.1 Desulfovibrionaceae bacterium | reverse complement strand
ACAATCAGCGCGTGCGCCCGAACCGCGAGCACAGCCGGGCCGATATTCACGGCGGCGATTTTGTCGAGAAACGGCAGGAATATGGCTTCTTGCCGCTGGGTATTATGATCCACCAAAAAAGCGGCTACACCGTTATTATTCAAGTAGCGCAGCACCGTTCGGGCGGCGTTCCTGTGCGCGACAATCCGGGTGCCCTGGCTGCCGCGCATTTCTTCAAGGAAGGCGTTCATGGTCGCGCTTTTTCCATGCCGGACCACCACCATGGCCGGACGCTCCACATTGCTGACAAGCGCGGCCAGCAACTCCCATGCGCCCAGATGAGCCGTTGTGGCAACAATTGGACCGGGGTGCTCCTTAAAGATTCTGACGTCCGCCGGCTCAACCATCAACTGAACATCGGTTGTCTGCAAAGAAAACTTTGGGACAAAGAACAGTTCAAGGAACGACTGGCCGTTCTGCTTGAAGCTTTCTCTGGCCAGACGCTGCGCTTCAGCGGGTTCAAGCTTCAGGCGTTCTTGAAGGTTTTTAACGGCAAGCCGCCGGCGACTGGGCAAAACAAGCCACATCAAAGATCCGAGCGCCCGGCCAACCCGCCGGATGCCGGAAAAGCCAAAGGCTCGAAAACATGCGGCGACCGCGCGCAAGACAGGCAAAAAAAATGTTTTTTTCGCTTTTTCTTTATGTTCTGAGTCAGGAATTAACGTATTCAGTTTTTTTTTCAAACGTTCACGTTCAAAAAGGAGATTTTCAGGGGTCAATTCCATATTTTCCAAATAGTAAGGCTCGCCAAACACCGTATGGACGCGAGAAAACGGTAAAGGGAGCTGAAATTTGTCCCAGGCTTTGCCAAAAACTTTTCTTCGCGTCATGAGCGTGCGTATTGGGATGATCGGCGCGCCGGCCGCCCGGGCCAAAAAGAAGATTCCGTCCTTTACCTCATGCCGCGGCCCGCGCGGGCCATCCACTGTAAGGCAGGTGGAGAAACCCTCATTGCGCATGGTGCGGCCTGCCTGCAAAAGCGCGCGCACACCGCCGCGCGAACTTGAGCCGCGCGCAAGACGATAGCCAAGCCGCTTCATCACACCGGCAAGGTACTCGCCGTCCTTACTCTGGCTGACCACGGCGACCATGTGCAGTTTGCCCGCGTTGCGCAAACCGATAACCGGAAACATCTCATCATGCCATACAGCAAGCACGCTCGGCTGTTTCTGGCGGTTCCGCTCCACCAGGCATTCGAAATTCCGCTGACTGCGGCGCAGGCTCGCGAACCAAAGGCGGTATAACCAGGCGGTGGGCGCTGCAAGGCGGCTAAGCTGGAATTTCATGATCGCCTGCCGGGGAATTAAGCGCCGTTATCCGGCGGTTCCAGGGAAAACTGCATGGCGCACAGGCGTGAATACAAGCCGCAGGTCATCAGAAGCTCCTGGTGTGTGCCCTGATCCAAGATACGGCCGTGCTCCAGCACCAGGATGCGGTCCGCCGAAAGTATGGTGGAAAGCCTATGGGCAATGACAATGCTGGTCCGGTGCTCCATCAGGTTGTCCAGGGCTTTCTGGACAATCCGTTCGGCCTGAGAATCCAGGGCGCTGGTGGCTTCGTCAAGAATCAGCAGAGGCGCGTCTTTCAGAATGGCGCGCGCGATGGAAATGCGCTGTTTCTGTCCTCCCGAAAGTTTTACCCCGCGTTCGCCGATAACGGTGTCATAGCCGCCCGGCAGATCCAGAATAAATTCGTGCGCGAAAGCCGCCCGGGCAGCCTCTTCGATCTTGGCCGGATCCGCGTTGTCGGTGCCGTAGGCAATATTGTCCCGTACGGAAAGATTAAATAGAAAGGTATCCTGCGACACAATGGCGATATGCCGCCGCAAAGACGGCAGCGTATACTCCGGCAGCGGCACGCTGTTTACGGAAATCACGCCTTGCGCCGGGTCATAAAAACGGGGAAGCAGGTTGGCAAAAGTGCTTTTACCCGCGCCGCTCGGGCCGACCAGGGCGATACGTTCGCCGGCCCGCACGTGCAGATTGATGTCGGACAGGGCCACAGTGCCGTCCGGGTAGGTGAAGGTCACATTGTCAAAGTCCAGACCTTTAAAAGGCGGCGTAAATTCCACAGTGCCGCCCTGCTCCACCATGATGTCGGCATTGTCCAGCAGGCCGAAAACGCGCTCCGCGCCGGCCAGAGCCCTCTGGATTTCCTGGTTGGAGTTATTCAGGGATTTGATCGGATCATATAGCATAATAAGGGCCGCGCCAAAGGAAAAGAAGCTGCCGGCTTCGATATTGCCCGAAATGACCTCCCTGCCCCCAAACCACATGACCAGGCCGAGGCCCAAAGCGCCGATTAGCTCCATAACCGGCGAGGAAAATTCTGAAGTATAGGTCTGTTTGAGATTTATTTTGACCAGACGCTGGTTCTCTTCGTCAAAATGGGCGATTTCCTGCTTTTCCGTGGCTGAAGCCTTCACCACGCGGATGCCGCTGAGCACTTCCTGCAGCACGATGGTAATGTCCGCCAGCTTTGACTGGGTCCGCCGACCATATTTGCGCAGTTTGCGCCCGAACCAGACCAGCGGGTACACGGCCAGCGGCAGCACAATGACCGCCCATACGGCCAGGCGCGTGTTCTGGTAAAACACCACGCCAATCAATCCGAACATGGTCATGATTTGGCGGACGGCCATGAGCATGGTCGGCAGGCTGTTTCGTATGGTTGCGACATCATTTGTGATATGCGACATGAGGAGCCCTACCTGCGACTGTTCATAGTGCGACAGAGGCAAGTAGATGATTTTGTCATACAGCTCTTTGCGCAGGCGCTCGAGAACCCGCAACCCGCTTGACTGCATCAGGCAATTCTGGGCATAACGGCAGGCGCCTTTGATTACTGTCAGGACAACATAGGCGAAGGGCACCAATAAAAGCGCCGCCTCATCCTTCTGAAAAAATATCTTGTCCATGGCCGGCTTCACCAGATAGGCGGTGCCGGCGGTGGCCAGGGAAACACCGCCCGAGGCGATGAACGCGATGACTATGCGCCAGCGGTACGGCCAGAAATACTTCGCGCAGCGCTTTAACAAATAACGGTTGGAAAATTTCTTGCCTTCAGCCGGAACGGTGTCTTTTTGCATTGTGTTTCAACGGTTATAGGTATACTGCGCTGTCCCGAAGCGGGCGGAATATTCGAATTCTTGACCGAAAACCAGGCATGTGCTCAAATACGTCATTGTGCCCCGAGGAGCCTTTATGCCAGAACTTGTAATAAACTGCCAGAACCTTTCCTGCCCCCAGCCGGTACTGCGCTGCCGTCAGGCTGTGGCTGACGGGGCGCAATCCATGGTTGTTCTGGTGGATAACCCGGCGGCGCGCGAAAATGTCACGCGCTTTCTCACCAACCAATGCTTCACGGTCCAGGTCGAGGAACATGGTCCGCTTATCGCGTTGACCGCGAGGCGCGCCGCTCAAAACAAAGCGTCGGATGTCCGCCCGAGCCCCGTTCCCCCTCTCGTGGAAAAAGCTGAAATGCAAGATCCCCAGACCATCCGGAAAATCCTTGTGCTGCTCACCTCGCCGCGCATCGGGACGGGTGATGAGGCTCTCGGCACAAAGCTCATGGAAAACTTTCTGTCCACACTGCCCGAAATGGGGTCCGAGCTCTGGAAAGTCATTATGCTGAACGGCGCTGTGCGACTGGCGGTGGAAAACAGCCCCACCCTTGCCCAATTGCGAAAAATATCTGAATCAGGCGTGCAAATCCTGGTTTGCGGCACCTGTCTTATCCACTACGGCTTAACGAATGCCAAGGCGATCGGCGAAACCACGAACATGCTGGATGTGGTCACCGCCATGCAGTTAGCCGACAGCGTTATCCATCTCTAAGCATATGAACCGTTCTTCTGTTTCCCAATCCGAAAGTGGCCCTGAAAAGTCACACGCGTCCGGCGAAGGCATCCGCATCAACAAGCTGCTGGCCTCACTGGGACTCTGTTCGCGCCGCCAGGCCGATGAAATGATTGAAGCCGGACGTGTGCGCGTCAACGGTGAACCGCTTGCCTCGCCCGGCGCGCGCATTGTGCCCGGCCGGGATCGGGTTGAAGTGGACGGCCGCGAGTTGGATCTCGGCCCGCAGGCCGTCCCGGGTTCCGCGCGGGCCGGACGGTTCACCTATATTTTACTGCACAAGCCGATTGAAGTTGTCTCCACCGTGCGCGACCCGCAGGGCCGCAAGACAGTACTGGACATCCTGCCGCCGGAGATGCGCGAAAAACGTATTTACCCGGTGGGGCGGTTGGATTATTTCTCCGAAGGGCTTTTGTTGCTGACCGACGACGGCGAACTGGCCAATCGCCTCACGCACCCGAGTTGGGATCACGCCCGCGTTTACTTGGTGCGCGTGCGCGGTCATGTGTCGGAAAAAAGCCTGGCCGCCATGGCTAACGGCATGAATCTGGCCGAAGGCGAAAAGCTTGCCCCGGTTGAGGCGCGCATTCTTGAGAGCGACAGACGCTCCACCCTGCTCGAACTGACCCTTCATCAGGGCATCAACCGCCAGATCCGCCGTATGTGCCGCGATTTGGGACTGACTATCCTGATGCTGCGCCGCATCCAGCATGGCCCGCTTTTTCTGGGCGAGCTGTCTAAAGGTAAAGCCCGCAGCCTCACGCCGTCAGAGGCCCGCGCCCTGCGCGCCTCAGTCGGTTTGTAACGGCGGCCTGTAGCGGAACAAAGTTGTAACTATTGATATCGGCAAGGAGTTTATGAATATGAGCAATATTTCCTATGACGCGAAAGGAGAGCTTATCGTTCCCGATCGCCCGGCTGTGGGCTTCATCGAAGGCGACGGCACCGGTCCTGATATATGGAAGGCCAGCCAGATGGTCTTTGACGCGGCCGTAGCCAAGGCTTACGGCGGCAAACGAGCCATTGAATGGGTCGAGTTGCTGGCCGGCGAAAAGGCATTTGCTAAAACCGGCCACTATCTGCCGCCGGCCACGGTCCAGCAGATCGCCGATCTTAAGGTGGCCATCAAGGGTCCCCTGACCACGCCGGTGGGCGGTGGCTTCCGCTCCATCAACGTCACCCTGCGCCAGGAGCTCGACCTCTACGCCTGCATTCGGCCGGTGCGCTGGATACCGGGTGTGCCCGGCCCGGTCAAGCAACCGGAACTGGTCGACATGATCGTCTTCCGGGAAAACACCGAGGACGTCTATGCCGGCATCGAATGGCCGGCCGGCTCCCCCCAGGCGCGCGAGCTCATCGCCTTCATGAACGACAGGTTTAAAACTACCCTGCATGCGGACTGCGCCATCGGCATCAAGCCCATGAGCGCCCGCAACACCGAACGTTTGGTGCGCCGGGCTATCGACTACGCCCTGCAAAACAACAAAGCCAGCGTCACCCTGGTGCACAAAGGCAATATCCAGAAATACACCGAAGGCGCCTTCCGCGACTGGAGCTACCAACTTGCCGAACGCGAATACGCCGGCCGCGTCGCCCGCGAAGGCACGGAAAAGCCCGGCCAAATCGTGATCAAGGATCGCATTGCCGACAACATGTTCCAGCAGATCCTTCTACGGCCCGACGAATTTTCGGTCCTCGCCATGCCCAACCTCAACGGTGATTATATATCCGACGCTCTGGCCGCTCAGGTCGGCGGGCTCGGCATGGCTCCCGGCGCCAACATCGGCGACAAGGCCGCCGTTTTCGAAGCCACCCACGGCACCGCCCCCAAGTACGCCGGACAGGACAAGGTCAACCCCGGCTCCGTTATTCTCAGCGGCGAGATGATGTTGCGCCATATGGGCTGGGCTGAAGCCGCCGACCTGATCATCCCCGCCATCGGCCGGGCAATTGCCAACGGCCAAATCACCTACGACCTAGCCCGCCAGATCCCCGGTGCCCGCGAAGTGAAGTGCTCCACTTTCGCGGAAAATATCTGCAAGGAACTGTAGAAAGAAGAGAAGATGCCTCCGACAGCCAAGAGGGCCAATGGCCCCTTGGAACCCCCCATATGTCCGGCCGCGTGTTCATTTTGCGGATTAGCGCTTCGTTCAGGCGAACGTTCTGCCCGCAAAATGAACACGCGGCCGGAGGTTTTTTTATTATGAGCTACGGGTCCGTTTTGTATTTTGCGAGACATTCATGCTTGAACATCGCCGCCCTTTGTGGGGAAATTCCCGTTTCCACGCCGCGAGTCGTTACACCGGACCGGGCGGCGTTGATTTTCCTAAAGCTGAACTCGCGCTGAAAGCCCAGAACGCCAAAACCCAAGACTCCAGCGCTTTTGGCTTTGCCGACGCCCGGTCTCAGCGTTACTCCGACTGACGTGGAAACGTAGGTTTTCCCTCAAGAAGGCGGCGGCCCGGGAAAAGCAGATGACTCCCGGAACCTCCGATCGGAACAACAGGAGCTTGCGCGCGCCCAGCACGAACCCTGCCGCGAAAAACACGGAAACGGATCATGGAAATAGAAAGGCTTCCAAGGGGGCATTGTCCCTTTGACCGCCGGAGGCATGCCCTTCCCTTACTGAGGCGGAATCGTATTATCTTCCACCAGAACGCCGTCAGGCGGAGTGAAGGTGAAGAGGTCATCGGGAAGTTTGGGGTTCATGGTGAGGCTGTGCAGGGTCACGTCCATGCTGTTACCGTAAAAGTCGACGCTACGCACGCGCTGGACGTGGCCGGTGGCCGCGTCCACCCAGATTTCGGCTTCGATCATTTGCGGCACGGGTTCTTTGGGGAAGCCGCGCAGGTGATCCAGGCCATTTTCGTGCTTGACTGTGGAGATATCGAACTCCTGGTCCAGGCGGGTTTGGCCGGTTAGAACGCGGAAGAGCAAGCCGGAATCGGTGGCCATGGTCGGCTGGTACTTGTAGGCGAGCTTTTCTTCCTCAATATACTGCCAAGCCGCGTCCCGGGCCAGGATCAACAGCTCCGGCGAGGGGCTTTGCACTTCCCAGCGCAACAGGAAGGGTTTTTTAAAGTAGATTTTTCCGGAAAGGGTTTGCGTGTCGCCGCTTTCGCGGTGGGTATTCTGCTCGGTGAAATCGGCCTGAAAGGTATCGAGCGCGCCGTAGATTTTTTGCAGACGTTCGGACAAGGCTTGGACATTTTCAGCCGCCAGCGCCGTTCCACAGAAAAGCAGCAGAATGAACGCCGCGGCAAGAGTAAAGGTGCGGGTATACATAGACATAATCCTCTGTACTGGTGTGGGATACGTGGGCGACGCGCCTGTCAGCGCACCACCTCGCGCGGACGGCTGCCCTCGGCGGGGCCGATGATGCCGTCCTGCTCCATCTGTTCCACGTAGCGGGCGGCCTTGTTGAAGCCGATGCGGAAACGGCGCTGGATCTGCGAGATGGAAGCCCTGCCCTGCGAGCGGACAAAGTCCACGGCCTCGGCGTATTGGGCGTCGTCGCCGTCCGCGCCGGAGCTGATCATTTCATTGTTTTCCCCGCCGCTGGACCAGTCGGTCAGGTCCACCATATAGGACGGCGGCAGTTGCTTTTTCCAGTAGTTGACGACTGAAGCCACTTCGGCGTCGCTGACAAAGGCGCCGTGCAGGCGGGTGATCCGGCCGCCGCTCGGCTTGAACAGCATGTCGCCTTTGCCGAGCAAGTATTCCGCGCCCACGGTATCAAGGATGGTGCGCGAGTCGTGTTTGGAAGTGACCTGAAAAGAGATGCGGCAAGGGAAGTTCGCCTTGATCAAGCCGGTAACCACATCCACGCTGGGGCGTTGCGTGGCCAGAATCATGTGCATGCCGGCGGCGCGCGCCAACTGGGCCAGGCGCACGATGCTGGTTTCCACTTCCTTGCTGGCCGTGAGCATGAGGTCGGCCAATTCGTCGATGATGATGATCAGAAAGGGGATGGGCTCAAGATCGCGCAGGTTCTCGGGGATGTCCGCGCCGAATGAGGCCAGCTTTTCGTTGTATCCTTCAATATTGCGCACGCCGAGGCGGGCAATGGCTTTGTAGCGGCGCTCCATCTCATGCACGGCCCAGTCCAGGGCGTTTTTCGCGTGGTGCGTTTCCGTGACCACCGGATGCGCCAGGTGCGGCAGGTCCTCGTAGACAGCCAGCTCAATGCGTTTGGGGTCAATCAGCAGCAGGCGCACCTCGTTGGGCCGGGCTTTGTAGAGCAGGCTCAGGAGAATGGAGTTCAGGCACACGCTTTTGCCCGCGCCGGTGGCGCCCGCCACCAGCAAGTGCGGCCTGCGCGCCAGATCCGTCACAGCCGGCGCGCCGGCAATATCCTTGCCAATGGCCATGCTGAGCAACGAAGGGGCGTTCTTGAACGAGCTCGAGGCCAGCAGCTCGCGAAAGTTCACGGTCTCCCGTGTCTCGTTGGGAATTTCAATGCCGACGGTGTCAGTGCCGGGAATGGGGGCCTGGATGCGCACGGCAATGGCCTTCAGGGCCAAGGCCAGATCGTCGGAGAGCCCGGCGATGCGACTGACCTTTACCCCCGGCGCGGGCCGCACTTCGAACATGGTGACCACCGGGCCGGGCGTGATGCCCACCAGTTCGCCCTGCACGCTGAAGTCCGCCAGGCAGGACATGACCTTGCGGCCCTTTTCCTCCAGCAGTTCCCGCTGCATGCGGGAACCGCCGGGAACGGTCGGGGCCAGCAGATCCAGATCCGGCAGCGGCACGCGGCGCGTGGCTTTGGGTTTGGCGGCTTTAGGAGTGTTCTGGGCGGATTGCGGCACGGTCGCGGGCATGCTCGAGGAGGCAAGGGGCGCCGGGCGCTGCCCCGGGCCACCGAAGGCGGCGGACAACCAGTCCGGGATAGGCTCCAGGTTTTCCTGGGCCAGAGCATCGGCAAGCTCGGCGGGATCTTCAGGGGATTCCGCCCGCACGGCCGCCATTTGGCTTTCCTGCGGCCGTTCTTTTGTGTCGGCGGGAGCGCCGCCCTTGCGGAGCAGCCGGGAAAACTTGCCGGACAAATTGAACAGAGAAGGTTTTTCCGATGTGGCCTGCGGCGTTTTTTCAGGGGCCGGATCTTCCGTTGAGGCCGGGGGCAAAAGAGGCGGCAACAGCGAAGGCTGCTCTTCACCACGAATCTCCGGAGCAAGAAAAACGCCCTGCCCCGGCGTTCCGTTCTCGCCGGGACGCGCATCATCCCGATCAAGGACAAAAGACGGACGGGCCATGGCTGGAGCCTCGGCCGTTTTTTCAAGTTCAGCTTCAGGTTTGCGGAAACGGATCTCAATCTTTCCGGAGTCTTTCTGCACGGCCGGGGCTGATTCGGCCTTTCTTCCAGTCCGGAGCTTCCGTGCGAGAATTCGCAGGCGCAGGATGCCCGTACGGGCCGCATGGGCAAGATCCGTAAAGGAAAGCTCGAACAGCAGCTGCACCGAACAGATGGTGGCCAGCATCCAGAGCAGCACGGCCCCGAACGGCCTGAGCAGGAAGCTGAACAGATTGTGCAGACTGTGCCCCATAAGCCCGCCGCCCTGCATGTCGCCTATTTTCAGGCCGAAGGCCGAGGCGCCCCAGACCAGGCAGAAGCCCAGCAGGAAAAAGCCCAGCCAGCGCCACCAAAGCATGGGGGAACGCCAGACTGTGATGCGCAGGGCGAGCAAAACGAAAAAAATCGGCCAGATGAAGGCGGCGATGCCGAACAAATCCGCCAGGGCGCTGCCCAGGTAGGCGCCGAAAAGTCCCACGGCGTTGTGGATGTTTTCCGGCCGCCGCAGGGCGTGGTTCATGCCCGGATCCGTCTGCGAATAAGTAGCCAGGCTGGCCGTGAGCATGATGGCGAAAAAAATGAAAAATAAGGCCGGAAGCTCCCGAAGGAGCTTCCGTTCAGTTAAAGGCGATGTCGGCGTTTTCCCGTTCATGCCGGAAGCTATTCTCTCCCCAGGTAGTCCCT
>JAVBVM010000169.1:0-4155 GCA_031554295.1 Desulfovibrionaceae bacterium | reverse complement strand
TGGCTTCATACGCGCTAATGGCATCGCCCATGGAATTAAAGCGGTGCATGCCCGTACCGATGGTCAGGTAGGGTTGCAGACCCATGTAGAGGGTCGGATCCATGAAGAAATCCGCGATGAAGCCGACCGTGTCGCGCGCGTTGCTCGGGCCGAGCAGGGGCCAGACAATGTAGGCGCCTTCGCCCGCTCCCCAGACGCCGAGGGTCTGGCCGAAATCCTCGTCGCGATCCAGGGCCTGCACTTCCTCGTGGCGGCTGGCCACGTCGATGGTGCCGCCGAGACCGACCACGGTATTGATGATGAAGGCGCTCAGTTCAACGCCCGCATCGTTGAATTTCCCCTGGAACAGGCAGTTTAGGAAACGGATGGGCGCGGTCAGGTTGTGGAAAAAATTGCTGATGCCGCTGCGCACTTCCTGCGGGGTGATAAATTCCCAGCCCTTGTATATGGGCTTGACCACATAGCGCATGGTCACATCGTTGAAGCCGAACCAAAAACGGTTCCATGCCTCGAAGGGATCGGGCACGGGCGTGAAGGCGGCGTCATCGCCGTAGAGTTCGGCGAAGTTATTGTAATAATCGTCATCATCGCCGTTGGAGCCGACAGGACCGGGAGCCTCGGCATTGGTTTCGGCTTCCGCATCGGCCGGGGAAGCGGGGGCGGCGGCCGCCTCGGCAATCGGGGCGGATTCCGCCGGAACAACGGGAGTCGCTTGGCTGGCGCAGCCTTGGAAAAGCGCGCAGCAACACAGGGTGAAAAAAAATAATCGTAACATGGGGTGTTAGCTGGCCTTCTTTGTCCGCACTTTATCCGTCTGCGCCTTGATGCGGGTGATGAGCTGATCCGGCGTTTCCTTGATCAGGGCGTCCTGAAACTGGGTACGGTAGTTCTGCACCAGGCTCATACCCTCGGCGACCACATCAAAAACCACCCATTTGTCGCGTTTCATCATGCGGTAAGTGATGGGAATCTGCTTATTGTCCGTGGTGCGGATCACGGTGGCCACTTCAACCGTGGCGCCCTTGGCGGTTTCGCCGGTATAGAGCAGGTCTTCGCCGTCGTAGTTCTCAAACTTGCTCAGGTAGGTGGCCCGGAGCAGATCGGCGAAGGCGTCGGTCAGACGCGTTTTTTCGTCGGCGGTGAAGCTTCTCCAGCGCGGGCCGACCGTGCCGGCGGCAAAGGCGGTGAAGTCGAAGATGGAGTAGATTTTTTCCTCCACCTGCTTCAGCAGTTCCGGCTGGGTGGCCGGATTTTTATATTCGGGCTTACGCAGAATGGTCAGCACGGCATCGACGTCCGCCTGCAGCGCGGCTCTGGCTTCGGCCGGGTCGGCGCTCTGGGCGTTGACCGGAGCCGGCGCCAGGCAGAAAAGGAACGCCAGCGCGAGCAGGCCGGACAGGATATGTTTTTTACCTTTCACATTACACTCCGCCAAGGGCATATTTGCTAATGAGAGCTTCGATATCAAGCGACGGTTCGGTATTGTGGATCGTGCCGCCGTCCTTAAGCATGGTCTCGGACGCGCCGAGCGAAATGCTCACATATTTGCCGCCGATGATGCCATTGGTCTTGACCGAGGCAATGATATCTTCGGGCAGCTGCACGCTTTTGTTGATGCGCAACTCCACCGCCGCCGTGCCCTGTTCGGAATCCAGGGTGATGGAGGCCACCTGGCCAACGGAGACGCCGGCAATCTGCACGGCCGCCCCGGCCTGCAGGCCGGCCACGGAGGAAAACACGCCGGTGAGGCTGTATGAGTTCAGCGAATAGGCGCTGGCCATAGAGAACTGGTTGATCAGATCGTCAATGTCCGCCGCGCCCATGGTGGCGGTGATGACGCCCCCTTCCGGGAGGATATTTTTCATGCTTCCCGGCGCGATGTCCACGAATTTGTCGCCGATGATGCCGCTGGTCTTGATGGCCGCGATGGCGTCCGCGCCCACTTTAATCCCGAGATCAAGGTTCATGGTCACCCGGGCCGCCCCGGCGTCCGGCTCCAGGCTCAGGCCCGTCACCCGGCCGACCGGAACGCCGGCGATTTCCACATCCGCCCCCACGCGCAGACCGGAAATGGAGGAAAACACCGCCGAAATGTAATATCCCTGGCGGGAAAACAATTCCATGCGACCAAGCTTGATGGTCATATAGCCGATGCAAATCAGCCCCAGCAGCACAAAGCAGCCGACAACGAATTCGCGCGAGTATTTTTTCGTGTTCATAGTTTCCACATACCTTAGTTGCGCGGAGATGCAAAGCCGCCTTTGCCCCGCCCTCTTCACTCAGTTCGCTTGTTCTCTCACTCCAGCCATTTGTCCAACTCAGCCTGCACGCCAGGCCGCAAGTCAACGGGCAGGCGGCCCGCCTGAGACGGTTCGCTGTTCAGGAAACGTTTCACATAGGGGTCATCCGAAGCGAGAAAGTCCTTCAGGCCGCCGGAAAAGGCGATGCCGCCGGCGTGCAGCAACAGCACGTGATCAGCGATGCGCTCCAGGCTCGCCAGGTCATGGCTGACCACCACCGTGGTCATGCCATGGAAATAGCGGGCCGTATCCAGCAGCAGCTTGTCCATCTGGGCGGCGTTGATCGGGTCCAGACCCGAGGTTGGCTCGTCGCAGAGCAGGATGGGCGGGTTCATCACCAAGGCGCGCGCCAGGCCCGCCCGCTTGCGCATGCCGCCGGAAAGCTGGTTGGGGTAGCGGTCGCCGGCGCCGGCCAGGCCGACCAGGCCGAGCTTGTGATCAACGATTTCCGCGATGGTATCCGGGGAAAGGCGCGTGTGCTCGCGCAGGGGCAGGGCCACGTTTTCGAACAGCGTGAAAGAGCCGAGCAGCGCCCCGTCCTGAAACAGCGCGCCCATACGACGGCGCAGACGGCGGAACTCCTTGGGCTTCAGCTGGAAAATATCATGCCCGCCCATGCTCACAGAGCCGGCCAGCGGCCGCATCAACCCCAGAAAGTGCCGCAGCAGGGTGGATTTGCCGCAGCCCGATTCACCGAGGATCATGGAGATCTTCCCGGCCGGCAGCGAGGCGTTGAGCTGCGAAAGCACCGGCTTGTCCAGACTGTAGCCGATGGTCAGATCGCGCAGGTCGATGTTCCAGAGATGTTTTACACTGTTGTCCGCCACAAAATCACCGCCGCTTACAGGAGAAACGAAGTCAGAATATAGTCGGCCATGAGAATGAACACGCAAGACAGCACCACCGCCGATGTGGTCGCGCTGCTCACGGCTTCGGGCCCCACGCCGTCACGGCGCATATGGGCGAAATAGCCCTGGTAGCAGGAAACCGCCGCGACGATCAGCCCGAAGGCCAGGGCCTTGATAAAGCCGCCGCTGACGTCCGTCATGCTCACGCTGCTGTAAATCCGGTGGAAATACACGCCGGAGTTGACGCCCAGAAGGTTCACGCCCGCGATGTAGCCCCCCGCGATGCCGATCAGATCAAACAGCGCCGTGAGCATGGGAAAAACGAGCAATGAGGCGAGCAAGCGGGGCGAAACCAGAAAGGACATGGGATTGATGTCCATGACCTCCAATGCGTCAATTTGGTCGGAAATGCGCATCACGCCTATTTCCGCCGCCATGGCCGAGCCGGCGCGGGCCGTCACCATGATCGCCGCCAGCACTGGCCCAAGCTCCCGGATCAACGAAAGCGACACGGCCGAGCCCAGAAAACCCACGGCCCCGAACTGGGACAGGCTGTAATAGCCCTGCAGGCCCAGCACCATGCCCGTGAACAAGCCGACCAGGGCGATCACGAACAGGGACTGCGCGCCGATAATATACAACTGCCGCACCGTGCGGCCGAACTGGCGCGAAGAGGAGAACATGCGCGCCAGCCCGTCCAGCGTGAATAGAAGCTGGGAACCCATGGCTCCCAGAACGCGCAACGTGAACGCGCCGAGGAGGCTCACCAGTCCGGTCAGCGGTGCCAAGACAAGATGTGACATTATGCGAACTCCATTCAGCCGAAAAGGAACCTATACAAAAATTACGTCCCGCGCAATCCGCCCCCCCGCCAAAACCCGAGACCCGATCGCCGCGCTGATGGAGCTGAAGGTACCCGCGCCACCGTCTTTACCCCAGGCGTGGGGCGCTCTTTATCGTATATAGGATTTTTTATACTCTAGTTGAAATATTTCCATTTTTGCGTC
>JAVBVM010000197.1:0-2861 GCA_031554295.1 Desulfovibrionaceae bacterium | reverse complement strand
GGGGCGGCCGTGTCATGGAGGATGTCGGCTTTTGAACGGGAATGGTCCGTCCGGTCTCTTCCCTTGGAGGAAATTCTGCTTTTCCCCCGTCGCATGTCTTCCCAGGCGGCGGCCGAGACCAGCTTCTCCGACTACCTGCATATGGTCTGGCCCAAAATCGCCGCCCTTTGCGATCTCACCTTACTCGCGGCCCGGGCCGACGCCGCTTCGCCGGCCATCGCCCGCTGCCTTGAGGCGGCGGCCCGCCGTTTCGGCGAAAGCGCCTCCCATGTTTCCTCGGCGCAGGACGCGACACAGGGCCTGCTCGTCATTCCCCATTACGCCGCCGCCGCGCCGCGGCACCGCCTCCTCATCCCCCTGCCTTTTCCGGGCCGGGCCACGTTCGCCCTGGCCGGGTGGGATCGCAAGCTGCACCTGGAAACCCTGAAAAGCGTCGCCGCTCTCGTCGTTTCCGTGGCCACGCATTATACCGCCATTGAGGAGCAGATCAAACGCCAGACGATGCTTTTCGCCACCATCCGCGCCTTGAGCGGCGCCATAGACGCCAAAGATCCCGTCACCGCCGGGCACAGCGAGCGGGTTGCCGCCCTGGCCAGAGATCTGGCCATCTGGCTCGGGCTGCCGGAGGAAAGCGTCGAGGATGTCTTTCTTGCGGGCATTCTGCATGATGTGGGCAAAATAGGCGTGCCGGACAATGTGCTGAACAAGGCGGGCATATTGAGCGACGAGGAGTTCCGGGCCATGCGGAGTCACCCCAGAAAGGGCTCGGATATTCTATCGCCTATCGCATTGCCCGAAGCCGTCATCCATGGCGTTCTCGAACACCATGAAAGGCTTGACGGCAAGGGGTATCCCGATGGCGTAACGGGCGCGGAACTCAGTCTGACAGCCCGCATCCTGAAAATAGCCGATGTGTATGACGCGCTGGTCAGCACGCGCCAATATAAAGACCCCTGGCCCGTGTCCAAGGCGTGCGACCTGCTCCACGCCCAGCGGGATACTGAATTTGATTCCCGGATCGTCGAGGTTTTTTTACGCCATATGGCGCCCCAAGGCTGGTCGCCGCCCGGGCGGTGACGCCAGGGCGGCGGCACAGGCAAAAAGACCTCCATGACGGCGCTGTCTAGCCCCTCAAACTCTTTGCCGGAGGCCACATGCGCTGGCTGAAACCCCTTTTGTGCTCGCTGTGTATTGCCACAGCGCTCCGCGCCGGAGCCTTCGCGGCGGAAACATCCGCCCCGCTGATCCCGGCGCGGGTGAAAGGTACCATGCCGCACAACCCCGCGCACTTCACGCAGGGCCTGTTTTTCTCCAACGGCTTTCTCTATGAAAGCACGGGGCGCTATGGCCATTCCGGGCTCTTCCGCCTGGATCCGTGCAACGGTCAGGAGCTTCAGCCATTCCTCTTTCCCCGGCGCTTCGCAGAAGGCAGCGCGGCGCTTGACGGGGTGATCCACGTGCTTACCTGGCGGGACGGCGTGCGCTATGCGTTGCGCGAATCCGACTTCAAGCTTCTGGACTTTTTCCCCCTGCCCGGCGAAGGCTGGGGCCTGTGCTCCGATGGACCGGATCTCTGGCTGAGCGACGGCTCGTCCGTTTTGCGGCGGGTGCGCCCTGACCGGAGCGGGGTCTGGGAGGAACAGGATCGCCTGATTGTCACGGACGCCGGAAAGCCGGTGGATCTGCTCAACGAACTGGAGTGCGTGAACGGCCTGCTGCTTGCCAATGTCTGGCAGGCGGACCGGATCGCGGCGCTGGACCCGCGCCGGAAATCGCCGGAAACAGGCGAGTGCCCGGTTCTATTCTGGATCGATTGCGCGCAGCTTGCGGGTCAATACAAGGACATCGACGGGGCCGTCTTGAACGGCATAGCCTGGGACGCCCGGGAACAGCGGCTTTTATTGACCGGCAAGCTCTGGCCTTTGTTTTACGAAGTGGAACTTCCTCCTGAAATAGCTCGCGATTCGCTCGCAAAGTAGCCCACCCCATGCGCTATTGCATGCACTGCGATACTTTGCTATTTTAAGCAATGCCAACAGCTGTCCGGCAAACTGTATTATTGCCTTACAGTTTCCGTTTCATCGCGTGGTCGCCAACCGCGTTCTTTTCTTTCTGTAAAGCATAACACAGGGAGACGGATGAAAAACTCTTCTGCCGAATCGCTCCGGGAAAAAGACGATCTCAACCTCGACGCGATCATGAAAAAATATGACGCGGAGGCGCGCTTCCGTCTGCTGTTCGGCTGGAAGGGTTTTCTGGTTTCCCTGTTGGCCGTCGGCATGGCCTTTTTCCACTTCGCCACCGCCGGCGTGGGGCTTCTGCCGATCCAGTCGCAGGGCGCGGTGCACCTGGCCTTTGCCCTTTCCCTGACCATTCTGCTCTACCCGCCCCGGGCAAAGCACGGCCTGAACAACGGCATTCCCTGGTATGATTTCATCCTCGCCTTGCTGGGCGTGGTTTCCACCATGTACCTGGTGGTCAACTATATCCCCCTGACCACGCGGGCCGGCATGCCCACCACCATGGACCTGACCATGGGCTTCATCCTGATCGTGGTGCTGCTGGAGGCCACGCGCCGCATATCCAACCCGGTTCTGCCCATTCTGGCCATACTGGCGCTGCTCTACTGCTATTTCGGCCGCTATATGCCCGAGTCCTTCGCGCACCGCGGCTTCAGCATCACCCGCATCATCAACCACATGTACCTGGGTACCGAGGGCATTTTTGGCACGCCGCTGGAAGTGTCGTCCACCTTTGTCTTTGTCTTCATCTTATTCGGGTCGGTTCTGGAAAAGGCCGGGGTGGGACGCTTCATCATCGACATCGCCCTGGCGCTGGCCGGGCGCTCCACCGGCGGCCCG
>JAVBVM010000135.1:0-11179 GCA_031554295.1 Desulfovibrionaceae bacterium | reverse complement strand
CTGTAATCCGGCCATCGGCGGATTGGCCAAGGGCCATATGGTGCGGGAAATCGACGCCCTGGGCGGCCGCATGGGCCTGTGGGCCGATCAGGCCGCCATCCAGTTCCGTACCCTGAACGCCAGCAAAGGCCCTGCCGTACGCGCCACGCGCTGCCAGATCGACCGGCAGGAATACATGCGGGCCGTGCAGGCGGACGTGTTCAGCCAGCCCAATTTGTGGGTGTTGCAGGACACGGCGCAACGCCTGCTGGTGGATGCGGGCCGGGTATGCGGCGTGTCCACCACCTTCGGGCGCGAGCTGGCGGCGGACTATGTGCTGCTGGCCACCGGCACCTTCCTGCGCGGGGTAATCCACGTGGGCCTGAACAATTTTTCCGGCGGCCGCATGGGCGATGCGGCGGCCGAGGGCCTCTCGCAGTCGCTCGAACAGGCCGGCCTTGAGTTGGGCCGGCTGAAGACCGGCACCACGCCGCGTCTTTTGCGCAGCAGCATTGATTTTTCCAAAATGGAGGTCCAGCCCGGCGACAGCCCGAAATCCTTCAGTTTCCACGGGCCGGGCATCACGCTGCCGCAGGCGCCCTGCCATGCCACCTGGACCAACGAACGCACCCATGCCGTCATCCGCGCGGCCTTCGACCGCTCGCCCATGTTCACCGGTGTTATTTCCGGCACGGGCGCGCGCTATTGCCCGTCCGTGGAGGATAAGGTGGCCCGTTTCCCCGAACGGCCGCGCCACCAGGTTTTCATTGAACCCGAAGGACTGGACTCGCCGGAATGCTACCCCAACGGCATTTCCACCAGCCTGCCCCTGGATGTGCAGGAAGCCCTGGTCAAAACCATCCCCGGCCTGGAGGAGGCGATTATCGCCCGCCCCGGCTACGCCATTGAATACGACTATGTGAACCCCGTGCAGCTGAAAACCACGCTGGAGAGCAAGGCGGTGGCCCGCCTGTATCTGGCCGGGCAAATCAACGGCACCTCGGGCTATGAGGAGGCCGCGGCCCAAGGGCTGTGGGCGGCGCTGAACATCGCGGCCGCCATTGCCGGCGCCCCGGCCTTTCTTTTGCGGCGCGACCAGGCATATACGGCCGTGCTGGTGGATGACCTGGTCACGCGCGGCACGCTTGAGCCGTACCGCATGTTCACCTCCCGGGCCGAGCACCGCCTGCTTCTGCGCGAGGATAACGCGGATATCCGCCTCACGCCCGTGGGCCGCGAACGCGGCCTGATCGACAACGAACAGGGGACGGCCTTCAGTGCGAAAATGAGCGATGTGGAAAAATTGCGCGGCCACCTGGAGAAACACCGGCTTGGCTCGGACGCCGAAACCTGCGAGCGCTTTGCCGCCATGAGGCAACGCCTGCCGCAGGGCGGCCTGACTCTGACGGACCTGCTGCGCCGGCCGGGCCTGCGCCTTGCGGATCTCGCGCCCTTCTGCCCTGAATGCCTTGAATATTCCGAAGCGGTGCGCGATTTGGTGGAAACGGACCTGAAGTACTCCGGCTATCTGAAGCGCCAGGCGGATCTGGTGGCCGCCGCCTCCCGCGCCGAGCGAACGCCTATTCCCGAAGGCATGAACTACGCGGCCGTGGCGGGCTTGTCGCGCGAGCTCGTGGAAAAACTGAGCAAAGTGCGGCCTCTGACCCTGGGGCAGGCCGGACGCATTTCCGGCATAACCCCGGCGGCCATTGCCTGCCTCGTCATTCACATCCGAAAAATGAGCCAGGAAAACGCGGCTTAAAATAATGATCTTGCGGCGCGGCGGCTGTTCGGCGGCGAATGTGTCCCGATTTCCGTTGCAAGCGCGCCCACTTTTTGGCATATAAGCTCGAGCACAACGCAAACACGCTTTGGCCCGGAGCCTCCATGCCCCTCATGTCGTCCATTTTGTTTCCCTCTCTCCCCTCCGCCGGAGAAACTATTCTGGACGGCATTTCCCGGAGCTTCAAATTCGGCCGGTACGATCTGCAGAACGCCATCACCTTGATCGGTATTCTGGTGGTGATCATCGCCGTGCTGGCGACCATCATCATGACGATGAGCATCCGGCAGCGCCGGAAGCGTTATGTGCCCCACGGCCTGATCAGAGAGTCCGCGCAAATTCGCGACCTGCTGCAAAACGCCATTGACCAGCGCAGCCGCTTTGAAGTGCTGCTCAGCACCCACGGCGGGAAAATTCCCGCCTATTGCACGGCCGTGGCGGTAACGGGCACCCTGCTCACGCTGGAATGCATCTCTTTGAAAAACTTCACCGGAAATATTCATGGCCGCGAAATAACAGCCTTTTTCCGGATCATGGAGAACAGAAAGCCGCAATTCTTCGGCTTTACCGCGCAAGTTTCCGCCATGCGCCCCTCCAACCAGATCTGGCTGCTTGAACTTGAGCTGCCGGAACTGCTCGAGCGCCGCCAGAAACGTGGCTATTTGCGCGTCGCTCCGCCCAGGGAATATGTTCTGGGCATCGCGGTGTGGACCGACCCCACGGACGAAACCGGCCACATCCCCAAGGACATGCGCGAATGGGGCAAGCCGGTGATGGCCTATATCCCCTCCAAGCTGTCCCAGGTCAGCCTGGGGAACATCTCCGCCGGCGGCGTGCGCCTGACGGTTCCCTTGCAGACGTACAAGGCGGCGGGCCTTGAATTCAATCTCTCCAGCCGTTTCGCGGTGCTCCTGGAACTCAAGGAAATCGGGGAAACCGGCCAAAGGCTGCGCTTCTGGACTCTGTGCCGCGTTCAGAATTACTATACCGATTTTACCACGCAGGATATGGAAATCGGCCTGCAGTTCATATTCCAGGCCAAGCCGCAGGAAGCCGAACCCACAATTCTTTACTGGACGCAGTTGCCGGAAGGCGGCGAGATTGAAGCCATCGGCAACTGGAGCATGCGCTGCCATCTTGAAGCGTTCCGCGAGCACGAGCTGGCGGCCCTGCAATAAGCCTCCCTGGCGGGCAGCGGCGCCGGTCTTTCGCGGCTATTCGGCCGTATATTGTGCCGTTCTTGCCAAGCGGACCACGAACTGATATCGCTATAAACATACAGATTCCGCGGAGCTTTCCCGCGCGCGGCTTCGCGCGATGTCGGAAAAGCTCTGAAGAGCGTTGTTTTTTTTCATGATCAGCAGGAGGAGATCGTTTGGCCGGAGAATCGGACAGTCCCATCTGGTCGCGTTTCACGCGGCTGTTCAAGTCCCACTCGGAGGACGCGGTCGAGCAGGCCATCCTCAACGCCCGTGAAGACGGGGACATCGAGCCGGAAGAAGGCTCCATGCTCCTCAATATCCTGCACTTGGACGACGTGCAGGTGCAGGACATCATGACCCCGCGCACGGACATCATTTGCGAGGAAATTTCCCACCCCCTTTCCGCCGTGATCAGCCGGATTGTCGAAACCGGCCACTCGCGCGTTCCCATTTACAAGGAAACCCGCGACAATATCGTGGGCGTGGCCTTTGCCAAGGACGTGCTGCGCGCGCTGTACACCCCCAACCCGATTGAAGCGGACAAGCCGGGGACAATAGCCTCCATCATGCGGCCGCCCTTTTTTGTGCCGGAAACGAAAAACGTGCAGAAACTGCTGGAGGAGTTCCGCTCGCGCAAAAACCACATGGCCATTGCCATTGACGAATACGGCGGCACCTCCGGCCTGGTGACCATTGAGGACGTGCTTGAACTCATTGTCGGCGACATTGAGGACGAACACGACGCCCCGCGCGAGGAGGACATCCGTCCGATCGAGGGCGGCGCCCTGCTGCTGACCGGCCGCGCCCTGCTTGAGGATCTGGAGGAATGGGGCGTGCGTTTCACCTCGGACGAGGTGGACACCATCGGCGGCTACATCACCATGAAGCTCGGCCATGTGCCGCGCCCGGGCGAGGAAGCGGAGCTTGACGGCTGGACCTTTTCCATTCTGGAAGCCGACGCCAAGCGAATCCACAAGATCCGCGCCGAACGCAGAGCACCCGCGCCCGCCGAGGATGCCGCCAATCAATGAAGCGTTTCTCGCCGGCCTCAACAGCCTTTTTCCGTTCGGCTGAATTCGGCTGGATCGTGGTCGCCGCTTTGGGCTTGTGGCTCGCCTTCCCCAACCCGCTGGGGCAGATTCCCGTCCTTGGCCTGTTGTTCCCAATCGGCCTGGCCCGCCTGGCCTTTGCCGGCAATAAAAAACGCGTCTTCCGTCTGGGCTGGCTGGCCGGCCTGATCGGCAACGCCGCCTGTCTCTACTGGGTGGCCCTGCCCCCGCACGATTTCGGCGGCCTGCCCTGGATTGCGGCCGTGCCCTTCCCGTTGCTGCTTGCCGCCTACATCGCCCTGTACGCCGGCTTTTTCAGCTTGTGCGCCCGCGCTTTCGCGCCTTTGCCGCTTCTTTTCCGCGCCGTTGCCCTGGGCTGCCTCTGGGTATGCCTGGAATATCTCCGCGGCTGGCTGTTTACCGGCTTTCCCTGGCTCTCGCTTTCCACGGCCTTTGCCGCCTGGCCTGTATGCGCGCAAGGCGCGGCCCTGTTCGGGGCCTACGGCCTTTCCGGGTTTCTGGTCTGCGGCGCTCTGCTGGCCGGCCTGCCCTCGTCCCGGCCGCCGCTCCATAAAGGGATCGCGGTGATACTCGCGGCTCTGCTGCTCGGCTATGGCGCGTATAGCCTGAGCGGTCTGCCGGAAGGCGACGCGGTTCAGGCCCGCCGCTCGGCGCTGCTGGTGCAGGGCAATATCGACCAGCACACCAAGTGGTCACGCGAGTCAGTCGCCCAGGCGGCACAGGAGCATGTCCGCCTGACTGAGGCCGGCTTGGCGCAAAGTCCCGGCGTTGATGTTGTGATCTGGGCCGAAACCGCCACCCCTTTTTCCCTGCGCGACGAACGCAGCCTGGCCCTGCCGCTGCTCTCCTTTGTCCGAAGCGCCCGCATCAATCTGCTGACTGGCGCGCCCGGTTTCACGCCGTCCCGGCCGGGCCTGGAAAACCGGGCCGAGCTAATCACGCCGCAGGGCCTGAACGGTTTTTACGCCAAAGAACATTTGGTGCCTTTTGGCGAATACGTGCCGCCGTTTTTGGACTTCCCTTTCCTCTCCTTCGCTTTGCAGGAAGTCGGGCGCTTCACGCCCGGAACGCGGAAAGAGCCGCTCTACCTGCCCGATGGCCTGGCCTTGGGCGCGCTGATTTGCTACGAGGCGATCTTTCCCGAGCTGGCGGCGGATCGCGTGGCCTCCGGCGCGCGGGTGTTGGTGAACATCAGCAACGACGCATGGTTCGGCAAATCGCCGGCCATGCTCCAGCACCTCCAGCAGGCGGCCATGCGCGCAATCGAGCAGCGCCGCTGGCTTTTGCGCGCCACCTCAAACGGGCTTACGGCGATCATCGACGCGGGCGGACGCATTGCCGCCATCGGACCTTCGCACACAGCCGCCGTGCTGTCCGGAGAATTCGCGCCGCGTTCGGACGTGAGCGTTTTCCTGCGCATTCGGGCTGTTGTGCCGTTCTTTTGCCTGGCGGTGTTCCTTATTGCCATTTTGGCGCGCAAGTACTATATAAAAAGATAACCCAACTGATTTCAGCCCGGGCTTTCCCGGACTGAAGTCGAAAAACCGGATATTGCGCCATGCTTCAGCTTGCCGACTTACGTACCAAGGCATCCCGACTCAACGAACTGTTCGCCCCGCTCTGGGGGCGTCTTTGACCTTGCCGGCAACCGCGCCCGACTGGATGAAATAGAACGCCGTCTGGCCGCGCCCGAAGCCTGGAACGCCCCGGAAAAGCTCACGCCCGTCCTGCAGGAGAAAAGCCGCCTGGAAGGAGAAGTGAACCGCATGGAGGATCTCGCCTCCCGGCAGCGCGAAGTGGCGGAGTGGCTGGCCTACGCCGATGAGGAAGCCGCGCGGGGCGAACTGAGCCAGGATTTGCTCGAATCCCTGGCTGAGCACCTGGACGCCCTGGAAGAACGGCTGGAGCGGGCGGAAATGGACCTGCTGCTTTCCGGCAAAGAGGATCGCCTGGACGCCATCCTGGAAATCCACCCCGGCGCGGGCGGCACCGAAGCGCAGGATTGGGCGGAAATGCTCGCGCGCATGTATCTTCGCTGGGCGGACGCGCACGGTTTCGCCACCGAGCAGTTGGATTACCTGGCCGGCGAAGAGGCCGGCATCAAGAGCGTGACCATCCGCATCGCCGGTCCCAACGCGTTTGGCTTGTTGAAAGGAGAAAAGGGCATCCACCGGCTGATCCGCATTTCGCCGTTCGATTCCTCAGGCAAGCGTCACACCTCATTTGCCTCGGTGGACGTCATCCCCGACGTGGGGCAGGAAATCACGCTGGACATCAAGGATTCGGACCTGCGCGTCGATATCTTCCGTTCCAGCGGGCCGGGCGGCCAAAGCGTGAACACGACCAGTTCGGCCGTGCGCATCACCCATCTGCCCACCGGCATTTCCGCCCAGTGCCAGAACGAAAAATCGCAGCACAGCAACCGTGACTCAGCCATGCGCATCCTGCGCGGCCGGCTGTACGACCTGGAGCTGCAAAAGCTTGAAGCGGAAAAAAAGGCCCAGTATCAGGGCAAAGACGCCATCGGCTTCGGCAGCCAGATTCGCACCTACACCCTGCAACCCTACCGCCTGGTGAAGGATCACCGCACCAACACGGAAGTGGTGGATGTGGACGGGGTGCTGGACGGCAAACTGGACGCCTTGCTGCGGGATCATCTGCTGTTCCTGCATAGCCGCAAGGCGGCGTAATTGCGAACAATGGGGAGTCAGGGTATGAACGCTCCTTCGTTTTCAGATTTTTCAAGCATTAACGAATATCTGCGTGAAATGGCGGATTTTCTGGCGACCGAGTGCGCGCCTTCTTCCGGCGCGTTTTCCGCTCACCGCCTTCTTCTGGCGCGCATCATTCCGGACATGACGCAGGAGGAATGGACCGCTCTGGTCGCCCGCCACGACCTGAACGGCTGGCATGCCCTGCCCCTGCCGGATGCGTCTGACGCGCCAGATTGCCCGGCCCCCAAACGGGCAGCCCCGATTATGGTGCGAGCCGACGAAAAGAAATTTTTGTTTTCCGGTTCCATGTAGTTGCAGGTGATGTTCCACACTTAAACAACCGGCGTTTCCATGAGCACTGAAAACAATACTCCGTTAAGCATCGCCATTGTCAGCGGCAAAGGCGGCGTGGGCAAAACAAACCTGGCGCTGAACCTGGGCCTGGCCCTCCACTATGCCGGCAATCCCACGCTGTTGATGGATTGCGACCTTGGCCTGGCCAATCTGGACGTCCTGCTCGGGCTTACCCCCGAACACACGTTGCAGGATATGCTGGCCGGCAATGTGAGCATCGACCAGGTGGCCACGCCCATCAAGCCGGGCGGTTTCGATATGCTGCCCGCCGCCTCCGGCGTGCCCGAACTGGTCGAGTTCAATCCGCACACGCACCAGAGCCTGCTCGCGCACGTCAGTCCGCTACTCAGGCGGTACAAATTCCTGCTGCTCGACGTGGGCGCGGGCATCACCCCCACAGTGCAGGCATTCGCGGCCATGGCCCACATGCGCCTGATCGTGATCACGCCCGAGCCGACCTCGCTCACCGACAGTTATGCCCTGATGAAGGTGCTGTTCGGCCGTTACGGGCTGCGCAATTTCCACGTGCTGGTGAACCAGGCGGAAAACCGCAAGGAAGAGGCGGCCACCTTCAAGCGTCTGGCCGGAGCCTGCAAGCACTTCCTGAATATTGATCCGATTTTCCTGGGCGGCGTGCTGGCGGATTCGCATTTGCCCGATGCCGTGCGCCGTCAGATGCCGGTTCTGGACAGCGCGCCGGAATCACAGGCGGCCAAAGACATTATTGCCCTGGCTGAAGCCGTGGTCCGGCTGCGCGAGAAGCTGGCAAGCGAGCTGGCCGGCCGGCCGGCCCTTGAACTGCGCATTCCGGACCTGCCGCCCCCAGGGCAGGCGGCCGACTAGGCCGGCTGATTTTGTGAACCTCTAGAACTCCGGGGATTTTTTCATGACCGCCACGCTCCAACAGGCCGTGCCCTTCCATAAGATGCACGGCTGCGGCAACGATTTTGTCTTCATTAACAACCGCGAACTGGGCCTGCCGCGCGAGGCCATGCCCGCCTGGGCCGTGGCCCTGTGCCGCCGCGCTTTCGGCGTAGGCGCCGATGGTCTGGTCTTCCTCGACCTGCCGCCCGCCGATATGAACCCGAAACCGGACTATATCTGGCATTTCTACAATGCGGACGGCTCCCGCGCCGACATGTGCGGCAACGCCTCGCGCTGCGCCGCCCTGCTGGCCGCGCGCCTCGGTATCGCCCCGTCGCGCCACGTGCTGGGAACGGACGCAGGCCCTGTCCGGGCCGAGGTCGACCTTCTAACCGGCATCGCCCGGGTGGAGATGCCTACGCCCAAGGATCTGCGCCTGACTATCGCGCTCCCCCTGGCCGGCATGCAGAGCATCGTCCACTTCGTGAACACCGGCGTGCCGCACGCCGTGCTTTTTGCGCCGGACGTGGCCGCTGTGGATATAGCCACGCTCGGTCCGGCCCTGCGCCACCACGACGCCTTCAAGCCAGCCGGCGCCAACGCCAATTTCGCCCAGATCGTCGACAAGAACACCATTCTCCTGCGCACCCACGAGCGCGGCGTGGAGGGCGAAACCTACGCCTGCGGCACCGGCGCCGCCGCCACCGTCCTTGTCGCCCACAAGCTGGGGTTGACGGAAGCGGCCGTCCAGGTGCACACTTCGGGCAAGGAATGTCTCGGCATCAACCTGGAAGGCAATGCGGTCTTTTTATCCGGCAAGGCGGTCCACGTTTTTTCCGGCGTACTTACCCCCGGCGCCGTGGAACTCGCGTAATGTGAATGAAGGAGCCTATCATGCAGTTTACCGGCGCAATCACCGCCATGGTCACGCCCATGCGCGGCGGCACTGTTGATGAAGAAGCGTACCGCGCTTTTATTGAATGGCAGATCGAACAGGGCATTGACGGCCTGGTCCCCTGCGGCACCACCGGCGAATCCGCCACGCTCACCCACGACGAACACCAGAAGGTGATCCGCATCTGTGTCGAGCAGGCTAAAGGCCGCGTGCCGGTCATTGCCGGCGCCGGCTCGAACAATACCAACGAGGCCATCGAGCTGACCCGCTTCGCTAAAAAAGTCGGCGCCGCCGCGGCCCTCCACATCACTCCGTACTATAATAAGCCCACGCAGGAAGGCCTGTACCAGCACTTCAAGGCCCTGGCCGCCGCCGTGCCCATGCCGATCATCGCCTACAACGTGCCCGGCCGCACCGGCGTGACTATGCTGCCGGAAACACTGGCCCGCGTATGCCGCGACGTGCCCGAGGTGGTCGGCGTCAAGGAAGCCACCGGCAATTTGAACCAGGTCTCCAACGTCATTGAATACTGCGGCCCGAAATTCCTGCTCCTCTCCGGCGACGACTTCACCGTGCTGCCCATTCTCAGCATCGGCGGCCACGGCGTTATTTCCGTGACCTCCAACGTCGCGCCCGCGAAAATGGCCGGCTTGTGCCGCGCTTTCAAGCAGGGCGATCTGGCCCTGGCCCAGCGGCTGCATTACGAACTGGAGCCCCTGAACCGGGCCATGTTCCTGGAAAGCAACCCCGGTCCGGTAAAAGCCGCCCTGGCCCTGATGAAAAAGATGGGGCCGGAAACCCGGCTGCCCCTGGTGCCCCCGCTGCCGGAAAACCAGAAGAAGCTGGAAAACGCCCTGACCGCGGCCGGACTTCTGTAATCTCCGCTGTCTCGTAGCAGCAGGGCGAAAGCAAATAAAAACCCCGCGCCTAGCGCGGGGTTTTCTGCATACAAAAAGCCGGGGGAAGGATTGCTTCCCCCGGCTCGCGGGATAAAGCCCCAATTGCTTTAGCTGATGGCCTTGGATGTGGCCATCATATAGATTTCGTGCGGATCGAGAATCAGGATGACGCTGCCGTCGCCCATGATGGTGGCGCCGGATAGACCCTTCAGGTCGCCCAGATAGGAGCCCAGGGGCTTGATCACGATTTCCTGGCGTTCAAGCAGGGTATCGACCACAATGCCCAGGCGGCGCTCATTGTCATGGATGACCACGACCGAGAGCATGTCCGTCGGCGGGCTGGGCGGCAGAGCGAGCAGTTCGGAAAGGTTGACGATGCCGAGCACCTCGCCGCGCAGGGTGACGGCTTTGCGGCCTTTAACGTCCGTCAGGCGGTGCGCCTCGATTTTCGTGGTTTCGGAAACCGCGTCCAGCGGGATGGCGAACATGGCGCCCGCCACCTTGATCATCAGGGCGTCGATGATCGCCAGGGTAAGCGGCAGGGAAAGGGTGAAACGCGTGCCCTTGCCCACCTCGGAGGAGATGCTGACGCTGCCCTTCAGGTTCTTGATATTGGTGCGCACCACGTCCATGCCCACGCCCCGGCCGGAGATATCCGTGATCACTTCGGCCGAGGAGAAGCCGGGCGCGAAGATCAACTCGCGCGCCTCGCGGTCGTCCAGGGCGCGCGCTTCGTCCGCGCTGAGAATGCCTTTGCGCACGGCCACTTCACGCATCTTTTCCGGGTCAATGCCCTTGCCGTCGTCCTCAATTTCAATGGCCACCACGTTGCCCTTGTGGTAGGCGCGCAGGACCACCCTCCCCTTGGCCGGCTTGCCGGCGGCCAGGCGCACGGCCTCCTCCTCGACGCCGTGGTCCACGGAATTGCGGATCAGGTGCACCAGCGGATCGCCGATCACTTCAACCACGCTCTTGTCCAGTTCAGTCTCTTCGCCTTCCAACAGCAGGTCCACGTCCTTGCCGCTTTTGCGCGAAAGGTCGCGCACCAGGCGCGGGAAGCGTGAGAAGACGGAGGAAACAGGCACCATGCGCACCTTCATGATCGTGTCTTGCAGATCATCGGAAATGCGGGCCATGGCGTAAGTTGTTTCGGAAAGGTTCTGGGCCACCTGGGCGAGATCGACGTTGACGCCGCCTTCCAGGGTGCGCGCCAGCATGCTGTAGCGGTTGCGGTTGATCAAGAGTTCGCCGATCAGGTTCATCAGGTGGTCGAGCTTTTCGTGATCAACGCGGATGGTGGACGAAGCCTTGCTGGCTTCTCCGCCGGCGGCCCCGCCGGCGGGCGCGGCGGCGGGCTTGGCCGCCGGAACGGGCGCGGGCTTGGCGGCCGGAACCGCTTCCTTGGCCGGAGGCGGCGTG
>JAVBVM010000172.1:0-3942 GCA_031554295.1 Desulfovibrionaceae bacterium | reverse complement strand
CACGCCGTCCAGGTCGAGGTTGCGCAGGGAGTCGGTCAGGTAGCCGAAGCCGATATAGCCGATGGCCCGCCTGTTTTTGCTCACGGCCTGGACCACGGCGCCGTTGGAGGCTTGCAGCAGGGCGGCCGGGGCGACTTTTTCGCCCTTCATGATCAGCTCGGCCCAGCTTTCAAACGTGCCGGAGGAGGTATCGCGCGAGATGACCACGATATTGCCTTCGGTTCCGCCCACGTCCTTCCAGTTGGTGACGCGGCCGGCGTAAATGTCGCGCAGCTGCTGGCCGCTCAGGGCCTTCACCGGGTTGTCCCTGCTCACCACCGGCACCAGGGCGTCCACGGCGATGGCGATGCGCAGGGCGTTCACGCCTTTGGCCCTGCCTTCGGCCGCTTCGGAATCCTTGATGTCGCGCGAGGACATGGCCACCTGGCACAGGCCCTCGTTCAGGGCCTTGATGCCGTTGCCCGAACCGCCGCCGGAAATGGCCAGGTTGATGTCCGGGTTGGCGGCCATGAATGCCTCGCCGGCTTTCTGCATGGCCGGCAGCACCGTGGTGGAGCCGGAGATGATGATTTCCGACTGGGCCGCGAAGGCCGGGGCGGCGGCAAGCACGGCCGCAAAAGCGCTCAGCAGGCAAAGTGCGATAAAGCGTTTCATACGAATATGCTCCTATGGATTGTTGTTGAGGTTGCGCGTTGTTGGGTTCGCATGGGAGCAAAGTGATGGGAAAATGTGACGGAATTGTGTCGGCGAGGGGGAAAGTGTGTGGCGTAGTTGTCACCGGATCGCCACAATTCGTCCATGCGTCCGCCGCAATGGGGGCGCAAGGTCGGCGCGTGGTCGGCGCGCCGCGGAGCGGAAGCGGCGTTGCCAATCCGCTTCTCATAAAATAGTATAGAAAAGAATTTATAAAAAGAACAGGATTTCTAATATGCCCCCGCAAACCGTGCTGATAGTGGAAGACGAGCAGGATATCCGCGAACTCCTGGCCTTCAACCTGAGCCGGGAAGGCTTCGGCGTGCTGGAGGCCGGCACTGGCCCGCGCGGCCTGGAACTGGCCGGGGAAAAGCTGCCCGACATCATCCTGCTGGACGTCATGATGCCGGAAATGGACGGCCTGAGCGTGTGCCGCGCCTTGCAGCGCGACGCCCGCACCGCCCGCATCCCGGTGATCATGCTCACGGCCAAGGGCGAGGACGTGGACCGCATTGTCGGCCTGGAACTGGGCGCGGCCGACTATATCGTCAAACCGTTCAGCCTGCGCGAAGTGGCCCTGCGCATCCGGGCCGTGCTGCGGCGCGACGGCGGCCCGAACGAGGCCGCCGCGCTCCGGCTTGGCCCGATCCGCCTGGATACGGCCGCCCATGCGGCCACAGTGGAGAACGCGCCGGTGGAACTCACCGTCACGGAATTCCGCTTGCTGGAAGATCTGCTGCGCCACGCCGGCAAGGCGCGCAGCCGCGAACAGTTGTTGAGCGCCCTCTGGGATCATGCCTTCGAAGGCTATGCCCGCACCGTGGACACGCACGTCAAGCGCCTGCGGGCCAAGCTCGGCCCCGGCGCGGACCTGATTGAGACCGTGCGCGGCATCGGCTACCGCGCAAAGGAAGTGGAAGCGTAATGTCCGAACAGGCTCTCTCCGGTCAGGCTTTTTCGGGCCGGCCCGGCTCTTTCCAGCTCCGGCTGTTCCTGGCCTTTGCCCTGGTTACGGTGCTGGCGGCGGCTTTCTGCCTGTTTTTCTCCCGCCGCACCCTGTATGAGGACCGCCTGGCCCTGACCAGAAGCCAGGCCCTGGCCGAGGCCGCTTTCGTCAAGAGCCTGCTGGCGGCGGACTTGACCGGCGAGCAGGCGCGGCGGCTGTTCGATTCCGCCACGGCCCTGTCCCGCCGCCTGACCCTGACCGACCCCAGCGGCCGGGTGCTGCGCGATTCCGACGTGCCGCCGGACCAGGTGGACGAGCTGGACAACCACAACGACCGTCCGGAAATCGAAGCCGCCCTGGCCCACGGGGAGGGCGCTTCCGTGCGCCACAGCAACAGCCTGGGCATTGACGCCATGTACGCGGCCGTGCGCCTGGAGAACGGCGGCACCCTGCGCATCGCCGTGCCCCTGGCCGACATCGAGCGCGGCTACAAGGCGGAATTTTACTCCCTGGGCCTGAGCATCGCCGGGGTGGCGGTGTTCTGCCTGCTGCTCTCCGCCTTTTTCGCCCACCGGCTGCGCGCGCGCATTTCCACTATGGCCGAGGCCGTGGAGGCCATTTCCCTGAACAAGGGAAGCCACCGCCTGCGCGAGGTGCCGGGCCGGGAATTCCTGCCTCTGGCCGGCGCGGTCAACCGCATGGCCGACAATATCGAGGAACACGTCCGTACGTCCTGCGATCAGCGGATTCAGCTGGAAATCATCCTGAACAGCATCCACGAAGGCGTGCTGGTGCTGGACCCGTCCGGCGCGGTGCGCGGCTGGAACAAGGCGTTGGAAGCGCTGTTCCCCAATATGGAGCAGGCCCGGGGCAGGCAGTTGATCGAGCATATCGCCCTGCCGGCCCTGCAATTGAAGGTGGACGCCCTGCTGCGGGCCCGGCCGGCCGGGGGAACGCCCGGCCCCCCGGGTCTGGAAGAGGCCCTGCAATTCGAACTGCCCGCCGGCCGCTTCCTGGTGGCGCACCTGTCCAGGCCCGTCGAGGCCAATGATTCGCTGGGCGCGGTGGCGGTGTTCTACGACGCCACGGAACTGATGCGCCTGGAGCGCGTCCGGCGCGATTTCGTCTCCAACGTCTCGCATGAGCTGCGCACGCCGCTCACGGCCATCGCCGGCTACGCCGAAACCCTGATGAACAGCCCGGACCTGGACGAGAATTACCGGCGTTTCGCCGCCGTCATTCACAAGCACGGCATCGCGCTTTCCCGCCTGGTGACGGACCTGCTGTCCCTGGCCCGCATCGAGAACGCCCGCGAGACCGTCGCCCTGGCCCCGCTCGACCCGCTCGGCCCGCTGGACGAGGCCCTGGGCCTGCTGCGCGAGCAGGCCGAAAAACGGCGGATCCGTTTCGCCGTCGATTTCGCGGACAGCGCGCCGGTGCTGGGCAATGCCCCGCTGCTGGCCCAGGTGTTCCGCAATTTGCTGGAAAACGCCTGCCGCTACTCGCCCGAAGGGGGAGAGGTGCGGGTGTCCGCGCGCCGCGAAGGCGGCAGCCTGGTCGTTTCCGTGGCCGACGATGGCCCCGGCATTCCCAGGGACGAGTTGCCGCGCATTTTCGAACGCTTCTACCAGGTGAAAAAGGAACGCACCAAGTCCGGCTCCAATCCGGGGGCCGACCCGACGGCGGGCCTGGGGGCCGGGCTGGGGCTGGCCATCAGCAAACATATCATCGAGCGCCACGGCGGCGACATTACGGCGAAAAGCCCGTATGAGGGCGCTTCCACCGCCCTGATCTTCAGCCTGCCCCTGGCGCGGGAAAAAGCATGAGCACAGACGACCACAAACTGGCCGCGCGCAACGTGGATTTCTTCTACGGCGCCAACCAGGCCCTGTTCGACATCAACCTGACCTTCCCGGAAAACCGGGTCACCGCCCTGATCGGACCCTCCGGCTGCGGCAAGAGCACGTTCCTGCGCTGCTTGAACCGCATGAACGACCTGATCCCGCACGCCCTCGCCACCGGCGAAATCGTTATTGTCAAAGATAACATCAATGATCCGCACACGGACGTGGTCTCCCTGCGGCGGCGGGTGGGCATGGTGTTCCAGAAGCCCAACCCGTTCCCCAAAAGCATTTTCGAGAACGTGGCCTACGGCCTGCGCGTGAACGGCATGAAGCGGGCCTCGGAAATTTCCGCCCGGGTGGAGGAAGCCTTGCGCCGCGCCGCCATTTTCGAGGAAGTGAAGGACCGCCTGCATTCGTCCGCCCTCGGGCTGTCCGGCGGCCAGCAGCAGCGCCTGTGCA
>JAVBVM010000117.1:0-5442 GCA_031554295.1 Desulfovibrionaceae bacterium | reverse complement strand
AAAATACGGTGTGTTCTTTTTCGCGAATTGTCAGATCAATGGCGGAAAGAGCCGCCTGGCCATGGAACAGAACGGAAACTCCTTCCGTCTGGATAAGTATGTCAGACACCCCGGCGTCCTTTTACCGAATCTAAGTGTTTTTACCCAAGCCGCCTCCCCAGACGGCCCGCCATCTCCACTACCCAATTCCCCTGCCAGAGTTTTTTGAGAGGGGTGGGCGCGGGAGGCGGGGGAAAATTTTTTGAGAAAAAAGTTTCCCCCGCCTCCCGCTCTCATCAATCTTCCGGCATGGCTCCGTTGGCGGCGCTGGTGACGCGTTTGGCGTAGCGGCGCAGGAAGGGCGAGGCCAGTTTTTTTTCCGGGTGTTTGAGTTTGGCGCGGCGCTGGTCGAGAATGTCCGGCGCAACCAGCAGCTCGAGCTTGCGGGCCGGAATGTCGATTTCGATCTGGTCGCCGTTTTCGATCAGGGCGATTACGCCGCCTTCGGCCGCCTCGGGCGAGACGTGGCCGATGGCCGCCCCGCGCGAGCCGCCGGAGAAGCGGCCGTCAGTGATCAAAGCCACGTCGCCGTCCAGGCCCTGGCCGGCCACGGCGGCGGTGGCCGTGAGCATTTCGCGCATGCCGGGGCCGCCCTTGGGGCCTTCATAGCGCACGATGATGGCGTCGTTCTTTTTGAGTTGGTTGGCCAGGATGGCAGCCACGGCCTCCTCCTCGGAGTTGAAGACGCGGGCGACGACCGTGCGGCGCATCATTTCCGGGGCCACGGCGCTTTGCTTGACCACCGAGCCGAGCGGAGCCAGGTTGCCGCGCAGGATGGCGATGCCGCCCTCCTTGGAATAAGGTTCGGCAATACTGCGGATCACCTTGCGGTCACGCACGCCGGCGCGCATTTCGGCCAGGTTTTCGGCCAGGGTTCTGCCGGTGACGGTGAGCACCGAGCCGTCAATGTGCCCGGCCTTGGAAAGTTCGGCCAGCACGGCCGGCACGCCGCCCGCGTAGTGCAGATCCTCGATGTGCGAAGGGCCGGCCGGCGAGAGGCGGCAGAGGTTGGGCGTCTTGCGGCTGACCTGGTCGAAGATGTCCAGGTTCAGGTCCAGGCCGGCTTCCTTGAAGATGGCCGGCAGGTGCAGCACGGTGTTGGTGGAGCAGCCCAGGGCCATGTCGGCGGCCACGGCGTTGGCCACGGCTTTGGCCGTGACGATGTCGCGCGGGCGGATATTCTTGGCCAGCAGGTCCATCACCCGCATGCCGGCGGTCTTGGCCAGGCGCAGGCGGGCGGCCGAGGCGGCCGGAATGGTGCCGTTGCCGGGCAGGCCCAGGCCGATGGTCTCGGTCCGGCAGTTCATGGAATTGGCTGTGTACATGCCGGAGCAGGAACCGCAGCCGGGGCAGGCGTTTTCGGCCAGGGTCTCCAGTTCCTCCTCGCTCATGCGGCCCTGGCTGTGGCGGCCCACGGCCTCAAAGACCGTGATCAGGTCCTCGGCCGGCTTTTCGCGCAAATTCACGCCGTCCGCGCCTCCGCGCAGGGGGTCGCCGGCCAGGCCCGCGAACATGGGGCCGCCGCTGACCGCAATGGCCGGGATGTTCAGGCGCAGAGCGGCCATGAGCATGCCCGGCACGGACTTGTCACAGTTGGGGATGAGCACCAGGGCGTCAAAAGGATGGGCCGAGGCCATCAACTCGATGGAGTCGGCCGTGATGTCGCGGCTGGGCAGGGAAAAGCGCATGCCTTCGTGATTCATGGCAATGCCGTCGCACACCGCGATGGCCGGGAACTCGATGGGCACGCCGCCGGCCAGGCGCACGCCGGCCTTGACCGCTTCGGCGATGGTGTGCAGGTGCATGTGACCGGGTACGATTTCGTTGGCGGAGTTGACCACGCCCACCAGCGGGCGTTTCAGTTCCTCATTGGTCAGGCCGAGGGCGTGGAGAAGCGAGCGGTGCGGCGCTTTGGCCGGGCCACAAGTCATTACTTTACTGCGCATGGGCAAATCCTTTCTCTGGTTGGATAAAAAACGGAAGCGCGCAAAATTTCGCGCAATCCGTAAAAAATTGCCTATCTCGAACGGCGGAAAGTGCCGTCCCATGTGTTGTCGCCGCGGCCGGGCAGGGCGTTGGTGGCGCCGCAGCGCACCATGCCGTTTTCGTCCGGCACGCAGACCAGGGTATACGGGCTGTAGCGCCGGCCGGAACGCTGGCAAAGCGAGCCGTCGTCCCGCAGGCGCATGGTGTTGTCGCGTTCCAGGCCGACCTGCACGTCGGCGCTGCAAATGTCCGTGGTCAGGCCCTGGGCGTTCTTTTCCCGGGTGGTCAACGTGGCCCCGCCGTGACCGTCAAAGCAGTATTCCTCGATGATCGGGCGGCTGTCCCGTCCGCTGTGGCCGTAGAGCTTGGATTGCAGGGTCCAGCAGCCTTCCAGGAAGGACTGGTCGCCGGTTTGCCCCGCGTCCTCGGGAATGTGCAGGACGTTCGGATCCTTGGGCGGCTCTTCCGGCTTAGGCTCGGGTTTGGGCTCTGGCTTGGGCTCTGGAACCGGCTCAGGCTTGGGCTCGGGCTTCGGTTTCGGTTCAGGCTTGGGCTCGGGCTTCGGCTCAGGCTTGGGTTCCGGCACGGGAACCGGCGCCGGATCTGGCTCGGGCGGCACGCACAGGGCCAGCCGCCGGGCGTATTCGTCCTTCAGGCGCTGTAATTCGGCCCGCAACTCGGCCTCGCGGCTCCTGCCCTGGGCGAACTGGGCCGGGTCCGCCACCGGCGCGGGCTCCACCGGGCGCGAGCAGCGCGAGGGCAGCAGCCAGCCGAGCAGTCCGAGCAAAAGCAAGGTCAGCAGCAACCCGAGCAGCAGGGGCAGGAGCCAGGCCCAGATGGATCGTCCCGCCGGAACCGCCGCCACGGGCGCGGGGTTCGCTGGAGCGGGCGGACGGGCCGCCGGCCCGAAGCGTTCCAGGGGCACGGGCCGCACGGACGGGTTGTTTGGGGCCAGCCCCCAGCCGGTCAGAGTCGGCCGGCCCCCCACCATGTAGACCGCCTCGTTGTCGGAAAAATTCAGGGACATTTCCAGCAGGCTGCCGGCCATCTGGCTGTTGCTGTCGGCCGATGCCTTCAGCTCATTGGCCAGAGCGCGCAGATCCGTGGCCTGGCGACCGATTTCCGCCCGGGCCGCTTCGGCCTCGCCCGTCTCCGCGCCGGCCGTTTCCGTCCCGGCCGCGTTCAGAGACTGGATGCCGCCTTCCAGCGAGGTGTACCAGGAAACCGTATTCCGGCCGGAATCGAGCACCGGCTCGCTGAACAGCGCCGCCGCCCGCGCGCCCAGGCGCGAGGAAATCACCTGCTCCAATTGCCTGAAGCTGGCAATGGCCTGCACCCCTTGATAAATCAGCGGGTGTGACTCGGAAAGCACGGTGGTTCTCAGCAGACGCCGGGGCATAGTCTCCCGTCCAGGTTGCATTTGTTGCAGTATTGCCCCAGACCGGCCAAGATGTAAAGGCGGTCGTACGTCCTTCCGCCGGGGTCCCGCAGGAAAGCCGTTAAGGGCGCTGTTTCCCCGGCGGAGGGGAATGCGATTAAAACTTCTTCCATCTTTGGCCGTATGAAGCGCTCCGTTCAGTCTATCCCCCTCCTCCTCCTGACGGGAAAGTCGGGGTTCGACCGGAGCGTGTAACGGCGGAAGTCATAAATCCTGAAAGAATGGATTTCCGTTTTCGCGGGAATGACGGCGGCGGGAGAGCTCGTCGCGCACTCCGCCGCGTAAAACCCACAAAAAAGGCCCCGAACTCCACCAGGAATCCGGGGCCCCTGTATCAAGCGTCAGCTAAACAAAGAACAGGAACGTCATGATAATGAACAACGGAATCAGTATCCCAATGGACCAGGCCATATAGCCGAAGAAGCTCGGCATTTTTACGCCCTGGTCAATGGCAATGGAGCGCACCATGAAGTTGGGCGCGTTGCCGATATAGGTGTTGGCGCCCATGAACACCGCGCCGGCCGAAATGGCGAGCAGGGTGGGGGCCAGGTCGTGCATGAGGTGGGCTGCGTCGCCGCCGGCGGTGTTGAAGAACACCAGGTAGGTGGGCGCGTTGTCAAGGAAGCTCGACAGGGCACCGGAGATCCAGAAGAACATCGGGTTGACCGGCTCGCCCGTTTCCGTGGTCACCAGCCGGATGACCGCGGCCAGCGCGCCGTCCGTGCCGGCCCGCAAGATGGCGATAGCCGGGATCATGGTGATGAAGATCCCGGCGAACAACTTGGCCACTTCCGCAATCGGTCCCCAGCTGAAGTCGTTCTTGATGCGCGATTCCCGGTTGGTGATCTTCAGGGAGATATAAGTGATGATCAGGAAGGCGACGTCGCGGATCAGGTTCGCGTATTCGATTTCAATGTGGTAAACGGTGAAGCTGCCCAGCTTGGCCATGCCCGAGAACAGCACCGCCGCCACCACGCAGACCAGCAGGATGAAGTTCTGCGCGCCGTCAAGCCCGAGCTTTTCGCCGGAATCGGATTTCGGCGGCACAGGCTTGCCTTCCTTGGCAAAGAGGATGGTGTCGACGATAAGGTAGATGATCAGCAGGGCCGCGCACAGGAAGAGCATGAGCGGCAACATGTGGACGGTGGTCCAGAAGAAGTTCACGCCCTTCAGGAAGCCGAGAAACAGCGGCGGGTCGCCCAGCGGGGTCAGGGCGCCGCCGGCGTTGGCTACCAGGAAGATGAAGAACACCACCGTATGTACGCGGTATTTGCGGTGCGCGTTGGCGCGCAGCAGCGGCCGGATCAGCAGCATGGCCGAACCGGTGGTGCCCATCCAGCTGGACAGGAGGGTGCCGATGACCAGAATCAGTATGTTCACAAGGGGGGTGCCCACCAGGCTGCCCTTCAGGCGGATGCCGCCGGCCACCGTGAACAGGGCCAGCAGAAGCAGGATGAAGGGGATGTACTCAAGCAGCACGGTGTGCAGGATCTGGTAAAGCGCCATGGAAAAGCCGTGCGAAATGGCGAACGGCACCAGAAAGACCAGGGCCCAGAAGGCCGCGACCTTGCCGAAATTGTGATGCCAGAAATGCTCGAGCAACAGCGGGCAGAGGGCGATTGACAGCAGCATGCCGACAAAGGGAATCGCCCACCAGACGCCCAGTTCGGCGCCGTTCAGGTGCAAGCCGGCCTCCGCAAAGGCTAAAGACGGACACAGCAATAGCAGAAGCGGAAGCAACAAGGGCAAAAGGCGTTTAGCGGTCACTGCGAACTCTCCTTGGCGAAAAAGGTGATTCGGCCACGGAAATAAAGATTTTTCCGTGGCAACCATGCGTAAAAACTGACTTTTGCAACGCTTTGGGCCTGGCGGCCGAACATATTTTGGTTGTTGTACATGGAAGCCGCATTGTTTTCAAGCGTGTAAGCGTTCGGCGGCGAAAAACGGCTCGGAAAAGTAGCGGCGGCGCCGTGACTTTT
>JAVBVM010000100.1:0-13993 GCA_031554295.1 Desulfovibrionaceae bacterium | reverse complement strand
TCCAGGAACGCTTTCTCATGGACTGGAGCTACGTGAGCAACGTGGAAATGCACAATGTGGAAGTGGAGAAGTATTTCCCCGAACCCAAGCAGACCGGCACCCTCGGCGTGCAGATCGTCAGCAGCGGGCCGGACACCACCCAGGCCCCGATCAAATGCGGCTTGCTGGAAATGCTCTATTCCGCGCGCCAGCGCGTCTACATCCAAACTCCCTACTTCAGCCCCGACCCCACCTTTCTCGAGGCCCTGAAAATCGCCGCCCGGGCCGGCATTGACGTGCGCGTCATGATCCCGGCCGTCGGCGACCACATGCTGCTCCACCAGGCCAACATCTACTACGCGCGCCTGGTCTTCAACGCCGGCGTGAGCGTCTTCATGTACAAAGGCTTTCTCCACTCCAAAGCCGTGGTCTTCGACGGCCAGGTCGCCACCATAGGCAGCACCAATATCGGCAACCGCAGCTTCATGCTCAACTTTGAAATCAACGCCTTCGTCTACGACCCCACCTTCGCCGCCAACTACGAGGAAACCTTCCGCAAAGATCAGGAGCACTGCCTGGAACTCACCGACGAGTGGTTTGAATCCCGCAACCTCCTCGCCCGCGGAGCCGCCAGCATAGCCCGCATCTTCGCGCCGCTAATGTGAAAAGGCTGTCTCCGGCGGCCAAGGGCCATGGGCCCCCTGGAACCCTCATCGCGGGGGAAGCGTCGTTTTGTCCTTATCCGCCGCCCGGTCGTCGCGCAGACAAGCGTGGCGTGGAAACGCGCGTTTCCTCGAGAGGCGGCGGTCCAGAAAAGGCGCGGGGTTCCCGGAACATCTGATCGGCGCCGCAGGAGAGCCTGGCCCAAAGCGTAAACGTACCGCAAAGCACGCCGACGGTTCATGAAAATGCCGGGAGTTTCCAAGGGGGCCATCCCCTTTGGCCGCCGGGGCCCGCTTTTAGCCCGCATCCTCCGCCATCGCCTTGGTCAGCGCGGCGGCGGCGGTCAGGATATGCCCCCAGAAGGGAGTTTCGGCGATGATTCTGAGTTGCCCGAAGCATTGGGGAGCCCAGCGGAAGAAGTGCTCGGCCATGAACGCCCGCAGGTCGGCGAGCGTCGGGCGGACCGGGACGGCGGGATCAGGCGGCGCGGCGCCTTCGCGGTCGGCGGCGGCGTCGTAGAGCCAGCCGCAGAAGGCGGTTTCCAGACCCAGGTGATCCTCGGCCTCGTGGCCGACCCGGTTGATTTCCCAGGCGAAGCGGGCATACCAGGCGCGCACGGCGCTGGTTTCAGCGGTGAAGAGTATTTTCTCCGGGGACAGCCAGACGGATTCCCAGAGTTGGACGGGCAGTTCGGGCGCGTGGAACAGCGCGTTGTATTCCCTGAGGGCGGCCCGGCGGGACAGTTCGTCATCAAGAAGGCGGGCCAGGTGCGTTTTCAGCCGATTGACGGGGGCGATGATTTCGGCCTCGGCGAAAAAGCGTTCCCAACCGGGGGTCAGGTCCAGGGCGGAGCGCAGGGTGGGCATGTCAGGCTCGCGCAGCATGGCGTCGAAGCCGTGGCAGGCCGCGCCGGCGAACTGGAGGAACGAGCCCAGGGCGGAAGGGCTGCCGGCGCGGGTTCCAGCCGGAAAAAAACCCGCTTTCGTCAGACTGGAGCGACTGGTTTCCGTCATATTCAGTCCTTTGCGAAAAAAGGATCCGGGCGGCGTATGCCGCCCGAATCCAATATGCCTGAAGGATTGTTAAAAGCCTATCTTTAAGTTCGCCGCATAGAACAGCATGCGGCCCGCCACGGCGCCGGCGATGACGAGAGCCCAGCCGATTATGGCCAGCGGGGTTTTGTTCGGCACGCCGCGGATCAGAAGCCAGCCGCCGATGACGTAACCCGCCATCTGGATCAGGGTCATGCAGGTGGCGGCGGTGGTGAAGGTTTGCAGCGGGAAGGGGTCGATGGGCGAGAGCACGCCCCTGAGCCAGAAGGCCGGCATGGCCAGGGAGAAAGTCGCGCCCAGCAGAAAGGCGCCGAGCGCCGTTTTCAGCGGGCGGCTCTCTTTCATTTCCGGGGAAAGCGCGGCGACGCCCGCGCCGCCCAGCAGCGGCATGGAGGCGAGGAAGACGACGATCGTGCCCCAGGTGTTCCAGAGCGGCACAATGCTGTTCTGGAAGTAAATCTGGGCCATGACCAGGATGAAGCAGACGCTCAGGACGCCGAGAACGGGGTTGAAGCCGGCCGTGAACACCCTGAGCACGCGCAGCAGGACCAGAACGCCGAAGATGCCGCCGGCCAGAATTTCACGCGAGAGCCAGGAGGCGCCCACGCCGGTGACGCTGTATGGCGCGGGCAGCAGGGAGCGCAAATGCGTGGCCGAGGCGATGATCGCCACAATGCCGAAGGCCAGGGCCGCGAGCCAGGCGCGGCGCTCGGCCGCGGGCCAGCGGCGCAGGCCGGTGAGCCAGATCATAAGCGTGATGCCCGCCGCCGTTTGCCCGAACACGGTAAAGAAAACAAGGCTGAATTCGTATGACAACATGGCTAGAACTCCTCCCTGTTGGCCAGCACGGCCGCCGATTCCTTAACGGACACGGAATCGCGGTGCGGGATCAGGGCCAGATTGGGTTCAGTCAGGATGGGGTCGGGCAGCGGCGCGCTGTCGGCCCGGCCGTATCGGGCTATGGTTTCCTCGCGCGGGCCGACGTGCAGGGCCCGGCTCGGGCAGGCGGCCACGCAGGCCGGCTCTTTGCCCATGGCCAGGAAGTCGCGGCAGAAGTCGCACTTGGTCATATGCCCTTTTTCATTGTCCATGCGCGGGGCGGAATAGGGGCAGTTCCACAAACAGTTGCGGCAGCCCACGCAGCGTTCCGCGTCAATGGCCACAATGCCGTTTTCCACGCGCCGCATGGCCCCGGTCGGGCAGCCGTCGATGCAGCGGGCGTTCTCGCAGTGGTTGCAGGCCACTGAGATATAGTAAGCCCTCACGGACTGCGTATAGGCGCCGTCCGGGTGTTTGACCCATGCGCCCGTGGCGCATTCCAGCACCTTGCGCCAGAGAATGCCGACCGGATGGTCGTGCTTGTCCTTGCAGGCGATTATGCAGGCTTTGCAGCCGTTGCAGCGCGTGGAGTCCATTAAAAAAGACAGTTCTTGATTCAGATTCATGGCACGCCTCCTCAGACCTTGCTGACCTGGACCAGGTTGGTGTGTTGCGGGTTGGCCCGGCCAATGGCTGTGGGCCGGTAAGCGGTCAGGGTGTTGACGCAGCCGCCGATATCCACGGAGCCGGGGCCGTTTTCCGGCGTATACCAGGCGCCCTGCGGCAGGGAGAGCACGCCGGGCATGATGCGCGGCGTGACCTTGGCGCGCACGCGCACCTCGCCGCGATCGTTAAAGACCCGCACCAGGTCGTGATGGCGGATGCCCCGCTCGGCCGCGTCAATCGGATTGATCCACAGGGTCTGCGGCTGCACTTCCAAAAGCCAGTCCACGCGCGCGTAGTGCGAGTGCGTACGGCCCTTGTAGTGGTGGCCGATCATCTGCAATGGGTACTTCTCCTTGGTCTTCCTGTCCTCAAAACCGTCCCAGGTGGGCACGTACTGCGGGGTCGGGGGAATCACGTCGCCCAGGCGGCTGGGATCGAGCTTGCGCGCTTTCGACAGCGCATACAGGGCCGAAGAATACAATTCCACCTTGCCCGAAGGCGTGGACAGCCTGTGCGCCTCCGGATTCCGGCGGAAGTCCTCAAGCGGCACGGGCAGGAGGCGCGACTTCGGCTTGTGGTGCACGCCGAGCGCGCGCGCTTCAGCCACGGTGGGCGGCATTTCCGGGTAGTCCTTGCGGGTTCCGGTCTGATACAGATAGTCGATCCAGCCTTCGCGGTCGCGGCCCTCGGTAAACTTGTCCTCCACCCCCAGCCGCTTCGCCAGCTCCACGCACACCTCGTACAGGGGCCGGGAATCGAAGAAGGGCTTGACCGCCCCGGTCAGCACCACCCAGTCCGCATCCATGGCGTAGCTCGGCCCCTGGATGTCGGTTTGCTCGGGGTAGGCGCAGCTCGGCAGGAGGATGTCCGCCCAGCGCGCGCTGGCCGTCAGGTGCGTATCCATGACCAGGACCATTTCACACTTGCTCTCGTCGGACAGCACCTTCTGGGTGTTGGCCACCTCGGAATGCTGGTTGATGATGGTGTTGCCCGCGTAATTCCAGATGAACTTCACGTCGCTGGGGTACCTGTCCACGCCCGAAACGCCGTCCTGCGCGGGGGTGAGGTTTTTGCCGTCCTGCACGGCCCGGACCCACATGAACACCGGGAATTTGGCCTTGCACGGATTGTCGCCGGTGGGGATGAGCGGCGGGCCGAGCTGGTAATAGGAATCGTAGTCGCCGTTGCCGCCGCCGCGCAGCCCGATATTCCCGGTAAGCGCGGCCAGGGCCTTGATGGACATGGCGTTCATTTCGCCGGCCGCCTGGCGCTGGATGCCCAAACCATGGAGAATGAAACAGGGTTTGGCCTGGCCGATTTCCCGGGCCAGCCGGATGATGGCGGCGGCCGGAATGCCGGTGATGGCCGAGGCCCATGCCGGGGTTTTGGCGACCTCGTCGTAGCCCGTGCCCAGAATATAGTCGCTGTAAGAGGAGTTCGGCGGCACGCCCGCCGGCATGGTCGAGTCGTCAAAGCCGACACAGTAGCGGGCCAGGAATTCCTTGTCCGCCATGTTTTCCGTAATCAGCACGTAAGCCAGGGCGGCGGCCAGGGCGGCGTCCGTTCCCGGCCGGATGGGAATCCACTCGTCCACCACGGTCACGCAGGTATCGGAATAGCGCGGTTCAATCATAATCACGCGGGTGTCGCCCCTTTTCTTGGCCTCGAGAATTTCATACTGGAGGCCGCCGCCGCTGGAGCGCGTCTCGCTGACGTTGCCGCCGAAAAATACGGCCAGCTTGGTGTGGGCCAGATCCGTGATCGGATTGCCGGAAGAACTCGGCAGGCCGTACATGTAGCGCATGGCTTCAGTGTTCTGGGCCGAACTGTAGGTGGACGTGCCGACGGAGATGCCGCCCACGCAGTTCATCAACCGCAAGAAGCAGGCATTCTGCCCCATGGCTCCGACGGTCACCCCGCTGGCGTAGTTGCTGTAAATCGAGGCGTTGCCGTATTTTTCGATGCAGTACTTGAGCTTGTCGGCAATGACGTCCAGGGCCTCGTCCCAGGAAATGGGCTCAAATTTGCCCTCGCCCCGCTTGCCCACGCGTTTCAAAGGCGTTTTCAGGCGCTCGGGCGCGTACATCTGACGGCGCATGGAGCGACCGCGCGGGCAGGCGCGCACCTGGAAAACGCCGTTTTCCCAGTCATCCGCGACGCTGTCGTCCGTTTCAATGCGAATCACTTTGTCATCGCGCACAAAAGCCCGCAAAACGCAGCTGCTGCCGCAGTTGTTGGCGCAAACCGTGTAAATGAACGGGTCATTCGGCAGGGCCGGGATTGGCATGGCCCCGGCCGGGCGCGGCCGGAACAGGTGCGCGAGCCCGAGGCCGCTGAACGTGGCCGCCGCGCAGGAAACCGCTCCCAGCTTCAGGATGTTCCGACGTTCACGGCTGTGCTGTGAACCGTTGTCGTTATTTTTCGCCATGGCGTACTCTCCTCGTTAAACGTATTTCAGATATGTCTGAAAATTATTTTCCCCCAAGGATATCCACATAAAAATCGCATAACCGGCAGATCGAAATAGCTATTTCCACGTTAAAAAAATACCAGTATCCGATTGAGCGTCCATTATTTTAAAAATCGGGCAATTCCCTTTTATATTCCTTGGGTAGAAATTTTATATTGCCTACTCCTCATTGACTTGTCCCGGTAGGTGACTATTAAGTAGGGCACCGCGACGGCAGGCGGAATCTGACGCATTTTTTGGAGCCTTCGCATGAATTCCCAGCCGACCCTGAACCTCAGCGGGGCGCTCTTCGCCCTGGCCGCCGTCATTTTGTGGAGCGGCAATTTTATCGTGGCCCGCGCCCTGGCCGGGCAAGTGCCGCCTTTCACCCTGGCCCTGATTCGCTGGGGTTCCGCCAGCCTGATCATCCTGCCGCTCTGCTGGAAAGGTCTGGTGGCGGCCTGGCCATACGTGAAAACCCGCTGGCTTTCCCTTTTCATCGCCTCCCTGACCGCTTCCTCGGCCTATTCGAGCATTCTGTACTTTGCCGCGGAAAGCACCAATGTGCTGAACATGACCCTGATCGCCACCACGGCCCCGATCTTCGCCCTGATCCTGGGGCGGATATTCCTGAAGGAGGCGCTGATGCCGTTGCGGGTGGCCGGCATTTTCACCGCCCTGATCGGCGTGGTGGCGCTGGCCGTGCGCGGAGATATCGCCACCTTGCTGGCCCTGGAATTCCACTTCGGCGATCTGCTCACCCTGTGCGCCACCTTGCTGTTCGCCATTTACACCATCCATTTGCGCTACCGGCCTTTCGACATGAGCCCGCTGGCGTTCACGGCCGCCCTCTCCATTATGGCCTTTCTCACCCTCATCCCCTTTTCCATCTGGGAACTGGTCACCACCGGCACAGCCTTGCGGATTGAATCGACAAGCCGCCTGCTGACGGTGATCTGCGCGGTTCTCTATCTGGGGGCCGGCGCTTCGGTCGGGGCGCTGATGTGCTGGACCAGGGCCGTATCGGCCACCGGCCCGGGCAACGCCATGCTTTTTTATTACACCATGCCCTTTTTCAGCGGCGTGGAAGCGGTGCTTCTTCTGGGCGAGCCGGTGCTCTGGGTGCACTGGGTGAGCGGCGCGCTGATTCTGTGCGGCATTCTGGTGGCAACGCGCAGCCGGGCGGCATAGGAAAAATCTTCAACCGCTCAGCCGGTTTCGGGCCGCGTTTCCGCCGATCGCGCGCCTTTCGGCCCGGCGCTGGCAGGCTTTTGAATTTAAGGATATACTATGATGCCGAGGGCGGTCCCCGCCCCCGGCCATTTTATTTGCGAGTGAAATATGCGTCCCATCCTTATGGCCCAGCGCCATTTAAACACACTGCTGTTTCTGCACGTCCGCCACGCCGTGAAAACCGGCCTGGCCTGCGTGCTGGCCTTTGCCGTCTCCAACCTCCTGGGCCTGCATTTTGCCCTGTGGGCTGTGGTTTCCACAATTATCGCCATGCAGGGCTTAAGCGTGGCCGATTCGCTCCAGAACAGCCTGCTGCGCTTCACCGGCATGGCCATTGGCGCGATCATCGGCATGGGCCTTCTGCTCATCGCTCCGGACAACCAGCTTCTGCTTGGCCTGGAACTTTTTCTGCTGACCGCCCTCGGCGCTTACCTGACGCGCTACGGCATGCGCTACATGCTGGCCAGCACCGCGGCCTGCATTCTGCTCCTGGGCGGCAAAATGGCCGCGTCATCGGCCTTGGGCCTGCATGATCCGCTAATCTACGGCCTGACCCTGGTGGGTGAGGTGGCCATTGGCGTGGCCGCGGCCCTGGTGGTTTCCTTCCTGGTCTGGCCGGTGCGCCTGGGCGACACCCTGAAGGCGGATTTGTCCAGCCAGTTCAGGAACTGCGCGGATCTGCTGGACCGGGTGATCAAAGCCTACCTGGACAAGCAGCAGCATCTCTCCTACAAGCTGCTCAACGCCCTGAGCCTTCAGATCTGGGCCAACCACGAGCGCATGAACAAGGTGATCCGCCTGGAAGCCTACATTTACCGGGGACACAAGGATCTGGAAATCCGGGTCACGGCCGTCGACCGCACGGTCGAAGCCCTGCGCGGCCTGTTGGACGCCCTGAACGAATACGACGAAGAGGGCTATTCCCCCATTCTCGGACCGGAGCTGAGCAATCTGGCTGGCCACATCATCAGCGCCCTGCGTCACCTGTCCGGGGACAACGGGCATGAGATGGCCCCGCCCGTTGTGCGCGCCTTGACGGAGGCCGTGGACCAAGCGGAACGCCGCCTCACCCACCTGCGCACTAAAGATGACCGCATTGTGAAGCTGCCGCTGCACAGGGTGCTCCAACTCTATACCTTCTACCAGACCCTGCGCCAGCTGACCGAGGAGCTGCTTTTGTGCATTTACGATTTGCAAAAGCTGAAAGACCCGGCCAACCGGAAAGTGGAAACACTGCTCAGGCGTAAACACGGGAAAGGGAAAAAGGTATAGGCGCGGCGCCGGACGCCAATTTTTATCTTTTCGCAAAATTCTGTTGACAACACCCGCTTCTTGAGGCAAACAGATTGTCCCACGGGGGTGTAGCTCAGTTGGGAGAGCGCTTGAATGGCATTCAAGAGGCCGTCAGTTCAATTCTGTCCACCTCCACCAGAAAATTTAAGCACTTACAGTAAAACGCTGTAGGTGCTTTTTTCATATGCCCGGTGTTTGTGCCAGTTTTGTGCCAGTTTTTGAGACAACGGCTAACTGAATCCTTGTGGCGCTAACTGAATAATTCCGACCAAGCTATACGTTCCTACCTTCCTTCTTTCGCCAGCCGATTGCCATGTTTGCCTTCAGGCGATTTCCAAAATACCCACCTCGACGCCAAAACCATTATCGACCTTGCTCAGGTTTTGCAAGCATCCATCCTTGAAAACCGTCCACGGCGGGCCGGAACCGTCCTTAACTCGCCCGTTGCAGTCCCGTTTGCCTTTGTTCCAGACAGAAATAACCCATCGCCCGTTCTCTGACAGAAAGCGCCGTTTCAGCATCATCTCAAAGCGGGTCATCTTGTCGTGTACCGGATTTAGTATTACTTGGACGCGCGGCGGTATGGCGGCACGGACTCCGCACGGGTCATAAATATTTTTGGCTCCTATTTTGTCGTATTTGACCCCGTTCGTTTCGCCACAGACCAGAATGCAGGCTGAGCCAAAAACTCTCCTGTGAATCCCATTTTGCGCGAAATCTGTTAAGTCCTCATGCTGGGTTTGCCAGTTGACGCGCCCGAATGCCTGTAGAAAGCGGTATTCCTCCCAACCGTCAGGCGCACGATAGTAAACCACATAATGCCCGGCCTTGCGCCCGTTGCGGCAGTCGCGGAATTCCTCTAGGCAGATCATTTTCAGGTTGGCGAAGTGCGGCAGCGTGGGCAGGATGTCATACCCCGCGCGTGGGATGATGCTGTACAATGAGAAAAGAGCCGTGTCGCAGCCCTCCTTGTCGAGTAGATTTAGAATATCCGGCAGGGAATGACTGAAATCCCGGTAGCCATTCGGAAAGCGAACGCGATAGTCCCGCGCCACGATGCCGACTTTGCGGACGGTAATATCGAACAACGGCGATATGGCTTTGACGTTCTGGCCGCTCATATCAGCCCCCGCAGGACATTAACGTCACCGGCCCGAACAGGCTTCCAGTACATATCCCGGTCTATTTCAAAACCGAGAAAATTGATGGCTGCCAACTCCGAAAGGTTAAAATACCTCCACTCCGCGTTACCCTCATCATCGTTGATGATGGCGAAGCCAAAGAAAGTGTCTTCGCCGTCATACTCCACAGCGAACCAGTTGCTTGAGCCAAGAAAGAAGTGCATGTGAATAATCTTGTCCGCTGCCGGGATATTCTCGGTTGAGTACAGGCGAGGCAGTTGCCGCAGTTCGTGTTCCGTGGGCTTGTTAAGCATGGCATCCTCCTAAAAAAGAGAAAGCCCCCGCATGAAGCGAGGGCAGTTGAGCGGCGGCATGATTTTCGCTCATTGCCACCGACGATGGCACATGCCACCGTGCGATAATTATAGCATATTTCTCTTTTTATATCTAGATGTTACAGCAACAAATACGCTTCCTCTCAAATAGTTTCTAAAAAATTACGAATTCTGAAACAGCGGCATGCGATGGTCATGAGCCACGTGTAGCGCTGGCGTAACTTTTTAACCTGAGAAGGAAGAGCGTATGAAACGGATTCTTGGTGTAGTGCTTCTTGTTGGGGTCATGGCGATGCCCACCGTTGCCTCGGCAGCGGAACAGATTGGGGTGTATGTCGTTCCGAAGTTCGTATACGGCCTGACGCAAATGGATGGTGTCAAAGGGCATTGGAGCGAAGGTGGGGATTCTGAGAGTATAGGTATCGGCAGCAAGACGGATGATGCCTTTGGCGGTTCCATCGCCATCGGTTATGATTTTGATAAGAGGTTCGGTGTGCCTATCCGGGCCGAACTTGAATACGCCGGGTTCTCCAAGGTAGAGGCCAAGCGGAGCTATTCAGTTGACCCCACCGACAGCGCGAAGATGAAACAGACCTTCGGTATTCAGACGCTATTCGTCAACGCCTATTGGGACATCAATACCGGCACTCAGTTCACCCCCTATCTCGGCGCTGGCCTCGGCATGGCTTTCATCAATACCAAGTTCACGGACAAAGGGGATGACACCATTGAGGGACCGTGGAACGAAAGTACCGGTTCAAAAAACGTAACGAACTTCGCTTGGAATGTCGGTGCCGGACTCGGCTATGACTTCACGGAGAACTGGACTCTGGATGTGGGCTATCGCTTTGTCGGCCTTGGGTCCGTCAAGACGAAGTCGTACAGTGACGACGATTACAAGATGTACGGGAAAACGGACAACCTCTATCAGCACCAGTTTGCTGTCGGCATCCGGTACACCTTCTAATCGGCATACTTTTCGTGCAAACAAAGGGGGTTCCTTACCGGGGACCCTTTTTTTTGAACAACTCCGAAAAACTTCCCCTACCGTTACGGATTCTGAAATACTCCTCTGCTATGGTTGCATCATTACCCAATGGCGTTGACCTGGTTCCCCCCTGCCCCTAAGCTAAAGGGAGCGCGAAAAGACTGTACTTTGACCGTGCCGGTCATGGGAGAATGAAAATGGGAAAAAAACTTGATACGGATGCCACTGCCTCGAAAAAGACCCTGCTGCTGTTCACACAGCTTTTATTCTCCGGTAAACGGCACTGGCTGCCTGAACTGACGGAACAATTTCAGTGCACCAAACCGACTATCATACGGCTTATGCGTACAATAGAAACTTCCGGCGTTGCCGAGATAGAGAGCGGCAAAGAGAAGGGGCGGCGCTGGTATCAGTTGAAAAACATTCCGGGGACACCGCATATAGGCTTGACCGGCGCTGAGGTGGAAAATTTGGCCCTGTGTCGTGATTTGCTCGCGCATCTCTTGCCGGAAGGTATTGAACAGGTGATTTCCGATGGTATCGCCAAAATATCCACCTTGATGGAAAAGGCGGAAAACCGCGCCGAAGCGACATCCAGCAAGGCGGTCCGTTCACCTTGGGGCCGTATCGACTACGCACCGTTTCAAGACCGTATGGAAACCTTGCTGCGGGCGATCCCCGCTCACAGGGTATGCATGGTGGAGTACCGGGAGCTTGAATACCGCGTTGAAAAGAAAGGGGTGCAGCTCTATGAATTCGTGCCGGTACGTCTCGCCACCGAAGACGAAGCTCTCAATATGGAAGGCTGGCTTGTAACGGATAAGGGAACGCCGAAAGTCGTTCATCCTCTGACGCTGGCCGTGCATCGCATCATTTCCTGCGCTCCTACCCGCCGTGTTTTGCAGGAATGCCCGCCGTTGCCTGAGCATAAAGGCGCCTTCGGCTTGGTTGGCTATGAAGCCTTTCCGGTACGGGTTCAACTCTGTGCGGAATTCGCGCCATATGTCCGTGAACGCTTTTGGAGCGAGGGACAGGAAATCACCGACTTGCCTGACGGCGGGGTGGAACTGCGCTTCATGGCGGCTGATGAAGATGAACTGCTCGGATGGGTCCTGAGCTTCGGCAACGGCGCGGAATTGATGGAGCCGAAAAGTTTACGGCGCAAGCTGTTCGATGAGGTGTGTGACCTGTGGGATATGTACGCGGAAGAAGAGGACAAGGAATAGCGGCGGTCAGCGCTCGGAGAGCACTTTCACCAGCCGATATACAATCTGCATGTCTTTGAAGGAAAGTTTCGGGAGGGTGACGGCCAGTTCCGCAAGCAACTCTTCCTGCCCTTGTTCGTGTTCGACTTCGAGAATGTCACTGACGGGCATATTCAGCGCTTTTGCAAGCTCCGTCAGGCATTTGATAGAGGCATTGGCCGTGCCGCGCTCTATTTTGCCCAGATGTTTCACGCTCATTCCGGCTTTTTCGGCAAGTTTGTCCTGAGAAAGTTGCTGAGCGGTACGCAGGGCGAATATGCGCCGTCCAAGCCTGACGTTGATTTCATCCATGGCACTTCCTTGATTCATTGTGAACATCAGGAAGTATAGGCGGTTCCGTGTCTTTTTGTAGAACCGATACGCCTTGACCGTACGGTATATTGCGGCGTATCGTTCCCTGCCCCCGTTAGGGGCAACATCTCCCCGGTCAAGCCCATTTGACATGGAATAGGAAAAGAGGGGTGCCTATGAATTCGCAGACAGTGGAATGGCAGAACTTTTTCACGGATTTCAAGCGCTATGCCTTTGAAGTTGAATCCACGCATCCTCCTATGGTGGACGCCAAAGCCGCGGAGCAGTTCTTTCATCTGTTCAGGCAGCACTACACGCCGTTTGTAAAGTCCGGCGGCGCTATCAACGTATGGGATGTTGCCGGTATCGGCACTGATGAAGTCCGCAACTGCGCCGTCTTGGGCTGGCTGCTCGATTGCCACGGTAGCCACGGGCAAGGGGCACTGTTCCTGCATTGGCTTCTCGACGCTATATACTTTGTTCCGCTTCCACTCGCTTGCCGGGACCATATACCGTGCGGGGCTGATGTCCGTGCGCCATACTGCGCCACAGTGGAAAACACGTATGAGCAAGAGGGGCCTGATGGCGCGATACCAAACAGCCGCGTGGATATTGTCATAGAAAACGAGTCATTTCTGCTGTTCATAGAGGCGAAAGTCCGCGCCGGGGAAACTGGAAATCAGCTTGAGCGCTATAACAGCATCTTGCGTTCCCGAGCGGGCGAAAGGTCATACGCCATGATTTTTCTCACGCCGACCGGGAGGGCGGCGCGGGATGAATCCGCCAAGGATATCATATGCCTGAGTTGGAAACAGCTTGCCGATTCGTTTGAGGAGCACATTGCCGCTGATATTCCCAAGGACTCGTCACAGCCGCTTTGGGTGCCGCTTGTTCAACAATTTTGCCAACATATACGGACATTTTAAGGAGAGGCCATGAATTACCCCAAGGAACTTTGCCAGCTTGTTATCCGCAGCATGGAAGTCATCGAAACAGCGCCCGAAGTGGTCGCGGCAACGGAAAAACATCTTTTCGCCGCCATGAACGCCCGCATAGAAAAGGCCGTCAAAGCCAAGAAGAACTGGAAGGGCTGCTATGACCTCGTTACGGACAAGGAAGATGAAGAAACCACGTTCGCTCCCGAAGGCTGGCCTGAATGCGAAGATGAATCATATGGCGCTTACTACACCCTGACGCACACGGAAGAATCCGGCGATTACGAATGGCTGTCTTGCGCCACGGGTGTCATGGGGGCGGCTTTGTGCTTGGCGTTTTCTGTTGGCATCGATTGGAGTGGGCTGACGATGAAAGAGTACAAAAAAAGATTTGAAAGTTTTTATGCCGGAAATGCCGTACTGCAAAAGGCTGGTTTCTCCCTTTCGCCAAGCAAGAAAAGCATCGCCAGGCCGTTCCATTTTGCGGCTGACAAACTTGCAGCTGAATATCCCGACCTTGACGAAGCCCTTGCCCCACTTGATGCGGCTTTGGAAGACCTGTTCAAAGCCCACGGCGAGTTTGACAAGTTTGTGAAAGGGTTGAGCTAGAATTCAATATCCATTCTTTCTGGCATGCCGCAATCGTTGGAGATGTAGCGACTAGCTGGATTAGTTACAAAAGGAGAATGCTATGGCTAAAACAGAAAAGTACGAAGCAAGAATCAAGTTGCCAAATAGCAATGGCCGCTCAACGACAGTTACAGTGGAAGCAGATAGCTCTCAGACGGCTAAAAAATTGATTGAGATGCAGTATGGTAAGGGGTGTTTGATGAATGTTGTCTCACGAGTAAGAAAGTAAAATAAACGATTTTTCCTCTGCCGTTACGAAAAGTGAAACGGTGTT
>JAVBVM010000193.1:0-13327 GCA_031554295.1 Desulfovibrionaceae bacterium | reverse complement strand
GGGGGGGCTATGCCTAAGCAATGTTTGTAGCCTAAATACGAAGCTTGGGTTTGGGCCATATAAAAACTTCCGGCCGGGCTTTTTTTGGGCGGCCGGAATTTTTGCTTGAGATATTCGTTAATCCGCGAAATAAACGCGCGGCCGGCTATATGGGGTTCCAAGGCCTTTAGCCGTGGGCGAGTCTTCGAGCCGTACGGATAAAGAGAGCAGAGATGCCCACGGCCCCTTGGCCGCCGGAGGCATTCTTTCTCTTATCCCTGCGCCGCTCTGCGATAGAGCGCGGAGGCCGCTAGGTTCCGGGTCGCGAAGCCCTGTGCGGGTGGGGGCGTGAGGGGGGTGGCGGTGTTTTGCTCTGCCTGGGGTTCGGGCGCTTTTTCAACGGCCTGGCGGACTGTGGCCAGGACCTGCTGGGCTCCTTGCTGTCCGTAGGCCTGAGCCCGGGCCCGATCGGAATGCGCGCTGGAGGGGGCGGCGGGCTGACTGGGCATGGCAATGGGGGCGCGCATTGGGGCTTTAGCGGCGGCGGACTGGGCGGCGGCTATTTGCGCGCCGACGGCCTGAGCTTCGGGATTGTCGAGGATTTCGGCGTAGGCGCTACGCAAGCCGGCGAGAACATTGATGACTTCATCGATCAGGGCCGGGTCCATACGGATGTTGGCGAGCAAAAGCCTGGTGGAGCAGTAGAAGTACAGCTTGTGCAGGTTTTCGGCCAGAGAGCCGCCCTTCTCAAGGTTCAGACTGCCGTCAAGCTCGTTGATCACGTCCAGGGCGCGGGAAATGAGGTTTCCCTTGGCCTTGACATCGCGCTCCGCGATTTTTTCCTTGGCCTGGGTAAGATATTTTATGCCGCCGTCATACAACAAGACGAGCAGTTGCCCTTGCGATGTTGTGGTGACCTGCGCCTGAACATATGCCTGTGTTACCTTCTGCATGAATATTTCCGCCTATTTACACTTTTTCGTTACTTGCTTTTACTGCTGCTCAACGAGTTGATCTGGCTTTCCACCTGCTTGTTCAGGGCATCGTAGGTGCCGAGCAGGGCCTCGAGTCGGGCGAAACGGGTGCGCTGGCGGCGTTCCCACTGGTCCACACGCGCTTCTTCCTTGTCAATCTTGGTGGAGATATTTTTCATAATATCAGTGTAGTTGTTCTCCAGAATCTTCAATGCGCCTTCTTCGCTCAGCATGTTCTTCACCTGTTTTTCCAGGCCGACAAGCTTGCCTTCCTTGATGCGCACGGTGCCGGAGTAACTGCCGGGGGCCAGGTTGTCGATCTGCAAGGCGATACCTTTTGAATTGCCTTGCATCGAAGTGAGCTGGTTGGTCTCGGAGTCATAGCCCGCCGGCTTGCCGTCAATCATGGGATTGCTGATGGTGCCGTCCGGATTGATGGTATAGCTGACGTTATACGCGCCCGGCGCTGTGGTGCCTTTCACGGAAGATACGTAACTGAAGTCATAGGTATCCACCTGCCCCTTGTTCTCCGAGGCGAACAATTCGGCCACGGCGTCAGGGTCGCGCGCCAGCGCGGCGTCCAGTTTATCCCAGTCAATGGTCAGCAGGCCGGTATCTGTCTGACCTTCCTTGGCCACGGTCAGGATGCCGATCTGGGAAAGCGATGTGTACAAATCTCCATAGGTCGCGCCGTCTTTTGACCAGCTGTATTCAAAGCCTTTGGCCGAGTCGGCCACGCCGCTTTTCAACTGTGAGGCCAGCAACTGCACGCCGTAGTTGCCGGTCAGGATGGAACCTTTCTGCATGGCGAACAGTGATGTCGCGTTATTTGTTTTGGCCGGGTCCCATTCCGTGGCTGACTTGTTGCTGTCGTAAGCGGTCAGTTCTTTGATCTTGGTGCGCACGGAGTTCACAGCATCGACGAATTCCTGAATGTTCTCACGGATTTTTGCCATATCCGTCTTGACGGTCAGGGTGCCCTTGATTTTCGCCTCGGCATCCACAAGCGGGTCGCCGGTCATTTCGGGCGCGTCTTTCAGAAGGATGTCCACCCCGGCGATAACGCCGGAAACCACGTTGCCGGACGATTCCAGCCAGTCGCCGGCGGGCCAGCCGTTGATGCGGTAGCGGGCGTTTTCCCCGGCCTGCACGTCCCACTGGCTTGCGTCCGAAAAGGCGCCGGTCATGGTGGTGCCGAATTGGATGGAGATATTCTCATCCGTATTCAGACGCTCAGTAGACAGGCGCATAACCTGCTTGCCGCCCACCGGAACCCATTCCACGTTCACATCCGGGGTTTCCGCCTGGATGGCCTGGGCCAAATCGTCCCAGGTGGCGCCGGGGTTGACGTCGACCGAATGCTGGGTGGCGCCGATTTTATAATAAAACTTCTGAGCCGCGCTTGTGGTGTTGATCACATCGGACGGCGAATCCACCGGCGTGGCGCAGGTCATCACCGTGTGCGCCTTTTTCGTCCAGTTGACGTTTTTGCTGATGTCCAGCCCGTCCACGTCGTCGCCTTCCACAATGGTGACCTGCGCGCCGGTGCCCGGATCCTTGCCGTAAATTTCAAAAACGCCGTCCTGGATGCGGGTGGAAATATTCTTTTCCGCCAGCTTTTCTCCCAGCGTCTGCAAGGTAGCGCCGGCATCCAGCTTAATCTCGTGTTTCACGCCATTGTAATTTATGGTGAATTTCTTCTCCACGCCGCTGGGGTTGACCACGGTATTCCAGCCGTCCACGGAGGTATCCACACCGGTCAGGGTGAGCGAAGTATTGTTCTGGGTATTCCAGTCCGTACTCATGCTCGTGCCGGAAGTCGTGGTGGACACGTCGGAAAGGCTGAGAGTGGCCTTGGCGCCCTGCTCCTTGCCCATGATCTGGATTATGAAGTTGCCGTTGTTATCGATGATGTTGGCGGAAACGCCCGGGTTTTTCGGATCTTTGTTGATTAGGTTTTTGAAGCCTTCCAGCGTGGTGCCCGCGGGCACGCTAATGGTATGCGATTTTCCCTTGTAATCATATGTAAACTGCTGGCTGGCCGAGGTGCTGTTGACCTTGGCGCTTTTGCTGGTGAGGCCCGTGTTCAGGGTAAGTATGGAATTGCTGGCCAGGCGGTTGACTTCCACCTTGTAGGTGCCTTCCGCCGCCTCCGAGCGCACGGTGGCGCCGATCTTATCCGGTTCAGAGGAATCGTAGCTTTTGGCCAGAAACTTATCCATGCTGTTCATTTTCAGCAGGGAGGAACGCAGATTGCCGAGCTCGGTGCGCAACTCCTGAAAGGCGTTGTAGCGCCGTTCCCAGTCCGCGTGCCACAACGCCATGCGCTTGGCCGGAATAAGCTCAATGTCCTTCAGTTGGGTGATAACGGTCGCGAAGTCGGTGCCGTTGCCCAAACCTGAGAAGTATATGCTGCCGGAAGTTAATTCAGCCATGTCGTACCCCGCATGGAATTTTTTGCCGTACTAATCTTTTCCACGGGATTTAATGCAAGCTCGGTGCCATCTCACCAATCATATCGGCAGAGGCACGATTTTCTTTATAGAAAAAAGCGTCCCCCTTCGTGCGAAGGGGGACGCGTCATGCAAGCAATTGGCGACCAGCCGGCAAACAGTCGAATGCGGTTTAAGCGCTCCTGGCCTCTTCACAACGGGCGCACAGGCCCTCGAACTCCACCTGGGCGGCATGGATGCGGAACCCGTCGGCGTGCACGCCAATCAGGCTTGGCGCGGCAACGCCGCCATGCACGTCCCCCACCTTGCCGCAGGCAGTGCAGCGCACATGCGGATGCGGCTGGGCCATGCCGTCAAAACGCTTCTGCGTACCGGCATTTTCCAGGCAACGTATTTCATGCGACGCCGCAAGCACATCCAGATTGCGGTAGACCGTGCCCAGACTGATTCGAGGCATGCGGGTACGCACAAGCGCGTACAGCTCATCCACAGTCGGATGTGAGGAAAGTTTGCGCAATTCCTCCAGGATAACGCTGCGCTGTCTAGTCATACGGGTTGCAATGGGCATAAAAGGCCTTCTGATAATTTTTTAATATATTTTTATGGAGTTACTTTTTAATGCTTAACAGAACTAGTAATCATTTGCCATAAAATAATCAAGCTTTCTCCAAAAAAATGCATCGCGCCGTACGAGGCGCGATGCGAAGAATTTCAGAGGAAAAAATCAGCCGTTGCAGCCGCAACCGCAGCCACAGCCACAATCCAGGGCATAGGCGACCGCTTCAATCTCCACTTTGGCGCCCAAAGGCAGGGCTTTCACAGCCACGCAGCTTCTAGCCGGATAGGGGGCGGAGAAAAAAGTCGAGTAGACCTCGTTCATCGCGCCAAAGTCTTCTATATCAACTAGAAAAACATTCACCTTGACCACTTTGTCAAGTCCGGATCCGGCCGCGACAAGAACAGCCTTCACATTCTCCAACGACTGCCGGGCCTGGGCCGCTATGCCCTCGGGCATTGCTTTGGTCTGGGGGTGAAGAGGCAACTGCCCCGATGTATAAATGAGTCCCTCAAGATCAATGCCCTGTGAATACGGCCCGACAGCGGCGGGAGCGGACGGGGTGGAAATGGGCTTATGCATGAAAACCTCCGTTCAGCGAACAATATGCCCTCACGTGTGATGGGAACATCTTTTCCCTGTCGCAATATAGCGGTTTGGCCTAATCGCGGCAAGCCCCAATTACGCGCGCAAAAGGGGACTGCTCCACGAATTCCTCGGGGGCTTGCGCATAAGCCGTTGGTCGCATACGAATACCTGCGATCGGGGCTAGCCCGCTTTTTTACGCGGTTTTTCTCCGCGCGGAAAATTACGCCGTCTGCCCGGGACGGAGGCTTTAAGAGGTACCAATGCCTGTCCGGCTGGTTTGTCTGCTTTTATCCGCTATTCTGCACGTCGCACTGCTGGGCGCGGCCTACACCTTTATGAAAAGCCCCGCTTCTTCGCAGGAGCCGGTCTACCAGGTGGCGCTGGTTGACGCCCTTGGCCCCGTGAGCCCGGCCAGCGACGAGGCGTCGGCCGGCTCCGCGGCGTCTCCCGTTCTTGAGCCGGAGCCGCCCACGCCGGAGCCGGTCAAGCCCGAACCCGCCAGGCCCGAACCTCCCAGGACGGAAGCCCCCAGGCCCGAGCCATCCAAGCCCGAACCGCCTAAACCCGCCATCAAGCCGCGCCCTGTCACCCCATCCCCAAAACCGGAACAACCCGCGCCGTCCCAGGAAACGCCGTCGCCCGCCCAGCCTTCGCTTTCTCCTTCAGCGACGCCTCCCGCCATTGCTTCCGGCAGCGCGGCAACGCCGGGAGAAGGAAGCGCAGGTGTTCCCCGCCAAGGCCCCTTTTTGCAAGCGGGCGGCCTGTTGGCTTATGACGCGAACGCTGTTGATGTCGCCCCGATCGTCTCCCGTCGCGTCACGCCTGAATATCCGCCCAGGGCGCGCCGTTTGCGCATTGAAGGCCAGGCTGTGGTCCGACTCATAGTGGATGCCGCGGGGCTGCCGCAGGATTGCCGCATTGAGAGCGCCGACCCCACGGGCTATTTCGAAGAAGCCGCCCTTGACGCGGCCCGGAAAACACGCTTTTTCCCGGGGCAGGTCGATGGCCGGGCCGTGAATACCGTGGTGTTGGTGCCGTTTGTCTTTACGCTGCGGTAAGGCGGAATTCCGTCATCAGCGCGGCGCATCATTCCGCATATAGATCTCCGCCGCAACTTCGCCGCCGAAAGGGCCTTTTTCGTCGTAGCCATAAACTGGGCTGCGGTGGGATTTCCCGCCACCATACCCGTTCGAAAAACGGATCGGAACTCAATGCCTTTTCCGAGTTCCGCCTTTCTCTCCAGCCCTTCGCTTCGCGCGATAATCCGGAAAAAACGCCTATGAAGACTTGCTTTTGCTTCTCCAACTCGATAGAGTGCCCACATAAAATGAAAACGAAAATCATTTTCATAAACAGTTCGAAGGTGTTATGAACCCCATCATTGTAGCCGGACCGCCCAGCTCCGGAAAAACGGCCGTCATCGCGCATACCGCCGCCCGCCTGGCGGAGGCGGGCCTGGCCGTGGCGGCCGTCAAGTTTGACACCAGGATATCCCTGGATCCGGCGCTGTATCGGGAGCGCCTGGGTATTCCCGCCATCGGCGGCTTGAGCGGTTATTTGTGCCCGGACCACTATTTCATCTCCAACATGGAAGAGGCCCTGGAGTGGGGGAAGAAGGCCAAGGCCGACGTCCTGTTCGTGGAAACGGCCGGTTTATGTCTGCGCTGCGCGCCGCATGTGGAGGGCATCCTGGCGGCTACCCTGGTGGATTGTCTCGGCGGCATTCAGGCGCCGGAAAAAATGGGGCCGATGCTGGCTCTGGCGGACGTGGCCGTGCTGACCAAGGGCGATCTTGTGTCCCAGGCCGAGCGCGAGGTCTTGGCCCACGGCATATCCACAGTCAACGCCACGGCGGCGGTTTTGCCGATCAACGGGCTGACGGGTACCGGCGCGTTACGGTTGGCCAAAGCCATCCTGGAATACCCCGAGGCCGGGGATCTTTCCGGCAGAATGCTGCGCCACGACATGCCTGCCTCTATCTGCTCCTACTGCACGGGCGAACGGCGCATTGGTAGGAAATTTCAATCCGGCAGCGTTGAAAAGCTGCTCATCACGGAGGCGGCGTGCTGAAATGCCTTGAAATAACCGGCGGGACAGATCGCCATGGCAGGCCGGAGGGGATTGGCAGCCTGACCCTGTACCCGGGGGAAAGCCTGACCATCGCCGGTCCCACTGGTTCAGGTAAAAGCGAACTCCTTGCCGACATCGAGCAGTTTGCCGCACAAGACACCCCCTCTGGCCGGATCGTGCGCTTCATTGACCTTGAGAGCGACCCGCAGCAGCGGGGCGCGCGCCTGGTGGCCACGCTCTCGCAGCGCACCCATTTTACCGTGGACGCCACCATTGAGCGATTCATCGAAATCCATGCGGCCAGCATCGGTAAAACCGCGGAAGCCGGGCGGGATTCCTGGCCCGGCCTGGTGCTGGCTCTGGCCAATACGCTCTGCGGCGAGCCCATGACCGGCAATAGCCTGCTGCAACGTCTGAGCGGGGGCCAGACCAGAGCGTTGATGATCGCGGATATCGCCGTGATCTCCGACGCACCCGTCGTGCTTATTGACGAAGTGGAAAACGCCGGCATCGACAAGCGCCTGGCCCTGAGCGTTCTGGCCGGGCATGGCAAGATCGCCATCATCGCCACCCATGATCCCGTGCTGATGCTGGCGGCGCGACGTCGGCTGATCATGGGCGAAGGCGGCATGCGGCGCCTTCTGGAATTGGACGACAGCGAACTGGCCTGCCGCGACCGGCTGCGCCAGATGGACGAAATGCTGCTCAGAGCGCGCGACGCGCTCCGTTGCGGCCGGCGCCTTACTCAGGAGATCTTTTCATGAACACGCGCATTTATCTGGCCCTGCCGCCCAACATCATGCGCCGCGCCAGAGAAACCATCAGCACGCGCTGGCCGAAGGTGGAAATCGGCATCCCAGGCACCCACCCGGAAATGTTCACCTTCGCCTCCTCATTCAGGCACCTTGGCCAAACGGGTGAATCGCCCGCGCTAACCGTCACCGCCTATCCACAAATGGCGCGGCACGCCGCGAGTCTGGCCCGACAAGGGCTGCTTGACCTGCCAAGTCGGAATCTCCCGCCATTACGGGATGAATTAGCCGCGCTCGGCCTGAGTCCACCCGTTCCCCATCTGCGCGTCGTCGCGGTGGTGCCGGGCGTGCTGGCCGCCTCCGCCGAACTTACCCACCCGCTCAGCGATTGGGCGAGTTTATGCGATCCGGATTTTCCCGGCCCGATCGGCTGTCCGCCGGCGGACACGCCCATGCCCTATCTGTTACGCGCGGTTTTGGGCGAACTTTACGGCGAAGCCGCGCGCGGTCTTTTTTCCAAACTGGACACTTCCAGCAACCCGATTGACATCAACAAGCGCATCGCGCAAAACGAACTTTCCGCCGCCGTCATTATTCCGGGCTTTGCCCGCGCCTTCCGGGGCGGGAGCGGACGCATGATCTGGCCGGCAAGCGGCGCCCTGGCCATACCGTTGCTGGCTTGCCTTTCCGCCGACGCGCCCGTTGCCGCGCACGAGATACTGGCGTTCTTGCTTTCGGAGGAATTCCAGGGACCCATGCTGCGGGACGGAGCGCTTTCCCCCGGTATTTCCGACGTTACGGGCTTCGCTGAACTGGAAGAACATAGTTGGAAACTGTACTGGCCTGGCTGGGAACTCCTTCTCCGCGTCGCAGGGGAAATGCTTCAGGTGACCATGCCAGTGACGAAAATAAAGGCTCAGGCCGCCCACTGTCAGTATGCGTAATATTTACAGGAGCTTCATAATGAAACGCGTTCGCCTTTTCACCACATTCGCCCTGCTCTTTAGTCTGGCTTTGCCCCTCTGCGCTCTGGCGGCGGAACAGAGCACGGCCCCTGAAGCCGCCGCCCGCTCGGACAGTCCCCTGCTCATGGACCCGGTTATCGTCACGGCGCGCGGCTATGCCGCTTCGCAGTCGGAAACGCCCGGCAGCGTCGGCGTGGTCACCTCCGAGGAAATCAGCGTGGACCCCAAAGGCAGCCTGGCCGATTCCCTGACCCGCCTGCCCGGTGTGACCCGCACCGGCGATTCGCCCTGGGGGCAGGACATTTCCATCCGCGGCCTGACCGGCCCTTCCATCGTCATTCTGTTGAACGGCAAGCGCATCAATACGGCCACGGACATGAACGCCCGTCTCGGCTTCATCAACCCCATGGACATTGAGCGCATCGAAGTGCTGAAAGGCCCGGTAAGCGCCCTGTACGGCTCGGGCTCCATCGGCGGCGTGGTGAACATCATCACCCGCAAGGCGGACTATACCGACAAGCCGGAAATCCACGGCCGCCTGGCCGGCTCGGCCAACTCCAACCCCGAAGGCGGCAGCGCCTACCTTAACCTGCGCGGCAGCACGGAAAACGTATGGGGCCTGGTTTCCGGCGCGCTGCGCGATTACGACGACACCTATGGCGGCGATCGGGAAAAGGTCGAGAACAGCCAGTTCAGCGACCAGCAAGGCCGGGTGGCCATGGGCTTCAAGCCCTGGCAGAACGCCAGCATCACCGTCGAGGCCATGCACCTGGAGGGTGACGACATCGGCGTGCCCGGCGGCGTATCCTCCATGCCCCTGATGGCCTATGTCACCTACCCCCGGGCCGGCTTCACCTTCGCGAGCATTGACGGCGACGTGGACGTGAACGGCGAATACCTGAAGACCCTGCATGCCGACTTTTACTATACCAAGAACGACCGCCGGGTGGAGGTCACCAATACGCCCGCGCCCGTGCTGTTCATCAAGCCTTCAGCCGACCATGAGACCTACGGCGGCAAGATCCAGGGCACCATTGAAGCCGGCGATCACACCATTGTGGCCGGCCTGGACTTCTGGACCTGGAAAGTGACCGAGTCGACCCGCACCCGCCAGTTCCCCCAGGGGCCGCTGGTCGACCAGCCCCTGCCTGAACCGCGCCAGACTTCCCTCGGCATTTTCGCGGAAGACAACTGGATTCTTAACGAGTCCTTCACCCTGAACCTCGGCGCCCGGCTTGACGGCGTGCGCACCCTGAATGAGGACTTCTACAAGGTCAACCCGCCCTACCCCGGCACATCCACCAAGATCTACGGGGCGGACAGCGACGACGATATCGGCTGGCACCTGCACGCCGGCCTGACCTGGGATATGGACGAGGCCTGGTCGCAATCCCTGCTGCTGGCCTCCAGCTACCGCGCGGCCGACCTCATGGAGCGTTTCAAATACATCAATCTGGGCGGCGGCAGGGAATTGTACGGCAACCCCAACCTGGACCCGGAGCAGAGCCTCTACGCCGAATACGGCCTGCACTACGCCAAAAATCCGTTCAGCGCGGACCTGCGCCTGTTCGTCAATTTCGTCACCAACTACATCGCGGAGAAGCAGCAGTCGCCCACCGTGATCATGCTCGAAAACGTGGACGACGCCCGCATCTACGGCGCGGAGTTGGAAGCGCGCTGGCAGTTCGCCGAGCATTGGGGCCTGTACGGCAACCTGAGCGCCCTCTACGGCCGCGACGAGGAAAAAAACCAGCCCCTGCCCGGCATTGCCCCGCTCACTGGCACCATCGGCGTTGACTACACGCATTCCTCCGGCCTGTGGGCGCGCGTAGAAAGCGTGATGACCGCGCCGCAGCACGAAAAGCCGCAAGGCGTGGACTACAGCCCCGGGTATATGACCATGAACGTGGCCGCCGGTTACGCTTTCGCCATTGGCCCGACCAAGCATGAAATCTCCATCGGCGTTGATAATCTTTTCGATGCCCGCTATTATAATTACCTGGCGAACATGCGCGGATACGACGTCTGGGAACCCGGCCTATCGTTCTTCGCGAACTATTCGGTCGATTTTTAGGCAAGCCGGCCGTTGCGCCGCATACGACGCAACGGCCGCTTGAAAGGCATTACATGAGAAAAATCCTGCTCCCGCTCGCCTGCCTCTGCCTTGCGGCTGGGCTTCACTTTTTCCTCCCGTGCCCGGAAAACGCCCGCGCGGCGGAATATTCTTCGGGGCCTTCTTCAGAACAGGCCACAGATCCTACCAGGCCGCTGATCCTCTACACGGCCGTCACAGCCACCACGCCGCAAATTCCGCTCTGGGCCGCCATTGAAAAGGGCTGGGCCCAGGGCCGCAAACTTGATGTCCGCTACTGGAAAAATCTCGACGATCTGCGCGGGGTGATTCTGGCCGGCCGGGGCGACATCTGGCTCGGCAACCTGGAAGGTTTCGCCCAGGCCGCCCAGCGCGGCGCGCCCGTCACTCTGGTTGCCGTCACCGGCTGGAAAAAGTTCTATTTCCTGACCACGGACCCGGACGTTACGGATTTTGACTCCCTCACCCGCGCGCTCCAACAAAAAAAAGCGGCCCTGACCGTGACCCCGGCCGACAGCCCGGCCCTTGGCGTGCTTGAGGAAATGCGGAAGCGCGGCGGGCCTTCGTTTGACATCCACAGCGCCGCCCCGCAGCAAGCCACCCTGGAACTGCTGCGCGGCGATATCGCCTATGCCCTGTTGCCCGAGCCCACGCTTTCGATCCTGCTGGCCAAAAAGCCCGGCCTCCGCCGCATTGCCAGCCTGGAAGAGGAATTCGCCCGACGCTTCGGCGGCCCGGCCCGCCTGCCGATGATCGGCATTGCCGTGAACACGCGCCTGCTTGACGAAGAGCCGGAGCTGGTCCGTTCCCTTGTATCCGCCATGCAGGAACAGGCCGCCCGCCTCGCGGCCGACCCCACGGCGGCCCTGGCGGTTCTGCCTCCGGAGGCCCGTGATCAGGCCGGGGCAGAAATCTTGCGCGCGTCCCTTGCGCATGACCTGATCCTGGCCCTGCCCGCCTGGGAAGTCCGGCCGGAAATCGAAGCCTTTCTGAGCATGGTCGCGCCGGGAGCGGCGCAAAACCTGCCGCCCCGCTTTATTATGCCGCAGGGAAGCGCGCGATGAAAGCGCTGCCCTATTTTGTTTCCGCTCTGCTGATCCTGGCCGCGCTTCAACTGGCGAGCGTCCTGCTCGACCCGCTGCTGGCCCCGCCGCCCCTGGAATCGCTTAAGGCCCTCGGCCGCCTGGCCGCAAGCGGGGTGCTGTTCCACGAACTTGGCATCACCGTGCTGCGCGCCCTGGCCGGGGTGCTGCTCGCCAACATCGTCGGCCTGATCCTCGGCGTGGCCTCCGGCCTTATTCCCGGGGCCATGCGCCTGGTCGCGCCCCTGGTCACCGCCCTGCAATCCTGCCCGCCCATTGTCTGGATTTCCCTGGTCATGGTTTGGGCCGGCACCGGCTCGGCCGTGCCCGTGGCCACCGTGTTCGCGGCCACCGTGCCTTTTGTTTTCAGCGCCACCGCCCAGGGCGTCATGGCCCTGGACCGCCGCCTTTTGAGCATGAGCGCCCTTTTTGACGTGCCCCTGAAAAAACGCCTGCGCTTGCTGGTTGTGCCGGGCATTCTCTCCTACTGGCTGTCCGCCTTTTCCGCTGTCCTGGCCAGCGGCTGGAAAGCGGCGGCTGTGGCCGAATTTCTCGGCAGCCATAGCGGCGTGGGCGCGCAGATCTTCTGGAGCTACCGCCGCCTGGAAATGGCCGACCTTTATGCCTGGGCCCTGGCCCTGATCATCCTCGGCGTGCTGCTGGAATGGGGCCTGATCGCCCCGCTGCGCCGCAAAACCTCGGCCATGAGCCGCAAAGGCGCGGAATATGCTGCGGCTTGACCATATCGCTAAGCGCTTCGCCGGCCGCGCCGTCATCCAGTCCGCCAGTTTCTCCGTCGCGGCCGGGGAAATTCTCTGCATCACCGGCGAGTCCGGCATCGGCAAAAGCACCCTGCTTGAGATCATCGCCGGCGTCATCCGGTCCGACGCCGGCTCCATCCAACGCAACGGCGCCGTCTCCCTTTGCTTTCAGGACAATGCCCTCATTCCCTGGCTGGCCGCCGCCGCCAATCTCGACTACGCCCTGCCCGAACGCCTCTCCCCCCCCGCCCGCCAGGCCTCCATCACCCACTGGCTCGCCCGCTTCGGCCTTGATCCCACCGTCTTCCCGCCCGCCATGAGCGGCGGCATGCAGCGCCGCCTTAACCTGGCCCGCGCCTTTGCCGTGAACCGCCCCATCCTCCTCCTTGACGAGCCCTTCGCCTTCCTTGACGCCGCCTGGCAGGAAGTCGTCGCCGCCTGCACCGCTGACGCCGCCCAGTCCGGCGCGGCTGTCGTCATCACCAGCCACGACCTCGCCCCATTGCGCGGGCTGACCGTCACGCATAAACATGCCGCTTCGGCGCCGCTGGTGATAGAGTAAAGGCGGGCCTCCGGCGGCCAAAGGGACAATGTCCCTTTGGAGACCCTCTTATTTTCTATGATCCGTTTATGCGCTTTGCGGTAAGTTCACGCTCCGGACGGACGTAGGCTCCTGTGGCTCCGATCCGGGGTTCCGGGAACCCCTTCGGCTTTCCCAGGCCGCCGCCCTCTTGAGGAAACCTGCGTTTCCACACCAGTCTGAGGAAACGTGATGACCGGGCGGCGGCAACAGCCAAAGACAAGAAAGGCCAGGGTTCCCACTTTCGCGGGAATCCAGGCCTTTGCGTTTTCCTACGACCTTCCAAGTCAGAAGCCCCAAGCCGCCCGACCCAAGGTCATGCAGGGGCCATGTGGAAACGAGCTGTTTCCTCTCGAAGGGCGGCGGTGTTCAAGCGATGGCCGGAGCCTGAATACAAAACGAGCCTTTGCACGTCATAAAAACTGCCGTCCGCGCGTCCATTTGGCGGGCGGAAGTTTTGCCAGGACAAAGGCAG
>JAVBVM010000144.1:0-3697 GCA_031554295.1 Desulfovibrionaceae bacterium | reverse complement strand
CGCAACCCTCAGCTTGGAAGGCTGATGCTCTAGCCAATTGAGCTATTCCCGCAATACGGGAAGCCGTAGTTCTCCGACAGGTTCTCTGTCTCCTACAGCCGTGTTGGCTTGTCAAGTGGTGGAGGGGGGAGGATTTGAACCTCCGAAGTCGTAAGACGACAGATTTACAGTCTGTTCCCTTTGGCCACTCGGGAACCCCTCCGCTCTAACCGCGCGGGCGCCACCGCGCCGGCCCGGATAAAAAACGCCATTGGAGCTGGCGATGGGACTCGAACCCGCAACCTGCTGATTACAAATCAGCTGCTCTGCCAGTTGAGCTACGCCAGCAACAAGAGACCAGCCTTATACAGCGCGACGCGGAGATTGGCAAGAAGTTTCTTTCAATAAAAAAATTTTCCGAAAAAGTTCCGGCTTCAAATCGCCGGCAAGCCGGGATAAAAAAAGGCGGGCCAAAGCGCCGCCTCTATTGATGCGCTTCAGGGTTAACTGTTGCACTTGTTAACGGCTGAAGACCTCATTTTGTCTTCTGCTACAAAGACAAATGCTGAATACCCCCTTTCGCGGCCAGGGTCAAGCCGGCAATTCTTCTGACAAAAGGAGAAAACATGTACAGACTCGCACTGGATCTGGGTACAAACTCCATTGGCTGGTGCCTGCTTTCTTTGGACGAAAACTTCACTGTCCGGGGCATTGCCCGCATGGGGGTCCGTATCTTCCCCGACGGCCGGGACCCGCAAAGCGGCGCGTCATTGGCCGAAGCCCGCCGCCTGGCCCGCCAGGCCGGACGACGCCGGGATCGGCTTGTCGGGCGCCGGAACCGCCTGCTTCAAGCGTTGATCGCGGGCGGCCTGATGCCCAATTCCGAAGTCGAGCGAAAACGCCTTGAAGTCAAGGACCCCTACGCCCTGCGGGCGCGGGCGCTGGATGCCGCGCTGCATCCGCACGATCTGGGCAGGGCGCTGTTCCATATAAATCAGCGCCGGGGCTTCAAGAGCAATCGCAAAACCGACAGGAACGCCGATGGGAACGGCGTGGTAAAAACAGGCATACAGCGCCTGCGCCAGCGCCTTGCGGATGCTGAAGCGCGCACTCTGGGCGAATACCTTCATGCCCGCAAACAATCGGGCCAGCCCACGCGGACGCGCGCCGAAGGTTCGGGCACGGCGCTGAACTACCCGTTTTATCCGGACCGTTCGCTGCTTGAAGGGGAATTCGACATGATCCGCGCCGCCCAGGCGGCTCACCATGCGCAGATCAGCCCTGAGCGGTGGGACGAACCGCGCGGCATCATTTTCCATCAGCGGCCATTGAAAGAGGTTCTGCCCGGCCGTTGTCCGCTGATTCCGGCGGAGCCCCGCGCCCCCGCAGCGCTGCCCCTGGCCCAGAAAGTCCGAATTTTGCAAGATTTGAATCATCTGCGCATTCTGGGACCGGATTTTAAGGAGGAAAAGCTCACGCGCGCCCAGCGCGACGCCGCGCTGGCGCGTCTCCTGACCGGCGGCGATCTCACCTTTGCCGGTCTGCGTAAACTTGCCGGCCTGGGCGCGGAATATACGTTCAATCTGGAAAATTCCAGTCAGGACAAAATCACGGGCGATCTTACCGCGAAAAAGCTGGGCGCTAAAGGCGCGTTCGGCCCCGCCTGGGCCGGCCTGGGGGTGGATGCCCAGACGCGCGTTGTGGAGTTGTTGCTGGCCGAAGAGGATGAAGACGTATTGCAGGCTGTTCTCACTTCGGAATTCGGCCTCTCGGGCGAAAGCGCCCGCAAGGCGGCCAACGTCCGGTTGCCGGAGCGGTACGTGCGCCAAATAAAGGCCGTCCTGCCGCGCGGCGGGCGGGTGGACATTCTATACTTCACGGATAAACAATACGAAAATATTGTCTCCTTCCGAGCCAATGTTCGACAGAAAAAGAAAAAAGCGGAGCAACTCGCGCTTTTTTAACGCCGGCCGCTCCGCTTTTTTTACTCCCCATCCGGATTATTCCAATGAATTTAGCGCCTTGCCGGAGGAGGAGCGTAGCAGAAGAGAAAATGAGGTCAAGCCGGACTGAATTGGAATTGCACCGCACTCCTCATGAAGTCTCCCGTCGCCAAAAAATAAAAGAAGGGAGCCCGGGAAGGCCAATCCGAACATGCGCGCTTGACGCTGTGGCGCATGCCGGATCGCCTCCGGGCTCCCTTTCAAAAACAAATCAATTCGCCAAGGCTACTTCAACGGCTTCAGCTTCGCGTTGGTGGGGATGTCCGGGTTCGTGCCGTTGTCGATAACCAGGATATCCAGCCCGCCTTGGGCGTTCTTCACCCACTGCCCGCCAACCAGCGGCGTGAGCGCGTAGCGGTCGGCGTTATACTTGATGCGGCAGAAAACCGTTTCCAGGTCCGTGGCGGCGATGGCGTCGCGAATGGCGGCTTTGTCCAGGCTGCCCGCACGGGAGAGCACATCATAAGCCAGTTCCATGGACGTATACTTGATGCCCACGGGCTGGGGAATGGTGCGGCCGGTGGCGGCCTTGTACTTGGCGCCCAGGCTGGCCGGGGTTTCGCCGGTCAGAGCGGACTTCCAGGGGTGCGTCGGCGACCACCAGACTTCACAAGTCAGGCCGTCCATCAGGTCCGGACCAATGGCCCTGGCGTCGGATTCCAGCAGGTACGCCTTGGCCATGGTGATGAATTTGGGCTGGTAGCCGAGCTGCTTGCACTGACGCCAGAACGTGGCGAAGTCCGGGTTGATGGTGCAGCCCGAAACGATTTCCACGCCTTCCTTCATGAACAGGCGGATAATGCTGGAAAAGTCCTGCGTCAAAGGCGGGAACTGGCCGGGGTCGATAACCGTGAAGCCGGAATCCCTGAGGAAGCCGGGGAACTTGTTGTGCCAGGCCGTGCCGTCGGCATCGTTCTCGAACAGAAGGCCAATCTTGGTGCCCTTGCCAAAGCCCGCCTGCTTCCAGATGCTGGCGTACGTGGCGAACATCGCGTCAAGGTTCCAGAACACATGGTATGTCCACTCATAGGGGCCTTCGGCCAGGAACGCGTCAACGGGGCCGTCCAGGGAGAGACAGGGCACCTTGAAACGCTCGCAGACGGCGTTGACCGGATTGGTCGTTTCCGGCGTGTGGCGGACGACCATCAGGTCAATTTTGTCTTCCTGAATCAACTTCTGGGCGAGCTGCGTGCACTTGGTGGTGTCGCTTTCAGAGTCGTAAATAATGATTTCCAGCGGCAGCTTCCGGTCATATTCCTTGAAATAAATGCCGCCGAGCGTGTTGTTGACGTAGTCGACAACCTGCTTTTCCGCCCAGGGCGTGCCTTCGCCAAAACCCGCCAACACGCCGGTCGTCGGATTGATGATGCCGACCACGACCTTGTTCCGCGGCGGCTCTTTCGCAAAACCCGCGACAGCGCCGGCCACAAGCAGGCTGAGCGCCAGCGCGGCGGAAACAAACAACGAAACGAATGCCTTCTTCATAATGCCTCCCATGGTGAAATCGCCATTCAGTAAAAGCGCCATATTCCACAGAAACACAGAAAAAAAGCTTAGGCCAAATACAGGGAAAATTTTGCGTTAACGATATTGCCGTATATACCCCGGCTGTTAATCGACCGTCAAACGCTTTTTACGGAAAAAAGGCGCGCCCCGGGAAGGGGACGCGCCTTTCGGCGTGGGGCCGGGCGTTCCCCCCCGGCGGGTCCCCCCCC
>JAVBVM010000047.1:0-9902 GCA_031554295.1 Desulfovibrionaceae bacterium | reverse complement strand
CATGGGATTGGCCTTGCGCTCGTAGCCCAAGGTGGAATTAGGCTTGGCGCTCATGCCGCGCCCGCACAGGGAGCCCTGCCCGTGCGACGGATAGATTTCAACATAGTCAGGCAGCGGAGCCAGGGTTTTGTAGAGGCTGGTGTAGAGGTTTTCGACCTGCTCATCAAGAATTTCCTCGCCGGGCAGATCGGGCCGGCCAGTATCACCGACAAAGAGCAGATCGCCGGTGAGAATCAGGGCCGGCTCGGGCGAGCGCGCCAAATCGGAAATAAGAAGGGAAATGGAATTGGGCGTGTGCCCCGGTGTATGCAGCACGCGGAACACGGCCTTGCCCAACTCGAATACATCATTGTTTTTGACCTTTTTCGCCGTATAGCCGATGGGCGCGCTTTCATGGATATAGATATCGGCCGTGGTCGCGGCGGCAAGCTCGCGCGCGCCGCTAACGTGGTCGGCGTGCACATGCGTTTCGAAAATATGGGTGATGCGCATGCCATTGCGCTCGGCGATTTCAAGATAAACGCCGATATCCCGTCGAGGATCGACAACAGCCATGAGCCCCTTCAGGGGACAACCGGCCGCATAAGAAAAACAACCCAGACCCGGAGTGCTTATTTGCTGGAAGTACATTTTTCCTCCTTTATTTTAGCTAATTATAATTGCATTTTGCAGAGAAAAACAGAAAAACTTTTATCATGATTCGCTTGCCTTTTTTTGGAGGTAATTTTAGTAACAATTATCATTAACATCAACAAGCTCTTCCGCTCCCGCGCGGGAGAACACATAGGAGGTTACTATGACTGATTATGAACGCCCGAATCTGCCTCTTTTGGGTGACACGCTGCCTGAATTTGAAGCGGTGACCACCGAAGGCCCGATAAAGCTGCCGGGAGATCTGAAGGGATCGTGGTTTGTGCTGTTCAGTCATCCGGCCGACTTTACACCGGTATGCACCACGGAATTCGTGGCTTTTCAAAAGCGCATGGACGAATTTGACGCTCTGGGCTGCAAGCTGATCGGCTTTTCCATGGACCAGGTGTTTGCCCATATCAAGTGGCTTGACTGGATCGAGGAAAAACTCGGTGTGCATATTACCTTCCCGGTAATCGCGGGCACCGAGTCATTGGCGGTGAAGCTCGGCATGCTGCACCCCGGCAAGGGCACGAACACGGTGCGTGTGGTCTTCGTGGTCGACCCTGAAGGCGTGCTGCGTCTGATGCTCTACTATCCGCAGGAAGTGGGCAGAAACATGGACGAAATTCTGCGCGTGGTCAAAGCCTTGCAGACCGCGGACAGCCAAGGCCCCACCGCCGCCAACTGGCCGAACAATGAACTGATCGGCGACCGGGTGATCCTGCCGCCGCCGCAGAATCGGGAAGCGGCGCGCAAACGCGTCAAAGAAGCGGAAGGCTTCGACTGGTGGTTCTGCCACAAGGAATTCAAGAAATAAAAACAGGAGGGGGCACACAGCCCCCTCTTTTTTCCGCAGCGCGCCAAAGCGCGTTTTTACAGCGCCGCGCCGTATTGCCGGGCCTTTTCCAACAGGGCGGAGTCCTTCAGCACATCACCCGCCTCTTCGGCCTTGGCATAACAGGCTCCAGCCCACTGCGCGCCGCAGAAGGCGCAAATATCCTGGAATGCACGAATGGCGTTCACCCCGCCTGAGTCAAAAATATCCGCGCCGCCAAAGGTGAGTACCGCGCCAAGTTTTTTTGAGGCAAAGGGACTGGGACCGCCTGTCGGGTTCACGGCCACGGCGAAGCAGCGGTCAATGAACTGCTTGGCCTGTCCACAGATATTGAACCAGTAGACGGGCGCGGCAAAAACGATGATATCGGCCCGCACGACATCCGGGTACAGGGGCGACATATCGTCTTTAACGACGCAGCCGCGGGCGCCTGGCTTCATACAGGAATAGCAGCCCCGGCACGGGTCGATGCGCAGACGCGAGATGTCCACACTGGTGACATTATGCCCCGCTTCCTTCGCGCCAGCCGCAACCCGCGCGCCGAGTTCCGTCGAGTTGCTGTTTTTGCGGCAGCTTGAATTGACAATCAGAAAATTCGCCATGTTTCGCTCCTTTTTAAAAGAAAGAGCCTTATGTCGCCCTTCCGGCGGAAGAGGCGCCTCAAGACAATTTGCAGCGTTTTTTCCATGCAATGACCGTATTACATAAAAGCTGCGCAATGGTCATCGGCCCCACGCCGCCCGGCACGGGCGTAATGGCGCCAGCCAGCGGAGCCACGGCCTCGTAGTCCACGTCGCCGCACAAAGCGCCGTCCACGCGGTTCATGCCCACGTCCACGATTACGGCGCCGGGTTTCACCATATCCGCTGTAATGAATTTCGGCCGGCCAATGGCGGCGAAGAGGAAATCCGCCTCGCGGCAGATTGCCGGCAGATCCGTGGTGCCGGAATGGCAGAGGGTGACCGTGGCGTTGCCGTAAGGGCCCGGCGCAGCCAGCAGCATGGCCAGGGGCTTACCCACAATGTTGCTGCGGCCGATCACCACGGCCCGCTTGCCGGAAGGGGAAAGCTCGTAATGCTCGAGCAGCGCGATGATGCCCGCCGGCGTGCACGGTCGCAAACCCGGCGCGCCCAGGGCCAAAAGCCCCATATTGACGGCGGAAAAGCCGTCCACGTCCTTTTCCGGGACAATCAGCGACAAAATATCCTGGCTGTTCAAACGGCCCGGCAGGGGCAGCTGCACCAGGATGCCGTCGATGTCGTCCCGGCCGTTCAGCTCACGGATGCGTTCGCCAAGCTCGCCCTGCGTCATGCCTTGCGGCAGGCGGAACACTTCGGAATGCATGCCCGTCTCAATGGAAGCGCGCTCTTTGGAGCGCACATAGACCTGTGAGGCCGGGTCATCGCCGACCAAAAACACGGCCAGCCCGGGCCGGCGTCCGGCTTTGGGCAACCAGTGGTCGATATCCTTCTTCAGATTTGCGCGCAGGACGGCGGCGGTCATCTTGCCATCTAGGAGAATCGGGGCCATGAAAATTCCTTCGGCGTTAGTACGCGCCTCTGCGCCTGAGCAGAGCGGGTACGGTGTTCATCAGGATCCAGATATCCATCCAAACGGACCAATTGCACACATAGTGGCAATCCAGCGCAACGCGCTGATCATAGCTTAAATCGTTGCGGCCGGAAACCTGCCACAAACCGCTCATTCCGGGCAGCACGCGCGTGTACAGATCAAATCTGTCCCCGTATTTCTCCACTTCGTCCGCAACAATGGGCCGGGGGCCGACCAGGCTCATCCCGCCTTTGAGCACGTTCCACAATTGCGGCAGCTCATCCAGGCTGGAGCGCCGCAGGAAGGCGCCCACGCGCGTCACGCGGGGGTCCTCGCGCAACTTGCGATCCTGTGCCCACTCTTCGGCCAGCTTAGGGTTGCTCTTCAGACAGTGCGCGAGCATTTCCGCACTGTTTCTGTACATGGTACGGAACTTGAGCACATGAAGGACTTTACCATTCCGGCCGATGCGTTCCTGACGGAAAAAAACCGGGCCGGGAGAATCCAGGCGGATCAACAAGGCGAACAACACGAAAAGAGGCGAAATCAAAAGCCCGCCCACTATGGTCAGACACAAGTCACACAGGCGCTTTATGCGCATACTGGAGAGGCTCAAGAGATTCTGGCGCACCAAAAGCCCGATGACCTCCCCTAGATCCAGAGCGGAAACCCAAAGGCAGGTGCCGTTTTTCAGAAACGGCGGCACCAGCACGATGCTGGAAAAAAGCCTGGAAGCCTGATCCACAATCGCCTTCATGCTTGTCTCTGAAAAACCGGCCAGACCCAGCACCGCGTAAGATCCGGGAACAGCCCTGGCCGCGTCAGCGCAGGCGTTCGGCCCATAAAATCCCGGCAGCCCGGAATGCTCGTCCGGGCCAGCCGGCTCCCCCGGCAGGGCAATGGCCACCGGCTTAAAACCCCGCACCGCGTTCAGACGCATATCAAACAGCAGATCAAGCACTACCTCCCGCCTGCCCACCAGCACAAAGCGACGGCCGAACCAGGCGGCCTCGTGCATCAGCCAACGGATGAAGGCGCGCGCCATGGGTACCGTCAACAGGCAGCCGGCCCAGGAGAAGGCTATAACAAGACGGGAATAGGCTTCCGAGTCCTTGGTCAGAAAAAGGAACATGGTCAGCATGAGAAAGGTCAGACTCACGCCGTATGTGGTTCGCTTCAGCTCCTGCGGCGGCGCATAGGCCACCGCGGCATAGAGATTGAACGCCGCGAGCAAGGGCAGCAGCAGGATGGTCAGGACGATGAAAATTTTCGGGTACAGAACGAGGTCACGATGCCAGACGCCCAGGCGCAACAGCATCATCAGGGCGAATGTAGCGTTCGCCGTGATAAGATCGGTTGCCATAAGCAGAAAGGTTGTTCGGGTAATGCGCATATTTGTTTTTCTATGCAAAGATGTAAAAAAAAAGACGCCTCAACGGCGCCTTTTTTGTACTGTATAATAAATAACGCGTCAACGAAGCATGTTGATGCGCACAACGGCGCGTTGCAAGGCCGCCTGGGCGCGGGTCACGTCAACCCTCTCTCCCTTGCGTTCCTGCTCCAGGCGCTGTTCGGCCCGTTCCCGAGCGCGTTCGGCGCGCTCCAGGTTGATATCTTCAGCACGCTCGGCCGACTCCGCGAGCACGGTCACCTTGTTGTCCATCACTTCGGCAAAGCCGCCGGACACGAATATTCGCTCACGAATACCGCTTTTTACATACGAAAGGACGCCGACACGCAGGGCCGAGACATAGGGAATATGACCAGGCAGCACGCCGAACTCGCCCTCAAAACCGGGCGCGCTTACGTAGTCCACATCCTCGCTCAACAGCTGCTTGTCGGGCGTGACCACTTCCAGGTGCAGGGGTGTAGACATTCCCTTCCCCTATTTTTCCTGTTCCATGCGCTTATTGTACTTTTCCACGGCCGACTCAATGCTGCCCACCATGAAGAAGTCGCTTTCCGCCAGATGGTCGTAATCGCCGTTCAGAATGCCCTTGAAACCCTTGACCGTGTCTTCGAGCTTCACATAGACGCCCGGTGTGCCGGTGAAGGTTTCGGCCACGTGGAAGGACTGCGACAGGAAGCGCTGGATGCGCCGGGCGCGCGCCACCACGACCTTATCGTCATCCGAGAGTTCGTCCATGCCCAGAATAGCGATGATGTCCTGCAGGTCTTTATACTTCTGGAGCACCTGCTGCACCTGACGGGCCACCTGGTAATGCTCTTCCCCGACCACGTCCGGGGCAAGAATGCGCGAGGTGGAGTCCAGCGGGTCCACCGCTGGGTAAATGCCCAATTCCGCGATCTGGCGCGAGAGCACCAGCGTGCCGTCCAAGTGGGCGAAGGTGGTGGCCGGGGCCGGGTCGGTCAAGTCGTCAGCGGGTACGTAAACGGCCTGCACCGAGGTGATCGAGCCCTTGTTCGTGGAGGTGATGCGTTCCTGCAGGCCGCCCAGGTCAGTGCCCAGCGTGGGCTGGTAGCCCACAGCCGAGGGCATGCGGCCCAGCAGAGCCGACACTTCCGAGCCGGCCTGGGTGAAGCGGAAAATATTGTCGATGAACAGGAGCACGTCCTGATTTTCCTCGTCGCGGAAATATTCCGCGCAGGTCAGGCCGCTCAGGGCCACGCGGGCGCGCGCTCCCGGAGGCTCGTTCATCTGCCCGTACACAAGCGCGGCCTTCTCCAGAATGCCCGCTTCCTTAAACTCATGATACAGGTCATTGCCTTCGCGCGTGCGCTCGCCCACGCCGGCAAAGACCGAGAGGCCGCCGTGCTGTTTGGCGATATTGTTGATCATCTCCATCAAAATAACGGTCTTGCCCACACCCGCGCCGCCGAAGAGGCCAATTTTGCCGCCCTTGGGGAAAGGCACCAGCAAGTCAACGACCTTAATGCCGGTTTCCAGCAGTTCCACTTTGGTGTTCTGCTCCACAAACTCGGGGGCCGGGCGGTGGATGGGCAGGTACTGATCCGTGACGATCGGCCCCATTTCGTCCGTGGGCCGGCCGACAACGTTCATGATCCGGCCAAGCGACGCCTTGCCCACCGGCACCATGATCGGCTTGCCGGTATTCACCGCTTCCATGCCGCGCACCAGACCTTCGGTCGCGTCCATGGCGATGGTGCGCACGATATTGTCGCCCAGATGCTGCGCCACTTCGCAGATCAGCTCCGGCGCGTCGGCATTGTTGGGGTTTTTGATCTCCAGGGCGGTCAAGATGTTCGGCAACTGGCCGTCGGAAAACTCAACGTCGACGACAGCGCCGATAACCTGGACGATTTTACCGGTATTCGCATTCATACGTATTCTCCGCCTTTCTATGCAGCATCAGCCGGGCGTCAGCGCAGGGCCTCAACGCCGCCTACAATGTCAATCAAGTCGCTGGTAATGGCCGCCTGACGCGTCTTGTTGTACAGCAACGTCAGCGTGCCGATCATTTCGTCGCAATTGCGGGTGGCGTTTTCCATGGCGGTCATACGCGCCGCCTGTTCGCTCGCCCCGGTATCTAAAAGAGCCCGGTAAATCTGCACCTTGATGAATTGCGGCAGCAGGGAGGCCAGCAATGTCTGGGCGGCCGGCTCGTAACTGTATTCCCTGGCCGCGCCGCGCTCACCCGCTTTTTCGTCACGGCCGGCCGAAATCGGCAGCAGGGGCAGGCGCACCGGCGCCTGGCGGAACATGCTCTGGAACTCGCCGTAGGTGATGATCACTTCATCCACGTCGCCGCTTTCATAGGCGAAGATCAAATCCAGGCCGATGTGACTGGCGGTGGAAAAGCTATAGACCGCGTTCAAATCCGTCATGGCCCGGACAATTTCAAAGCCCGTCTTGCGGACGGCGTCGCGCCCCTTTTTGCCCACGCAATAGAACCTGACGGCAATGCCCTGGGCGTTCTTTTCCCGGGCCAGGGTCAGGGCCGCGTTGATCAGGTTGGCGTTGAAACCGCCGCACAGGCCGCGGTCCGACGTGCAGAGCAGAATAGCGCAGGTTTTGACCTCCGGGCGCCTCACCAGCAGCGGATGCGTCACGCTGTCCGACGAGCCGGCCAGTTCGCGCAGCACCTCGTAAAACTTCGCCGCATAGGGGCGGAAGGTCTCAATCCGCTGCTGGGCGCCGCGCAGCTTAGCCGAGGCCACCATGTTCATGGCCTTGGTGATCTGCTTGGTCTTGCGCACACCAGCGGTTTTAATCTTGACGTCCTTCAACGATGCCATTCATCGCTCCCTTATCTACGAAATACCGCGCGCTTACGCGTTCGCCTTGAATCCCTTCTTGAACTCGCCAATGGCCTCGCTCAGGCGCTTTTCAATATCCTGATCCAACGCCTTTTTCGTCTTGATATCATTGAGAATGGCCGCGCCCGAGGTGCGCAGATATTCCAGCATGCCGGCCTCAAAGGGGCGAATATTCGCCACTTCCACATCGTCCATGTGACCGCGCGTGGCCGCATACATGGAAGCCACCTGTTCCTCGACCGGCATGGGCTTGTACTGCGGCTGCTTCAGCAGTTCGACCAGGCGCACGCCACGGTCCAGCTTCTGCTTGGTGGTCTTGTCCAGGTCCGAGCCGAACTGGGCGAAAGCCGCCAGTTCACGGTACTGGGCCAGGTCCAGACGCATGGTGCCGGCGACCTGCTTCATGGCCTTGATCTGGGCCGCCCCGCCCACGCGCGAGACCGAAAGGCCCACGTTGATGGCCGGACGCACGCCCGAGTTGAACAGGTTCGGCTCCAGGTAGACCTGACCGTCCGTGATGGAGATGACGTTGGTCGGAATATAGGCGGACACGTCGCCGGCCTGCGTCTCAATAATCGGCAGGGCGGTGAGCGAACCGCCGCCCAGTTCGTCATTCAGCTTGGCCGCGCGCTCCAGCAGGCGCGAGTGCAGATAGAAGACGTCGCCCGGGTAGGCTTCACGGCCCGGCGGGCGGCGCAGCAGCAGCGACATCTGGCGATAGGCCACGGCCTGCTTGGACAGGTCGTCATAGATGATCAGGGCGTGCTTGCCGTTGTCGCGGTAATATTCGGCCATGGTGCAGCCGGAATAGGCCGCGATATATTGCAGGGCCGCCGGCTCCGAGGCCGTGGCCGAGATGATCGTCGTATATTCCATAGCCCCGTGCTTGCGCAGGGTGTCGGCCACCAGAGCCACGTTGGCCCGCTTCTGGCCGATGGCCACGTAGAAGCAGTGGATGTCGGTCTCCTTCTGGGCCAGAATGGCGTCAAGGCACACAGCCGTTTTGCCGGTCTGGCGGTCGCCGATGATCAGTTCACGCTGGCCTCGGCCGATGGGCGTCATGGCGTCAATGGCCTTCAGGCCGGTGGGCATGGGCTCATGCACCGACTTGCGCGCTATAATCCCCGGCGCTTTCAATTCCACCGGGCGGATTTCCTTGGCGTCAAGCGGACCCAGGCCGTCGATCGGCTGGCCGAGCGGGTTCAGAACGCGGCCCATGACCGCGTCGCCCACGGGCACGGAGAAGATCTTGCCCGTGCGCTTGACCGGATCGCCCTCTTTCAGGGTGGAGTCATCGCCCAGCAGGGCCACGCCCACGTTGTCCTCTTCCAGATTGAGCACCATGCCCATAACGCCGCCGGGGAATTCGAGCAGTTCCATGGCCATGGCGTTGCGCACTCCATAAACGCGGGCAATGCCGTCGCCAACGTAGAGGACGGTGCCCGTTTCGCTCATCACGATGCGCTGTTCATAGCCCTGAATCTGTTCTTCGATGATTCTGCTGATTTCTTCGGCTTTTATCTGCATGCGCTACATACCTCTTCTGATCGTTTCCTTAAGGCTGCCCAGTTGCGCGCGCAGACTCGCGTCCAGCACCCGGTCGCCCACTTTCAGCACTATCCCGCCCAGGATGCCCTGGTCCACGGAGAAAACCAGATCCAGCTTCTGTCCAAACGTTTTCCCCAACTGCGCCGCGATCTCCTCGCGCCTGGCCGGAGGAAGCTCCACAGCCGTGACCAGCTGGCCGCGCGCCACGCCCTGATCTTCATCAAGCAGGGCACTGAAGGAATCCTGAATGTCCGGCAGAATGGCCAGCCGGTTTTTTTCCGCGAGCAGCGAACAGAAATCCTGGATGCCAACGCAGGACTTCAGCTCTTTCAGAATGCGGGTGGTCAAAGCCTGCTTTTCCGCAACGCTGAACTGCGGGCTTTTGAAGACTTCCAGAAGCTTTGGTTCATCCTTCATTACCCGGACCAGCGCGCCCAGATCCCGGGCGTATTCGGCCAGGCGCTCCGGCCCGGCCTTTTTGCCGAGGCGGAACAAGGCGCGCGCATAGCGCTTGGCGGCAGGATCTCGAGTCAATTGAGCACCACCCTTTTCAAAGAAGCGTCGATGAGCCGCAGATGGTCTTCCGCGCTCAAACGCTCACGCAAAATCTTTTCCGCTTCCTCGACAATCTCTCCGGCCACTTGGGCGCGGATGATCTCCAGCGCCTGCATGGCCTCATTTTCCGCCCCACGGCGGGCTTGTTCGGCAATCTGCGCGGCGGACTGCTCGGCCCGCGCGACAATCTCGGCCTTCAGCATTTCGCCCTGAGCGCGGTACTCGTCCAGAATGGCCTTACGCTCGGCCTCCAGATTCGCGATGCGGCGCTCAACGTCAACCAGAGCCAGCCGCGCGTTTTCGCGCCGCGTCTCATGGGACGAAAAGTCCTCGACAATGTCTTTGCGCCGCTTGCCGAAGAAGGCGGCAAGCTTTTTCCCGGCCGCCTTGTACAAAATGGCCAGCACCACGATGATATTGATGACGCGGAAGATGAGATTCTTCCAGTCGAGGCCGTGGCCGCCTTCCTCGGCGGCGAAGGCCGCCGTGGCGAACAGAGCCAGCGCCAGAACCGGCGCCGCGGAACAAAAAAAGAGCTTCA
>JAVBVM010000204.1:0-3963 GCA_031554295.1 Desulfovibrionaceae bacterium | reverse complement strand
AAAAATCTTCGCTGCGCGGGCTCGCTGACACACTTTGTCTCACTGGGCCCCCCTCTCCCCCGCGCCCCTTCTCCCCTTCCAAAACTTTTTGCAAGGGGTCTTGATGTTGGAAAAATCGTTTACCGATGCGGCGACCTGCGGAAAATAATCGTTTTTTCTGTAGAAGTCGGTACGTCTTGTTCACCCAAAGGAGAACAGCGTGGACGAACTCTTTGCCTTCTTTGCGCCCGTGGCGCGGGCGGTGACTGATTTTCTGGCTCCGGTCAATGACTTCGTCTGGGGGCCGGCCATGTTGGTGCTCCTGCTGGGCACGGGCCTGTACCTGACCGTGGGCCTGCGTTTCATGAGCATTCGGGACATTCCCAAGGGCTTCCGGCTGCTCTGGAAAGGCCGCTCCAAACTGGACTCCGTGGACGGCGAACTTTCGCCTTTCAACGCCCTGATGACCGCGTTGGCGGCCACCGTGGGCACCGGCAACATCGCCGGCGTGGCCACGGCCATCTATATGGGCGGTCCGGGCGCCTTGTTCTGGATGTGGTGCACGGCCCTGGTCGGCATGGCCACAAAATTCGCCGAAACCGTGCTGGCCGTGCATTACCGCGAGGTGACCCCGGCTGGCCATGTGGTGGGCGGCGCCATGTACGCCATTAAAAACGGCCTGGGCAAGCGCTGGGTGTGGCTCGGCACGTTGTTCGCCATTTTCGGCGGCCTGGCGGGCTTCGGCATCGGGAATCTGACCCAGGCCAACTCCATCGCCCAGGGCCTGAATTCCACCTTTGGCGTCCCCTCCTCGGTCACCGCTCTTGTCCTGCTGTTCATCGTGGGCGCGGTTCTGGTGGGCGGCGTGCGCCGCATCGGCTACGTGGCGGGTAAAGTCGTGCCCTTCATGGCCGTATTCTATATTATCGCTTCGCTCTGCGTGATTGTTCTCAATATAGGGACCATACCCGCCGTTATTTCCCTGGTGTTCTCCGAGGCCTTCACGCCCACGGCCGCCACAGGCGGCGCGGCCGGCACGGCCATATGGCTGGCCATCCGCTACGGCGTGGCGCGTGGCGTTTTTTCCAACGAGGCGGGGCTGGGCAGCGCGGCCATAGCGCACGCCACGGCCACCACCAGGAACCCGGTGACCATGGGGCTCATCGGCATGCTCGGCACCTTCATTGACACCATCATCGTGTGCTCAATGACCGGATTCGTCATCCTGGTGACCGGCGTTCAAACTTCAGGGCTCAATGGCGCGCCCCTGACCTCGCTCGCCTTCACCACCGCCCTGCCCGGCATCGGGGCGCCCGTTGTGGCCATAGCCCTGGCATTGTTCGCCTTTACCACCATCCTCGGCTGGTGCGTCTACAGCGAGCGTTGCTGGGTTTATCTTCTGGGCGACGGGGCCTTGAAGCCATTCCGGCTGATTTTTACCTTGGTGGTGCCCATTGGCGCTATTTCCCAGCTTGATACCGTGTGGCTGGTGGCGGATACCTTGAACGCCCTGATGGCCGCCCCTAACTTGATTCATCTGCTGCTGCTCAGCCCGGTTTTGTTCCGGCTGGTCAAAGACTATAACGCCCATGTGCGCGGCAAGGATGAACGGTTGTAAAAACGGCGGGCAAAATAAAACTTTAGGCTTGCACTTTTTTGGCTTTTATCACATTATGCCCGTTCTTCACGGGAATATTCGTATTTGAAATTGCAGGAAGGAGTTCCGCCATGCCTAAGATGAAAACCCGCCGTAGCGCTGCCAAGCGCTTCTCTGTCACCGGCACGGGCAAGTTCCGCCGCCGTCGCCAGAACATGCGGCACATCCTGACCAAGAAGGCGGCCAAGCGCAAAATGCAGCTCGGCCAGGCCGCCATCGTGGACAAGACCAACGAAAAAGCCGTGCGCCGGATGCTGCCCTACGCCTAGGGTTTCCGGAACACATTTGTGATACATGCGCGGCGCGGCTCTTTGGGCAGGCGCCGCCGTAACCGCTCCGCTGGCCAATCTCTTGCCTCGCGGGGTTGAGAAAATGGAGGGAATCCATGCGTGTAAAAAGAGGTATGGCCGCTCATCGTCGGCATAAACGTTATCTGGACGCGGCCAAGGGCTTCCGCGGCGGCCGCAGCGTGCTCTACAAGCAGGCGCGCGAAGCGGTGGAACGTTCCTGGTGCTATGCTTTCCGCGACCGCAAGGTCCGCAAGCGCGAGTTCCGCAAGCTGTGGATTCTGCGTATCAACGCCGGCGCCCGCAGCCACGGGCTTTCCTACAGCAAGTTCATGCACGGCCTGTCCCTGGCCGGCGTGGCTTTGAATCGCAAGGTGCTGGCCGACTTGGCCGTGCGATATAAGGACGACTTCGCGAAGCTCGCGGAGCTGGCCGCCAAGCAGTCCCGCTAGAATATCTGTCCGCCCGCCGGGGAACCGGCGGGCGGAGTTTCTTGGAGCTTCCATCATGGATCTGCACAAGGAGCTTGAGCGCCTGGTTCCGGAGCTGGAAGACAGCCTGAGCCGGGCGTCTTGCGTTTCCGAACTGGAGGAGGCGCGCGTCGCCATTCTGGGCCGCAAGGGCCGTCTGGCCGAGATCATGGCCCGCTTGCCCGAACTGCCGCCGGCCGATCGCCCGGCGCTGGGCCAGACCGCCAACCGCGTCAAAAATCAGCTCGCCGAATTGTTCGAGGCCGCGCGCGGCCGCCTGGAATCCGCCGCCCAAAGCGCGGAACTGGCCGCCTTCGACCCCTCGCTGCCCGGCCGTATGCCCTGGCAGGGTTCGCTGCACCCGATCACTCAGGTCATGGACGAACTGTGCGGCATCTTCGAGCGCCTGGGCTACAGCATCGCCACCGGGCCGCAGGTGGAAAACGACTTCCACAACTTCGAGGCCCTGAACATGCCGCCCGACCACCCGGCCCGCGACATGCAGGACACCCTCTACATCTCGCCGTCCATTGTCCTGCGCACGCACACCTCGCCCATCCAGGTGCGCACCATGCTGTCGCGGAAGCCGCCGGTGGCCATTGTCGCGCCCGGCAAGGTCTATCGGCGCGACTCGGACATCACCCACTCGCCCATGTTCCACCAGATCGAAGGTCTGCTGGTTGATAAAAACGTCACCCTGGCCGATCTGCGCGGCACCCTGACCTATTTTATCCAGTGCGTGTTCGGCAAAAATACCGGCGTTCGCTTTCGCCCCAGCTTTTTCCCTTTTACCGAGCCAAGCGCCGAAGTGGACATGTCCTGCGGTCTGTGCAGCGGCACGGGCCGGATCGGCGCGAACGTCTGCCGTGTTTGCAAGGGGACTGGCTGGGTGGAGATTCTCGGCTGCGGCATGGTCGACCCGGCCGTGTTCAAAGCCGTGGGCTACGATCCCGAGGAATATACCGGCTTCGCTTTCGGCATGGGCGTCGAACGGGTGGCCATGCTCAAATATCATATCAACGATCTGCGCCTGTTTTTTGAGAACGACACGCGCTTTTTGGCGCAGTTCAGATAAGGGAAAGGCGGGCCTCCGGCGGCCAAAGGGGCTGCCCCTCCTTTGGAGCCGCTGATTTTTATGATCGGTTTACGCTTTTTGTGAACGGTTTGCGCTTCGGACGGGCGCGGGCTCCTGTGGTTTCGATCGGATGTTCCGGAACCCGTCCGGCTTTCCCTGGCCGCCGCCCTCTTGAGGAAACCCGCTTTTCCATCCCGGTCTGAGCGACGTGACGACCGGGCGGCGGCAAAGGCGAAAGGCCCGAAGCTTTTTAACCAGCCGGGGAATCGGCGGGACAGAAGCCGCCCGGCCCGGCGGCACGAAGGTTGACGTGGAAACGAGCGTTTCCCCTCAAAGGGCGGCGATGGAAAAAGCTCCGTTCTCTCGCGGGATGCGGAGCGGGCGTATTGAATAAATATAAAGTTCCGGCCGCGCGCTCGTTTCGCGGGCGGAACCGTTGCCGAAAGCGAGCCGGCGAATCCGCGGATTGAGCGCGCGGCCGGCTATGCGGGGTTC
>JAVBVM010000150.1:0-12071 GCA_031554295.1 Desulfovibrionaceae bacterium | reverse complement strand
GGACCCGCCCAAGGAAAGCAGCCGGGAAGCGATTGAAGCGCTCAAGCGGGGCGGTGTGGAGATTAAGGTACTTACCGGCGACAACGAGTTGGTGACCCAGAAGGTATGTCGGGATGTCGGCTTGGCCGTCAAGGGCGTGTTTACCGGCTCGCAGTTGGTCGGCCTGTCCGAGGCGGATTTGGACAAGGCGGCGGGGAGTGGGACCATTTTCGCTCGGCTTTCGCCTATGCAGAAAGAGCGGCTGGTGCTTTCCCTGCGCCGCCAGGGGCATGTGGTGGGCTTTCTGGGAGACGGCATCAATGACGCCCCGGCCCTGCACGCCGCGGACATCAGCATTTCCGTGGACACCGCCGTGGACATCGCCAAGGAAGCGGCCGACCTGATCCTGTTGGAGAAAAGTCTGCTGGTGTTGGAAAAAGGCGTGTTCGAAGGCCGGAAGATTTTTTCCAATATGCTTAAATATATAAAAATGACTTTGGCGGGTAATTTCGGCAATGTGTTGTCGGTGCTGGCCGCTTCGGCCTTTTTGCCGTTTCTGCCCATGCTGCCGCTGCACTTGCTGACCCAGAACCTGCTTTACGATTGCTCACAAACCGGCATTCCCTTTGATAACGTGGACAAGGAATTGTTGGCCAAGCCCCGGCGCTGGGAACCGGAAGCCTTGACCCGTTTCATGTTCACCTTTGGACCGATTAGCTCGCTTTTCGACATCGCCACCTTTGTCGCGCTCTGGTTTGTTTTCAAAGCCGACACAGTGGCGCACGCCACGCTGTTCCAATCCGGCTGGTTCGTGGAAGGGCTTTTGTCGCAAACCCTGATCATCCATATGGTGCGCACCGGGAAGATTCCTTTTCTGCAAAGCCGTCCAAGCGGCATTTTGGCGGCGCTGACCCTGATTGTCGCCGGCATCGCCATATTCCTGCCCATGGGACCGCTGGCGTCTTATTTTAACATGACGGCGCTGCCTCCCGCATATTTTGCCTGGCTGGCCGCCATCCTGGCGGGGTATTTCAGCCTTACCCAAGCGGTAAAAGTCTGGTATATCCGTCGCCACGGCTGGCGCTGACAGCGTTCAATGAAAAGGAATGCCATGCGATACGCGATGATTATCAATCTGGACGACTGTATCGGCTGCCGTGCCTGCGAGGTGGCCTGTAAAGTGGAAAACCTGACGCCTAAGGGCGTTTCCCGATGCCATGTGCTGAAAATCGAGCAGGACCGCACCCCGTATGTCACCTGGATGCGCCTTTCCTGCTGCCATTGCGCGGAACCCGCCTGCCTGGCGAGTTGTCCGGTCGGGGCCATTGAAAAAAAAGACAACGGGCTTGTGAGCATAAATAAAGAGGCTTGCGTTGGCTGTGGCGGATGCCTGGATAGCTGCCCATACCGCAGCATCGCCCGTTCCGCCGGACAGGGATATTTTTCCGAGCCCGCGCCATACGAGACGTTGGCCGCCCCACACCAGCGCCACCCCCGGGGTAAGGCGGACAAGTGCGCCTTCTGCGAGCATTTGCTGGTGCAGGGCGGACAGCCCCGCTGCGTGAGCGCCTGCGTGGCGGGCGCGCTTTTTTTCGGCGATGCGGACGATTCCGACTCGGAATTCGGAAAGCTCTGGAAAAAAGCCGTACCGCTCCCCTATGCCACCGACAGCGGCCCGGCTCTGGCCCTTCTTCAGGCCGACGACCGGCACGCGAACATGCGTGAGGTCGGGCGGGCCATCGCCTACGACTGCCTGCACAGTTTATTGTAATTGTTTCGCTTTTGAACGCTTTCGGCGGGCAAGGGCGGGCTCCTTTGAAAACTCCTCAAAAAAGGCATGGGGCCGGTAACGGACCCCCATGCCTTTCGCGTTTTCAACTTGTAAGGAATAGAGCTGATTTCTTTTTATCTTTTCCCTTTTCCTCTTTTTTCTCGCTTTTTTTGCCTTTTTTCTTGCCGTTGTCGTCATCGTCCTTGCCGAAATTTTTCAGATTGGCGGCCAAATCACGCAGGCGTGCGTCCACCAGTCCGAAGATGGTCCGCGGCGGGTAGGTGTGGTCCGGATTGGCCTGTCCGGCCGGCATGCCGGTCAGGCGCTCAATGCCCTCGGCAATGGTGGTGACGGCCCAGATGTGGAATTGGCCTTTTTTAACGGCTTCGACCACTTCATCATCCAGCATCAGGTCAAGCGTATTGGCCGCGGGAATGAGCACTCCCTGTTTGCCGGTCAGGCCCTTGGCCTGGCAGGCGTGGTAAAAACCCTCGACTTTCTCGTTCACTCCGCCGATGGGCTGGATTTCTCCGAACTGGTTGACCGAGCCGGTGACGGCAACGCCCTGGTCGATGGGAACGCCGGATAGGCTGGAGAGCAGGGCGTAGAGTTCGGTCGAGGAAGCCGAGTCGCCGTCCACGCCGCCGTAAGATTGTTCGAAGGCGATGGAGGCGGTCAGGGTCAGTGGCTTGTCCTGGGCGAACATGCGGCGCAGGTAGCCGGTCAGGATCAACATGCCCTTGTTGTGCGTGGAGCCGGAAAGATCAGCCTCGCGCTCTATATTGATGATCCCTTCCCGGCCGATGGATGTCGTGGCTGTGATGCGACTGGGCTTGCCGAAGCTGTTTTCGCCGATCATGTACACGGCCAGACCGTTGACCTGGCCGACTTTTTTTCCTTCCACATCAATGAAGACCGAGCCGCGTTCCAGCATCTGCCGTATGGCGTCCTCAATCCGGCCGGCCCGGCGCTTGCGGCCTTGCATGGCCTTTTTCACATGGGCGGCCGAGACCAGGGCGGCATTTTCCTCCTTCGCGAAGTGCGCGGCTTCGCCCATGATGTCGCGCAGGCGGGGGAAGGCGGTGCTGACGCGCTCGCGCCGGCCGGTCAGGCGCACGCCGTATTCCATAAGCTCGGCCACGGCGCCGGCTTCAAAGTCTTTCAATTTGTCGTCCGTGACAAAGCTCTTCACCAGCTTGGCGGCGGCCAGAATATTTTCTTGCTCCAGCGGCATGCTGGAGTCAAAGTCCGCCCAGATCTTGAAGATGCTTTCCACATCCGGGTCCATCCGCTGGAGCATCTGATAGAGTTCGGGCGTGGCCAGTACGACCACTTTGACGTTCATGGCGATAGGCTCGGGCTTCAGGCCGGCCGAAGTGATGAAATAGTAGGGGTCAAAGGTCTGGATTTCAATGACTGATGCCTTGAGCGCCCGCTTCAGGGTCTGCCAGACGCCGGGTTCCATAATGGCGTCCAGCAGATTGATCACCAGACAACCGCCATTGGCCCTGATGAACGAGCCGGCCGTGATGCGTGTGTAGTCCGCCCGCCACATGCCGGAACGGTCCACCACGCGTTCGATGCCGCCGAACAGGTTGCGGTAGGTGGGAAACGACTCGACAATCACAGGCGGGCCGTCCTGCTCGGAATTGTCCACCATCAGGTTGACCTGGTAGTCGTGCAGCACCGCCTCCGGCGGTACGGTCATGACCATGCCGCCCGGGCCGGGCATGTTCTGCCCCATCATGCGCAGGCCGTCCAGGTGCTCGGCCATGTCGTCCAGCATGGCTTCGACGTGCTTGATGATGGCCGGGTCATCGAATTCGCGCGTCAGGGACGCGGCCATCTCCTGCGCGGAGTGGCGGAACATGGCCCGGTCAAGCTCATCGCTTTTCTGGGCGATCTCTTTTTGCAGCGCGCGCACTTCAACGAAAATGCCGTCAATTTCCTCTTTCAACTGGCGGTATTTGGCCTGGAGCTGCTCGAACTCGGCCTTGGGGAAGCGGCCCTTGTTAACCATGTCTTCCACCTTGAGCATGTGCGTGGGCTCGTTGTCGATGAGCGGCACCAGGTCTGGCTGTTGCATCTGTCCCACCTGGAGATTGACCAGGACAAAGCCGGCGTCTTTGACCTTGCTTTCCAGGCTGGAGAAAAAGTCGTGGATGCGGCGGTTCTGATCCTCAATCAACTGGTTTTTCCCGGCCAAATATTCCGAGCTTTCAAACAGGCGAGGCACTTCACGTTTTAAGGTATCGAGAAATTCCTGTACCGAGTCCTTGAAACGGCGGCCGCGTCCAGCCGCGAAACGCAGCAGCACCGGCGCGTCCGGTTGGCGGAAATTGTGCACGTAGCACAGATCGTCCGGCACATGGCCGCCTTTGCCGTTCGTTTTTAAAAGGCGGCGCACCATGGACAGTTTGCCCAGGCCCGACCGGCCCGTGACAAAGATATTATAGCCTGTGGCTTGCATGCCCATGCCGAAGCGGAAGGCTTCCACCCCCCGATCCTGTCCAATGATTATGTCGTCGCCGGTTACCTCCGCGGTGCTGGCGAAGCCGAGGCTGGCGGGATTAATGACACGACGCAGCGCGTCGGGCGCCAGTTCGCCGGTAAGAAAGGGAACCTTGGTTTTAGGTGTGTTCATATCAGGCTCCTCTTACCGGAATATGGTGTTGCACGCCCTGCGTGCATTTAGGCATGAATACGCGCAAAACGCCGTCTTGCAGAACGGCCTCCGCCCCTTCGGCGTGCACCCGGAAGGGGAGGGGAATGCGGCTGACGGTCTGGCGGGAGTATCTTTTGCGGGTGATCAGCATGTCTCCCGCCGCGGAAGCCGAACGTTGCTCCTGTACCACTTCGACCAGCAATACGTTGTCTTTCAGGGTGAGGTGGATATCCTCGGGATCCAGGGCAAAAGAGGATATTTCCACGACCAGCCTGCCGGGGTTGTCGAAAAATCGCACGGTCGGACCACTCCGGCGCGCTGGGGAAAAGCTGTCGGGCGGCAGGCCCAGGGCATCGCACAGCCGATCGAACAGTTCGCCGCTCTCCTGGCGCAGGCGGCGCAATTCCTGTTGGCGCCAATCATTAAACATGGGCATGGTGACCTCCATTAGCAACGCTCACGCAGTTAAGTGGATTATAGCACACCAGCGATATTTATTGGATTATATTTACTTATGAGTTTTTCGGCAACCTATCGCCTGATCAGCATCGAAAAGTGGAAATGGCGCGCCGTTAATTTTTCTAAGCAATAATTTTCCTCATTTTATATGGTATTATTTTTCACACACGCCATCAATTTTTTTATTACATTCGCGATGGCCGCGCTGGACGCCGGTTAAAAAGGAAATTTATTTTTTTTGGCGGAGATGGTGAAAATACGCTTGATTCGAGGCGAATGCGCTGATATTGGCTCGAAAACGTCATATGGAACGAAAAGGTTCATCCTGCCCTCAAGGAGATGTTTTAATGATCGTTGATGATACTGTTTTGTCCGAGTCGCCGGAAACGTCTGAAGACGCGACCTTTGCTGAACTGCTCGCCGCGCATGACACTGAAAGCGCAACGCAGCCGCTGCGCCAGGGTGAGCGCGTACGCGTCAAAATCGTGCATATCGGTGACGACGCCGTTTTTGTCGCCACCGGTTCAAAAGTGGACGGCGTGGTGGACCGCAAGGAGCTGGAAACTTCGGAGGGCACGCTGCCCTGTGCCGTGGGCGATTATCTGGATCTGTACGTCGTTGCGATCAGCAGTAATGAAATAACGCTATCCAAGGCCATTTCCGGCATTGGCGGCGTGAGCGCGCTGGAAGAGGCGCGCGACGCGGGTGTTCCGGTCGAGGGCAAGGTGCTTGGGCTCTGTAAGGGTGGTTTCTCGGTCGAAATATTGAAGCGCCGCGCTTTCTGTCCGGCCAGCCAGATGGATCTGCATCCCGGCGTTGACCCGGAAAGCCATACCGGCAAAACCTATCCGTTCCTGATTACCAAGCTGGAAAAGAACGCCCGCAATCTGGTGGTTTCGCGCCGCATTTTGCTGGAGCGGGAACAGGCCGAATCGTTCGCCCAGGTACTGGCTACCCTGAAACCGGGCGATACCGTCGAGGCGACGATCAGCCGTCTGGCGCCTTTCGGCGCGTTTGTGGAGCTGGCGCCGGGTCTGGAAGGCATGGTGCATGTTTCGGAGCTTTCCTGGTCGCGCGTGCAGCAGCCGGACGAGGCCGTGAGCGCGGGCGACAAGGTGCGCGCCAAAATTCTTTCCATTCAGGAAGGGGAAAAAGGGAAAAGCCCGCGCATTTCTCTTTCCATTCAGCAGGCTGGCGGCGACCCGTGGGAAACCGTGAGCGAACGCTTGGCGGTGGATCAGATTGTGACCGGCAAAGTGACGCGCTTGGCCCAGTTTGGCGCGTTTGTGGAAATCCTTCCCGGTGTGGAAGGGCTTGCGCATCTTTCCGAGTTGTCCTGGACGCGTCGCGTGAACAAGGCTGAGGAAGTGGTCGCCCCGGGCGATACGGTTAGCGCGAAAATCAAAGAAATTGACCTGGAGCGCCGCCGTATCTCCTTGAGCCTGAAAGAGGCTGAGGGCGACCCCTGGGAAGATGTGGAAAGTCGTTTTGCCGTGGGGAGCACGGTTGCCGGAACGGTGGAGAAGCGTGCCCAGTTTGGTTTGTTTGTGAATTTGGCCCCCGGCGTCACGGCTTTGCTGCCAACGGCCCTGGCTAACGCTTCCGCTGAAGCCAAGCAATACGGCAAGCTCGGCACGGGCGATTCCGTAACCCTGATCGTGCGGGCCGTTGATACCGCCGCTCGACGGATTACGCTTGCGCCGGCCGATGCCGCCGAGGCTGAAGGGGAAAGCGAATGGCGCAAATATGCGAAGCCCGAGGGCAAAAAGGCCGACAGCCCCGTGAAAGGGGCAAAAGTGGCTGAGCCGACCGCTTCTGGCTTCGGCGCTCTGGGGCTGGCTCTTCAGGCCGCGGCTTTAAAGAAAAGTGTAAAAAAATAATATGCATTTATACCTGTGGCGCGGAAAAATAACGCGTCATATAATCTAATTAAAAAGAAAAAAATCCCGGCCATGCCGGGATTTTTTGTATCTCTCTCTTGATTTTCTCTTTTTTCTGCTTAATTGCCATTAACGTTGAAGGGTTGTATACTTTGATAAAGCTTGGCGGAGCGGCTTTGCAGCTCCGGATATTGAAAGGCATATTTGAGGAGTTTTTATGACAATAGCTGTATCGCGCGCTTGCACGCAAAAAATTTATTCATTTTGTACGTTTTTTGTGCTGACCTTTTTTTTGCTCAGCACCGCCGCATGCGCTTCGGAATTACCCGATTTTCGCGAATTAGCGCGTGAATCCGGCCATGCGATTGTGAACATCAGTACGGAAAAAACCGTTGAAAGCGGCGGCAACCCGTTTGATATGTTCAAAAATTCTCCCTTTGAGGGATTCTTTGAACAGTTCCCGCCTTTCCAGAACATGCCCCAGCCCAATCGGAAAGAGCGTTCGCTGGGGTCGGGCTTTATCATCTCAAAAGACGGCTACATTGTGACCAATAACCACGTGGTCAAGGGTGCCGATGTCGTGCGTGTCAACCTTGAGGGCTCGAGCGGTCAGTCCACCTCCTATCCGGCGCAGGTCATCGGCACGGATGAGGAAACCGACATTGCGCTGCTTAAAATCGACGCGGGCAAAAGCTTGCCCTTTGCAGCGTTCGGCAATTCCGACAAACTTGAAGTGGGTGAATGGGTATTGGCCATCGGTAATCCTTTCGGCCTTGATCATACGGTTACGGCCGGCATTGTCAGCGCCAAGGGTCGTGATATCCGTTCCGGGCCATTTGACAACTATGTGCAGACCGACGCCTCCATTAATCCCGGCAACAGCGGCGGGCCGCTCATCAACATGAAGGGCGAGGTGATCGGCATCAACACGGCCATCATCGCGCAAGGCCAGGGTATTGGCTTTGCCATTCCAAGCAATATGGCGGCTCGTGTCATCGAGCAGTTGAAGGACGGCGGCCGGGTCCAGCGCGGCTGGATTGGCGTGAGCATTGAAGATGTGGATGACAACACCGCCAAGGCGCTTGCCTTGGGCGATATGCGCGGTTCGCTGATCAGCGCGGTGGTTCCCAACGGCCCGGCGGATCAGGCTGGTATCAAAGTCGGCGATATTGTCACCCAGGTCAACGGCACGTCTGTTCAGAATTCAAGCCAGTTCCTGCGCGCCATCGCGGACCTGCGGCCCGGCAATACGCCCAACCTGACGCTGTGGCGCAACGGCAAGACTACGACCGTCAAGGTGACGCTGGGCGAACGTACGGCGGAAAATCTGAGCGGCCAGCGTAGCAATGGCGGACAAGCCACGCCGGCTCCGCAACAGAATGCGGAGACCGCTGCTCTTGGCATGCAGCTGCGGCCCGTGACGGAAAAAGAAGCGGGTTCATTGCGTCTGCCCTCCGTCACCGGCCTGTTGGTAACCTCGGTGGAAGCGAACAGCGCTGCGGGCGAAGCTGGTCTGCGAAAAAACGACGTGGTGCTTCTGGTCAATATGAAACCGGTAAACTCCGTGGATGACTTCACGCAAGTCGTCAAAAGCGAAGGCAAACAGCGCGGAGCGGTTGTTTTACAAATCTACCGCGACGGCCAGGCCGCCTTCCGGTCTCTGCCGGTGAAATAGTAGAGCGGACACTGGATTCGCACTGAAAGGCACCGCCTAGGCGGTGCCTTTCTTTTTTTTAGAGATGGTCATGCCAGGCGCGACAATGTTTGAGAAAACTGAAAAAGTCTCTGGAGTTTTATTTATTTGTTTTAATTAGCTGTTTTGTGATAAAAATATAGTATTTATTTTTATAAAAGGAAAACATCCATATATGAAAAAAATCATTGTATAAATAAGAGAAAGTACTAGGAATGTACTGGTTTTCTTATAATGGCCTGTTCATCGTCATTAATATTTGTTTTCCGTTTATTCGGCTTTGTTGGTCAGTCTATTGGCTTGGTACATGAACCAGGAACAGAGAGGAATACTATTTGTATATAAACAATAGCGATAAGTTATGTACTATCATGTTTTTTATAGTGTATTGCGTATGACTGCCTATATTGTGGAAAAAAAATAGAAAACGAGGTGAAAAATGACCACAAAGCGCAAGATCGTCGGGGGATTTATCATCATGGTGCTTCTCCTGGCCGGGGTGGCCTGGATGGGGGTCTTTGATCTTCAGGAAGCATCCGACCGCTTTGTTGAATATAGCCACAGAGTCGGCGTGAATGTCGGAACCAGCGACCTTGAAGCCGCCCTGAACTTTTCCGAGGGCAAGACGTATGATTTCATGCTGACCTTGGACGATTCGACGATTAATGAGGCGATAAAACGCTCCGAACAATTCGAACAGCTCACTCACACCCTTGAAAAAGAGGCCGTGACACCACAAGATATTGAAAAGCTTGTGGCGTTGCGGAACCAGTCGCAGCAGTTCAGAAAGCTGCAAGCCTCCGTGCGTGACGGCGTTCTTGAGGTCAGTAACCAGTACCAGACGGTGATCCAGCCGAACAGCAACGAGATGATCCGTCTCCTTGGCCTGCTGGCTGGGAATACGCATGGGCGGAACAATCTTGATTCGCTGTATACGGTGGCCAAAACCTGGAATGACTACGGTCCGCTGTTGATCGCGCTGACCCGCTATTCACAGAGCCGGTCACTGGCCGATGCGAAACTGGTCCATCAGCGCCTGGACACAATGCTCGCCTCGCTTAACAGCCTTTCAGGGGCGCTGCACAGCGATGAAGGGAGAACGTTGCACGCCGATCTGGCGAAGGCGTTCAAGAGGCTGCAGGACGCGTTTTCCATCATGGAAACCAAGTCCGATGCCGTGCGTAGCGGCATCGAACAGATGCGCGACCTTGAGTCGAATATGATCACCTCCCTTGTCGCCTTTAACACGGCGAATGACGACTATATGCGCGTTTACGGCACGGAAACGCTCGCCGCGAACGCGGCTTCTCAGCGCAAGATGATGATTTTCAGTGGCGTGGGCGTGCTGGTTGGCGTTGCGCTCGCCGTGTTCATCATCTTGGGCATAGTGCGGGTACTCGCCGAGCTTTCCCGCTTTGCCTCCGCCATTGCCATGGGCAATTTCAAGCTTGAACTGAAAAATCGGGAAAAGGGCGAAATCGGCGGTATGGTCAAGGCCATGAAGACAATCCCCGAAGTACTGGAAAAAGTTCTCAGCACAGCCAATGAACTCGCGGCTGATGTCCGTATGGGCAAATTGCGCAAGCGCCTTGACGTGGGCGGCTTCTCCGGTTCCTTTTCTGACCTGGCGGTTGCCGTGAATACGGTGAGCGACGCTTATACCGTAATCATTGATTCGCTCCCGCTTCCGGTCATGGCTGGCGATAAAAACTGTTCAGTCACCTTCCTTAATAAATCTGGCCAGGATCTCGTGGGCGGAAGCAGGTTGGATGTTGGCAGCAACGAACTGCTCGGTGTCAAGGATTGCCTCGGCAAAAACGCCATGAGCGCGGGTCGGCCTATGACCGAGGAGACTGTCCTTGTTCCCCGGGGCAAGCGGATGGATGTTTCCATCACGGCCATTCCACTGAAGGGGCCAAACGGGGGAACGCTTGGATTCTTTGAGATCATTACCGACCTGACTGAAATCAAAGCGAAGCAGACCCTGATGCTGAAAGTGGCGGACAATGCCTCGGTTCTTTCTGACCGTGTGGCCGCCGCGGCCGAGGAGCTTGCCGCCCAGGTGGAGCAAGTTTCCCGTGGGGCCGAGATACAGCGTATGCGTGTTGAATCAACCGCCAGCGCCATGACAGAAATGAATTCCACAGTCAGTGAAGTGGCGCGCAGCGCTTCCGAAGCCTCACACCAGAGCGACCAGACTCGCGAAAATGCGCAGGGCGGCGCGGCGCTGGTGGGAAAAGTGGTCAGCGCCATCAATCATGTGAACGCTGTGGCGAGCCGCTTGCAGGAAAACATGCAGACGCTCGGGCAGCAGGCGGAAAGCATCGGCAGTGTGATGAATGTGATTTCGGACATCGCCGATCAGACCAATCTGCTGGCCCTGAACGCTGCCATTGAAGCGGCCCGCGCCGGTGAAGCCGGTCGGGGCTTTGCCGTGGTGGCGGACGAAGTGCGCAAGCTGGCGGAAAAAACTATGACCGCCACCAAGGAAGTGGGCGAGAATATCTCGGCCATCCAGCACTCGGCGCAGACCAATATCCAGGAAGTGGCCGAGGCCGGTAAAAGCGTTACCGAAGCCACGGCCCTGGCCAATGAATCCGGCGGTGCGTTGCAGGATATTGTAAAACTTGCCTCCGCCACATCCAGCGTGGTTACCTCCATTGCCACGGCGGCGGAAGAGCAGAGCGCGGCCTCGGAGGAAATCACGCAGGCGGTTGAGGAAATCAATCGTCTCGTATCGGAAACCACCGAGGGCATGATCCAGTCCTCGGCCGCCGTGCAGGATCTTTCCCGGACTGCACAAGAACTGCGCCAGGTTATGGAAGGATTGCGCTAAAATGCCATTTTGATTCAAAACAAACAAGGCGGCGCGAGAGTGCCGCCTTGTTTTGAGAAAAAACGATGTGAATCAGGCGATCTCGGTGAAATCCCCGAATATGGCCAGCCAGATGCAGGGAGCGCTTGTGCGCGTGACACGGTGCCGAGCGTGTCTGGGGATAAAAACGTGGTCACCCGCATCCAGACACGTTTCGCGGCCGTCATCCCAAAGAAGCCGGGCCGAACCTTCCAGCACGGCGACCCATTCGTCCTGCTCTTGATCGTACCAGATGCCTTCCGGCGTGACCTGGCCATGGGACACAATACGCTCAACGCGGAGACATTTGCCCTGCGCAAGCGTTTCAGCATATTCAGGCGCGTCAAGGGCCAGGGCCTTATCCGGGATGAAAAACAGCCCGCGCATCAGACGGTCAACACCTTTTCGCCGTCTTTAAGCATTTTCGTCAGCGGCTCGCCCATGAAGATCACTTCCAGGTTCAGGGCTTCCAGCTTCTCTGTCACGCCGTAGTTTTCCGAGCAGCGGCGGCAGGCGGAAATGTGCACGCCGTTTTCCATCAATGTGGCTACCTCGGCCTGCATTTCCGCGTCTTCGGCCAGCATTTTCGCGGTGGGACCCCAGACGATGACCTGCACTTCGTCCCACCAGCCTTTTAATTTAGAGTTCAGGGCGTACATGAAGACGAAGTTTTTGGCCACGCCCGGGTCAGGGTTGGTCCAGATTAGATTAAGGCATTCACCGGGCTTGTTTTCCATTGAGCGCTCCTCTTTCCAATTTTTGCTGTTGAA
>JAVBVM010000079.1:0-6944 GCA_031554295.1 Desulfovibrionaceae bacterium | reverse complement strand
TGAGTGGCAGGGGGGGACAACATCTGTCGCGCGGGGGGCGCTTTACCAGCGGTGGCTGCGCGGGCCGGAAACGCGCCCGTCCGCTTTCCGGGCCCGGGAAGACCGGGCGCGGCTCGGGCGCCGCTCCTTTCCTTGCCGGGAATCACGTTGTACAAGAGGGGAAAAGGGGGTGCGCATGGTCTTTGAAGGGCTTGAGGACGGCCGGACCCTGGTCAGCGTCACGGAAACGGGCTGGCGGGAGACGGCGGACGGCCTGAAGGCATCCCACGACAATTGCTCTGGCTGGACAAGCATGCTCTGCATGCTCAAAGCCTGGGTTGAACACGGCATCAACCTGCGCCAGGGAATGTTTCAATAGACCTGGAAGTTCCGGCGGGGCCGGGAGCATCGCCCGGAGGCCCGGTCAGGGACATAAGGCGTCATCATGAAGCATGTGAAAGAAATCATTGGGTCGGGCTCGGGCTTTGCCCCGCGCGAACAGCCCGCGCCCTGGAAGCGGTGGGGGAATATCTCGCTTGAGGACTCGGCGGTCACGCAAATGCGCGACGCCTGCCTTCTGCCCATTGCCGTGCGCGGCGCGCTGATGCCCGACGCGCACACCGGCTACGGCCTGCCCATCGGCGGCGTGCTGGCCGTGAAAGAGGCGGTGATCCCCTACGCCGTGGGCGTGGATATCGCCTGCCGCATGCGCCTGACCGTGCTGGACATGCCGGTGTCGAGCCTGGCGCGGAAGCGCGAAACGTTGATTCGAGCCATTGAGGCGGAAACGCGCTTTGGCCTGGGCGCGTCCTTTGAGAAGGGGGACCGGCGCGATCACGCCGTCATGGAAGCGGACTGGAATGTCAGCCGCGTCATGGCCGCCTTGAAGGACAAGGCGTGGAAGCAGCTCGGCAGCAGCGGCGGCGGCAACCATTTTGTGGAGTTCGGCGAACTGATCCTGGAAGCCCCGGCCCTGGGCCTGGAAAAGGGAATTTATCTGGCCCTGCTCAGCCACTCCGGCAGCCGGGGCACGGGGGAGGAGGCGGCCTCGCACTACAGCGGCCTGGCCATGTCCCTGCGCGCCGACTTGCCGCCGGAACTGAGGCGCCTGGCCTGGTTCGAGCGCAAAAGCGCCGAGGGACGGGAATATTGGGCCGTCATGCAGCTGATGGGCCGCTACGCCGCCGCCAATCACGAGTTGATCCACGCGCGCCTGCTGCGTTTTCTGGGGGCGCGGGCTCTGGCCCATGTGGAAAATCACCACAATTTCGCCTGGGAAGAGGAGCATGGCGGAGAAACCGTCATCGTCCACCGCAAAGGGGCCACCCCGGCCGACAAGGGCGTGCTGGGCGTGGTGCCCGGCTCCATGGGCAGCCCCGCCTTTGTGGTGCGGGGGCGGGGCAATCCCGATTCCCTCAACTCCTGCTCGCATGGGGCCGGGCGGCGGATGAGCCGCAATGCCGCCTTCAGGCGGATAGACCGCGAGAAAGTCCGCCGCTTCCTGGAAGAGCGGGGCGTGCATCTGATTTCCGGCGGCCTGGACGAAGCGCCCATGGCGTACAAGGATATCCACGCGGTCATGGCGGCGCAGGAGGATCTGGTGGATATCGTGGCCCGTTTCGAGCCGCGTCTGGTCAAAATGGCCCCGGACGAGCGGGGCGGCGGCCGCCGCGAGGGCGGGAAAAAACAGCTGGATTGCTTGTAGCCGGACCTGTTGAAGGCCCTTTGGAGAGATGATGGATTTTTCCGGAAAGACATGCGTAGTTACGGGCGGGGCCAACGGCATCGGGCGATGCATTGTCGAATCGTTCCACGCGGCTGGGGCTGACGTTGCCGTCATTGACGCGGACGAGGCCGCCGGGCGGACGCTGGAGCGGCGGCTCGCCCCCCGCGTCTTTTTCATGGCCGGGGACGTCGCGCAAGAAGAGGTTCTGACCGCCTTCGCGGAGCGGGTGGTTTCCCGCTTCGGCCGGGTGGACTATCTGATCAACAACGCCTGCGTCAGCCGCAAGGGCATTCTTTCCAGCTGCGGGGGCGATGATTTCAACTACGTGCTCGCTCTGGGGGTGACGGCCCCCTATCTGCTGACCAGGCGGTTTCTGCCCGCCTTTGCCCAAGGGGCGGCCGTGGTGAACATCGCCTCCACCCGCGCCCTGATGTCCCAGGCCGATACCGAGAGCTATTCGGCGGCCAAAGGCGGTATTGTCGCCCTCACGCACGCCTTGAGCGTCAGTCTGGCCGGCCGGGCGCGCGTGAACGCCGTCAGCCCGGGCTGGGTTGACACCGGCGCTTTTCAGCGGGAACCCGGCCGCGCGGCCGGGCACTCCGGGCCCGACCGGCTCCAGCACCCGGCGGGCCGGGTCGGCCGACCGGAAGACATAGCCGCCGCGGTCATGTTTTTGTGCGGCGAGGGGGCCGGCTTTGTCACCGGACAGAATATTGTTGTGGACGGCGGCATGACCCGGCGGATGATCTACCACAACGACCACGGCTGGACCTTCGCGCCGGGGACGGATACATGACGGGGCGTCCGGAACCGGGCGCGGGGCATGCGAATGCCGGGGGCGAAGGCGTTCGGGGCGAAGCGGGAACGCGACGCCTGTTCGTGGCCCTGGAGTTGCAGGAGGCCGTTCTGGCGCGGCTTGAGGCCCTGAAGCGGGAAATGCCGGGCATCCGCTGGCCAGGGCGGGACGCCATGCACCTGACCCTGCGCTTTATCGGCGATACGCCGGCGGAGCGCGTGCCCGTCATCATGGAGGCGCTGCGGGCCGCGCGGCTTATGGGGGCGGGCCCCTTCGCCCTGCGGGTGAAGGGGCTGGGTCTGTTCGAGCGCAGCCGTCAGGCCATTCTGTGGGCCGGGCTGGATCACTCCCCGGCCTTATCGGGGCTCAAACGGAGGGTGGATGCCGCCCTGGCGGCCGGGGCGGGGCTTGGGCCGGATGGCGGCCGCTTTTTCCCGCACATTACGCTCAGCCGGAGCAAAATCCCGCCTCCGGCGGCGCTGCGCGGCATCGTGCGCGACCACGGCGCAAAGGATTTCGGCGAATTTTCCGTGGCCGCCTTCGCGCTGTTCAGCAGCCTGCTTACGCCCGGCGGGGCCGTCCACGCCAGGGAGGCGATCTATCCGCTTTCTTCAAAACAAGCTGAATGACGCGCCCGCGCGCGAAAGGAAGAGACCATATGAAGAACGTGATTCCAGAGGGGATTACGGTCCTGTTCATCGCCGGCTTCGGTCCCATTGTGGCCGACCAGGCGGCCAGCGAGGGCCTGTACCGCGATCTGCTCCGCCTGCCGCTGGAGGCGATTGAGGGCTACGAGGGCTATTGGCACACCAACCAGGTGGCCGGGGTGAAGCACTTCGCCTTGTGGCCGCTGGACAAGGCCAGCCAGTCCTGCTTCGGGCACGGCCGGTGGCCGGCGGATCTGCCCGTGCCGCAGGCATGGCTGGAAGTGGACGTGGCGGACGTCGAGGCCGCCACTCTGGCCCTGGAAAAAACCGGCCACACTCCGCTGGTTCGCCTGAAAACCGAGCCCTGGGGCCAGATCGTCACGCGTTTTCTCAGCCCGGAAGGGTTGCTGCTGGCCGTCACCCACACGCCGTGGCTGCGGGACGGGGCCGCGTGAATGAAACGCCCCGAGCCCGAAAACATCGCTCGGGCGTCCGCGCGTTCTGGTTCAGGCCGTTACAGGATCTGGCTCAGGAACTTCTGTAACCTGGGGTGTTCCGGATTGCTGAAAAATTCCGCCGGCGGGTTCTGCTCCAGAATCTCGCCCTGATCCATAAAGATGATGCGGTCCGCCACCTCGCGCGCAAAGTTCATTTCATGCGTGACGCAGATCATGGTCATGCCTTCGCGCGCCAGGTTGACCATGACGTCCAGCACTTCGCCGATCATTTCCGGGTCCAGGGCGCTGGTGGGCTCGTCGAACAGCATGATCTTGGGGTTCATGGCCAGGGCGCGGGCGATGGCCACGCGCTGCTGCTGGCCGCCGGAAAGCATGGCGGGGTAGACGTTGGCCTTCTCGTGGATGCCCACCTTTTTCAGCAGTTCCAGGCCCATCACCTCGGCTTCCGCCTTGGGCATCTTGCGCAGCTTGATCGGGGCGAGGGTGAGGTTTTGCAGGGCCGTTTTGTGCGGAAAGAGGTTGAAGCTCTGGAACACCATGCCCAGTTCCTGACGGGCGGCGTTGATGTCGCACTTGGGGTCGGTCATGTCCTGTCCGTCCACGACGATCGCGCCCCTGTTGATGGTCTCCAGCCGGTTGATGGCGCGCAGCAGCGTGCTTTTGCCGGAGCCCGAAGGGCCGATGATCACCACCTTTTCGCCGGGGTAGACGTCCAGGTTGATGGCAGTGAGCGCCGCAAGCTGCCCGAAGAATTTGTAGGCGTTGCGGATACTGATGATGGGTTGGCGATCACCGTTTGTCATAGTAGCTGAGCCTTGCTTCCATCAAGCTCACGGCTTTGGACAGCAGGAGCGTGATGATGAGGTAAATGAGGGCGACCAGGGTATAGGTCTCGAAATAATCGAAGTGCTCAGAAGCGTGTTCCGTGCCCCGGCGCAGAATGTCGGCCACGGCCAGGATGGACACCAGGGAGGTGTCCTTCAGCAGGGCGATGAATTCGTTCCCCACCGGCGGCAAGATAGTGCGCCATGCCTGGGGCAGGACCACCAGAAACAGCGTCTGCAATCCGGAAAAGCCGAGCGAGCGGGCCGCCTCGGTCTGCCCCTTGGCAATGGAGCGGATGCCGGCGCGGAACACTTCGCCCATATAGGCCCCGTAACAGAAGGCCAGGGCGAAGACCGCCGCCGGAATGCCGGAAATGTTCAGGAACTTGCCCAGGGCGTAGTAGATGTAGAAAAGCTGGACCAGCAGGGGGATGCCGCGGATTACCTCTACGTAGGTCGAGGCGATCAGGTTGATCCAGCGCCTGGTCGAAAGCCGGCCGATACCGGTGATCAGCCCGAGGGGCAGGGCCAGCAGGATGGCGCAGACGGTCACCTCAAAGGTGACCACAATGCCGTCGGAGACAAAAAGCAGCAGATCCCAGTACGGCTTGGGCTGGCTGTAGCAGAGATAAATCAGAATGCAGAGGGCGCCGACAAAAGCCAGGGACCAGGCGGTCACCAGGCGCGTGTCTTTCGGATCCGGAATGGAGGCGCCGTCGGAGACTTCAATGCGTATGTTGGGGACATTATGTGCCATAGGCGTCCTCGCTGAGTTCACGGGCGTTGCCGGGTTTCCCTCAGGAAAAAACCGGCAACGCCCTTGTTTTCAAAACAGAGCGGGAAAGGCGCCTATTTTCCTATCCACTTCTGAATCAACTGCGCCTCTATGCCTTTTTCCTTCACAGCGGTAACGCCCTTGTTCAACAGGTCAAGCACGGCCGTGTTGCCCTTTTTCACGGCAAAGCCGTAGAATTCCACTTCCGCGTCCTCAATGACGAAGACGATGTGCAGCTTTTCGGCGTTTTCCGCCTTTTTCAGGGCAAAGTCGGCGGCCACGGGGTCGTCGCAGATGACGGCGTCAAGGCGCTTGTTCAGCAGGTCTTCAATGGCCAGGCCGACCGCGTCGTACGATTTGGGCGTGGCGCCTTTGATTTCACGGGCCGCAAAATAGCCGGTGGTGCTGATTTGGGCGCCGATGGTCTTGTTTTCAAGGTCGGACGGCTGCTTGATCGCCGAATCCTTCGGTACGATGACCGCCTGCTGCACTTTGTAATAAGGGATGGAGAAGTCCATGGCCTTCTGCCGTTCCGGCGTGATGGTCACGGACGAGGCGATAACGTCGCATTTGCCGGCGGCCAGTTCGCCGAAAATTCCGGCCCAGGCCACGTTGCGGTGCTTGACCTGGAAGCCGGCCTCCTTGGCCACGGCGTCGATATAGTCCACGGAATAGCCGATCAACTGCTTGTCCGAACCGATATATTCCATGGGGGGCCAGGTGGCGTCATGCGCCACAACAATGACGCGTTCCGCGGCAAGGGCGGACCCGCAGAGGATCAGGGAAAAAGCGGCAATGAAAAGAGTACGGAATAACATGGCGGCTCCTTGGTTTTTGGGTAGATGGCCCAGGCGCGGACGCGCGAGGCGAATAAGTTTCTGCCATACCAAAAAAGCAGGCGCATTGCCATAGAACGGGAGAAATGAAAAAAATATAAAAAAACAAATAGTTAATTAGAAAACAAGACTCCTCAAATGAATTTGCGTAATAAAAAACCTTCAACTCCCGCGTTGGTTTTGCCGGAGAGGCCCTCAACCCGGGCGGGAACGCCGGAGCGAACGCGTACCGCAAGGCACCCGGCCACAGTAAAAAGATAAATTGACAATTTTTTAAAAAAATCGGTCTATCCACAAAAAAACAATAACTTATTGCTTAATATAGAGAAAAATGTCTCAGGGACTCGAAGGCGCTTCCCCGTTTTTTTTGAACATAAAATTCTTTCAGGCCAGGCAGGGCGCGCCATGGGTCATGATTCCTTGCGCTGGTCGGCGTGTCCGATCTGGTCCGCCGGAAGCTGCGTTCTTCCGACCCGCCGGTGCGCCGGGGCGGGGATGGGTTCCTGGCGATCGTCGCCAACGCCGGCCCCCATGCCGGCAAGCGCCCCCGTCGGCCAAAGGGCCGCTTCAGAAGGGGACTCTTTGGAAACCCGTTCAGCACGCGCTTTTCATGAAAAAAGGGCGGCGCATTCGCGCCGCCCTGGTGTTTTCAGCGGGGGGCCTGAACCCCCTCATTCTTACAGACCCTTTTTCGACAGATGGTCAACCAGGTCGGCCACGCGGCAGGAATAGCCCCATTCGTTGTCGTACCAGGAGACGACTTTGGCCATGGTCTTGTCCTGCACCATGGTGTATTCCGCGTCCACGATGGAGGAGCGCGGGTCGCCCTTGAAGTCCATGGAGACCAGGGGCTGATCGCAATAGCCGAGGTACTTCTTCAGTTCGCCTTCGGCCGCTTTTTTG
>JAVBVM010000174.1:0-3496 GCA_031554295.1 Desulfovibrionaceae bacterium | reverse complement strand
GTTCGTGCAAAAAATGCGCTTCACCTCCGGCGAGCCCCTGAACAGGCCGACCTGGATCATCCTGAAAAACACCTCCGCCGAACTGCGCCTGATCAAAGCCTTTATCCGCATGGTGCGCGAGAAGGATTTTGACGCCCTCCTCCGTCTCCCCCAAGACATTTAAATATTTTATGCCTGGGCATAAAATATTACGATTATCTTTATTCCATCGCTTTATCTATTGTGCATAAACGAAACGAGGACGGTCATCCGCGATCCGTCACGGCCCACCCCGACCGGCAAAAGGAGCCCGTATGCCGCAATTTTCCATCCCGTGCAGCGTTTACCGCGGAGGAACCAGCCGCGGCCTGTTTTTCCAAAGCAAAGACCTGCCGGAAGACGCGGCCTTGCGGGACCGCATTTTCCTGACCGGCATCGATTCCTACAACCCCTCCCAGGTCAACGGCCTTGGCGGCACCACCTCCTCCACCAGCAAGGTCTGCGTGCTCGCGCCGTCGAGCCGCAAGGGCGCGGACGTGGACTGGACCTTCTACCAACTCGGCACGGGCGTGCCGGTCGTGGACAGCAAGGGCACCTGCGGTAACCTCATGGCCGCCGTGGGCGCGTTCGCCGTGGACGAGGGCCTGGTCGTGGTTCCGCCGGAAGCACTCGAGGCCATGGTCCACGTTTACAACACGAACATCGACAAGATCATCCGCATGACCATCCCCGTGGTCGGCGGCAAGGCCAGGGTGCGCGGCGGCTACGCCATGCCCGGCGTGCTCGGCACCGGGGCCATGTTCAATCTCTCGATCATGGAGCCCGGCGGCGAGCTTACCGGGTCCATGTTCCTCCTCGGGCCGCGCGTCACGGTTCCCTGCGGCGGCAAGGATTACGAGGTGACCTTCTCCGACTGCATCAATCCCTTCATCTTCATATCCAACGCCGACTTCGGCCTCTCCGGCGCGGAAGCGCTGAAAGACCTCGCGGCCATGCCCGGCGTGCTCGACACCCTTAACGTGATCCGGGACAAGGTCTCGGTCCTTTCCGGCATCGCCGGGGACGAAACCGAAGCCAGGGAGAAAAAGCCCAACGTGCCCAAAATCGCCCTGGTCGCGCCGCCCGCCGACTACATCACGACGGACGGGCGAAAAGTCCGCAAGGACGAAGTGGACATCCTGGTCAAGGCCGTTTCCATGGGCAAGTTCCACCGCACCTGTCCCGGCAGCGGGCTGTACAATCTGGCCGGCGCCGCGCTCACGCCGGGAACCGTCCCCAACGCCATGGCCGGTTTTCCGCCAGGGGCGAAAGACGCCATGGTCCGCATCGGGCATCCCGAGGGCGTCGTGGAAGTCCGCGCCATCCTGAAAGATGATGGCAGCCTCAAAAGCGTGGGCATGGAAAGAACGGCCCGCCGCATCATGCGCGGCGACCTGTTCGTGCCCGTGGACCCGGAATAGCCTTCACAACCCCCAACACCGGCAGGCACACATGCGAAAAGTACTCTTTATCACCGGCCAGGGCCAAATCGTGACCGATATCTTCATCGGGCTGGCGCTCGACGGGTTTAGCCCGGTGTGCATCCCCGTAACGAGCAGCGAGGAAGAAAAGCTGGTACACCTGCGCGACGCCGAATTTCTGGTACTGCATCCGGCCACCCTACCCGGGGCCATGATGCGGGAGGCCAAAGCCCTTAAACTGGTGCAGTTGCTCACCGCCGGGTACGACAAGGTCGACATGAATACGGCGAAGGAACTGGGCATTCCGGTCGCGACCAACGGCGGGGCCAACGCCTGGGCCGTGGCCGAACACGCCATCGCCCTGCTCCTCGCCCTGTACAAGCGTTTGCCGGAATGCGACGCCTCCGTTCGGGCCGGAACGTGGCGCAAGCCGGTAACCGGGTTCAATACCTTTGAAATCGCCGGAAAAACCATCGGGATCGTTGGGGCCGGGAATATCGGACGTAAAGTGGCCGTCCGCCTGAAAGCCTTTGAGGCGGATATCATTTACCACGACCAGTTTACGGTACGGGAAATCGAGGAAAAGGCGGGGGCCAGGAAAGTCTCCATGGAAGAACTTGTCGCCACCGCCGACGTGATCACCCTGCACGCGCCGCTTCTGGAAAGCACGCGCGGCATCCTCGGCCCCGCGCAGTTCGCGCGGATGAAAAAAAGCGCGGTCATCATCAACGCCGGCCGGGCCGAGCTTGTCGATTACGAAGCGCTTGCCGCCGCGCTCGCGGAAAGCCGCATCGCCGGAGCCGGACTCGACGTCTACTACAACGAGCCGGTGGAAGAAGGAAATCCACTGCTCTCGCTGCCAAGCGTCATCCTCACTCCCCACACCGCCGGCCATTCCTTCGAAGGTTGGACACGGCGCTCGCAGGTAGCGTGGAACAACATCAAAAAAGTGGCCGAGGGACAGGCACCCGACTTCACGGCGTCCGCATAAGAAAGAAAAGCCCCGCACTGTGGGGCTTTTCTTTACGTGCGTTGCAGCGGCGGAGTCTATGCCTGCTGCGCGTGTTGTTTCCGTTCCTCATACTGCTCCTTGATCCGGGAAAACACAGGGATGAGGCAGAAGAACAGGGACGCGCCAAACATGACCTTGCTGATAGGGCTTTTCAGGAAAATGAGGTGAGTGCCATGGACATGGAAAGACTCTGCTCGTAACCGATTTCGATCATCGGCCCGAACACCGGGGCCAGGATGAGCGGCCCCGGGGGCAGTCCCGTTTTATCCATGGCATAGCCGCTCAGGCCGAAGGAGAGCGCGACCCATATATGGAGCGGATTGTTGCCGTAAGCGAACGTTCCCGAACACGCCAAGGACCGCTTCCGGTTTACGCATGTGCCTGACTCCGTCAACGGCTTGGATGTTCTGCTTTCCTCAGGAGCAACCTCCCTGGAGAGGGCAAAAAGTCGGCTTTTCCATCCTCAAACGGCGCAGCCCCAAAAAGCGTTTACAAAGCGGGACAGACTGGATACACAAACGGGGTCTGGAGAGAACCCGGAAGAATGCCTTGCGGGCCCGTCCGGACAGTGGAGAATATGCGTGTGTTGAAGAACAAAACCCCGTCAGCGATACAGTGCAGGGACACGGTGCTTGCGTTCACCTTCTTGTTCCTGCTGGTCTGGTTTTTTACCAAAAACACTCTCTGGGTCCATATCGCCATGGGCGTCCTGCTGGCGGGGATGGTTTTCCCCTCCGCCATGCGCTGGCCGGCAAGGGTCTGGTTCGGCTTTTCCCACTGCCTGGGCCTGGTTATGTCCCGCGTCTTGCTTACCGTGATATACGTTCTTATTCTTTTACCGGTTTCGCTCGTACGCAAAGTCATGGGCAAGGACGCCATGCGCCTGCGCGGCTGGAAAGACGGCTCCGCTTCCGCGTTTGTCGCGCGCGACCATTCCTTTGGCAAGGAAGATCTTCAAAATCCTTTTTAGTGTGGTGTTCCAATGCAGTTTCTCTCGGATATCATCCAGTTTCTCAAAGTCCGCAAAAAATTCTGGCTGATGCCG
>JAVBVM010000040.1:0-17742 GCA_031554295.1 Desulfovibrionaceae bacterium | reverse complement strand
TGGTCCACGATGGCGGCCTGGCCGAGCTGCATCTTGCGCTTGGCCGCCTTCTTGGTCAGGATGTGCCGCATGTTCTGGCGACGACGACGGAACTTGCCCGTGCCGGTGACGGAGAAGCGCTTGGCGGCGCTACGGCGGGTTTTCATCTTAGGCATGACAGACTCCTTAGTACAACGATGTTCCGTTGAAGAACGGGCATAATGGGACAAAACGAAAAAAACCGCAAGCCCCGGACAGCGGTTTTCCGAAAAAAATTACCCCGCCCGTCTGGCGCGAATGCCGGCGACCCCAGCCAGGCGGCTCAATTCCGCGCGCCGAACGACGCTCCCACCCCCTCCCAAAAAGTTTTGGAAGAGGCGCGGGGAAGAGGGGAGCCTTTTCCAAAAGACTCCCCTCTTCCCCGCTCTTCAAACTATCTATTTTTTCGGCAGCGGGGCGAGCATGAGGAAGAGGGTGCGGCCTTCGGCGCGCGCTTCCTGCTCAACCTTGCCGACGTCCTTGGTATCTTCGACAACGCGAAGCAGGATGGCGTCGCCGCGATCCTTGTGGACGATTTCGCGGCCCCGAAAAAACACGGTGACTTTGCAGCGGTCGCCGTCCTCAAGGAAGCGGCGGATGTGCTTGACTTTGGTCTCGTAATCATGGTCGTCGGTCTTCGGGCGGACCTTGATTTCCTTGATCTGGACCACGGTCTGGTTCTTTTTGGCTTCCTGCTTCTTTTTTTGCTGCTCGTAGCGAAATTTGCCGTAATCCATAATGCGGCAGACGGGCGGATCGGCCGTGGCGGCCACTTCCACAAGGTCCAAGCCCTGCTCTTTCGCCATGTTCATGGCGTCGATGCGCGGAACAATGCCGAGCTGCTCGCCTTCCTCGCCGATAAGGCGCACGTCGCGCGCGCGAATCTGTTCGTTGCGGCGCACGGCCGCCTGGGGAGCCTCTTTCCGTACCTTTGGATTAAGAGAAGAAATAGTTCATGCCTCCGCGTTTGAATGGCGCCTCGCATTCGTTCCGGATGAGGTCGGCCACCGCCTCCGGGGTCCGCAACCCGGGATTTTCGCCGGAGCGCAGGCGCACGTTCACCTGGCCGGCTTCCACTTCCGCATCCCCAATCACGAGCATGTAGGGGATTTTTTCCAGTTGGGCTTCACGGACTTTGTAGCCCAGCTTTTCGTTCCGATCGTCGAGTCCCACGCGCAGGCCGGCGGCGCGCAACGCATTCCGCACCTCGCGGGCGAAGGGCAATTGATTGTCCGTCACCGTGAGGATACGCGCCTGCACGGGCGCGAGCCACACCGGCAGCGCGCCCACATAATGCTCGATCAAAACGCCGATGAAGCGCTCGATCGAGCCCAGAATGGCGCGGTGCACCATCACCGGCCGGTGACGCTCGCCGTCCGCTCCAACATACACCAAATCAAAGCGATCCGGCAAGGTAAAGTCCACCTGGATGGTGGAGCACTGCCATTCGCGGCCGATGGCGTCGTTCAGCTTGACGTCGATCTTGGGGCCGTAGAAGGCGCCGTCGCCCGCATTGATGGTATAGGGCAGCTTTTCATGTTCCAGGGCCTGGATCAGGGCGGCGGTGGCGCGTTCCCAGTCCTCGTCCGAACCGATGGACTTGGCCGGCCGGGTGGAGACGTAAATATTGTAGGAGAAATCGAACAGGGCGAAGAGGTCGCGGATCAGGGCGATAACGCCGACGATTTCCGACTCCAGCTGCTCGGGAGCGCAGATGATGTGCGCGTCGTCCTGGGTGAACTGGCGCACGCGCAACAGGCCGTGCAGCACCCCGGACTTTTCGTGCCGGTGCACCACGCCCAGTTCGAACATGCGGCGCGGCAGCTCGCGGTAGCTGTGCAGGCGGCTGTTGTAGATCAGCATGTGCGAGACGCAGTTCATGGGCTTGATGCCGTAGTTCGTCTCATCGATCACCGAGAAGTACATGTTTTCCCGGTAATTGGCGTAGTGGCCGGACTTTTCCCACAGTTCGCGCTTCAAAAGCTGCGGCCCCTGCACAATGTCATAGCCGCGCTTCAGGTGTTCCTTGCGCAGAAAATCCTCGAGGATGGTGCGGATCAGCATGCCTTTCGGGTGCCAGTAAACCATGCCCGGCGCGGCTTCCTCGTGGAAGTCGAACAGGTCGAGCTGCTTGCCCAGCACGCGGTGGTCGCGGCGTTTGGCTTCCTCAATCTGCTTCAGGTAGGCGGCCAGGGCCTTGGCGTCGGGGAACACCGTGCCGTAGATGCGCGAAAGCATGGCGTTCTTCTCGTCGCCGCGCCAATAGGCGCCGGCCACGGACATCAGCTTGAAGGCGCCGATGCGTCCGGAATCCGGCACATGCGGGCCACGGCACAGGTCCACGAAATCGCCCATGGTGTAGACGGAGACTTGCTCATCCGGGATATCGCGCAGCAATTCGAGCTTGTAGGGCTCGCCCATTTTCGAGAACAGGGCCTCAGCCTCGGCCTTGGACATGTCCTGGCGGGTGAAGGGAACGGCCTGATCGACAATCTTCTGCATTTCCGCTTCGATTGCCGCCAGATCCTCCAGGGAAAAAGGCTTCTCCACCTCAAAGTCATAATAGAAGCCCGTGTCGATGGACGGGCCGATGGCCACCTTCACCCCGGGGAAAAGGCGTTTGACGGCGGCCGCCATGACGTGCGCGGCCGAATGGCGCAGCAGGGGCAGAGCCTCGGGGGCGTCCACGGCTACGGAAGTCAACGTGGCGGGCGTGGTTCCGGTCATGGGCGCCGGGGCCGAAAGATCCCTCAGTTCGCCGTTAACCGCGCAGGCCACGGCCTGCTTGAACTTTTTCCCGCTCAGGTGGGCTTTCAGAACGTCCGCGCAGGTGGAGCCCGGCGCGATATCGCGTTCCTCGCCCTCAAGGATGATCTTCACGTTTCACTCCCGCGGCGCCGTTTGCGCCGCATTTGCCGACAAACAATAAAAACCCCGCGCCTTCTGCTGCGAAGCCCGCCCCTGATTTTTCAGAGGCGGGCATCCGGCGAAAAAAGGGCTGGGCGATTTCTCCGCCGGGCGCGCGGCCCGCTCCGGAGGCACTCATCGGGGAGGTTTCCCTCCCCGTTGTATTCTCTGGTAGGCACGAGCAGATTTGAACTGCTGACCCCTTCCGTGTCAAGGAAGTGCTCTCCCCCTGAGCTACGCGCCTGTCTGCACAAGGCAGGAAAATTGCTATACTGTCCGACGCGGCAAAAAGTCAAGTTGTTCCTCAGGATTTTTCGGCTTCGTGATCATGGTCACATCCATGCTGATATTTTGGCCTTATATGATCACAAGAATCGATGAAAAAAACGAGGGAAAAACCATGACCATACGCAAAATCATCCAAATCGACGAAGAACTCTGCAACGGCTGCGGCCAATGCATTACCGGCTGCGCCGAAGGCGCGCTCGCGCTGGTGGACGGCAAGGCGAAAATCATCTCCGACAGCTACTGTGACGGCCTGGGCGCTTGCCTGCAAGCCTGCCCCCAGCGCGCCCTGACCATCATCGAGCGCGAATCCGCCCCCTTTGACGAAGCGCTGGTCGCGGCCAAAATGAGGCATGCCCCCAAGGCCCCGGCCCAGCCCCGCGGCTGTCCCGGCGCGGCCGTCCGCACCTTCGCCCCGCCGGAAACGCCCTGCCAGCCCAACGCCGCCCCCGGCCGCGGCCCAAGCCACTGGCCCATCAAGCTCATGCTGGCGCCCGCCAGCGCGCCCTTCCTGAAGGAGGCCCACGTGCTTCTGGCCGCCGACTGCGCGGCCGGCGCCTCGCCCCTTTTCCGCTCCCGCTTTGCCCAAGGCAAAACGCTCCTGCTCGCCTGCCCCAAACTCGGCGATTCCGCCGCCCACACCGCCCACCTGACCGAGATCCTCGCGCGCAACCAACTCGCCAGCCTCACCATCCTGCGCATGGAAGTGCCCTGCTGTCGCGCCCTGAGCGTTTCCGCCCACACCGCCGCCGAACGCGCCGGCTCAAACGTGGAAATCACGGAGCACGTTCTGACCACGGCTGGCGCGGTCGCGCTGTAAATACGCCTCCGGCGGCCAAGGGGCCATCGGCGCCTGGAACCCCTTTCAGCCGGCACGGCGCCCATTGCGGCGGACGAAGGTCGCGCCGAAGCGCGATATCCCGCCCGCCGCAATGCGCGCCGGCCGAAATTTTTATGCGCGCGCCACGCCCTCTTTAAGCTTTTTCAGGGCGTTTTCGAAGCGCTCCTGTTCGCTCAACAGGCAGCCGCAATAGTTCTGGCGGTACAGGCCCCATTCCTTGGAACGATCGATGCCATGCTGCCAGCCAACGCGGAAGTCGTGGTAAAGGAAAGGGATATTGTCGCGTTGGGCGGCTGCCCGGCCGATGGCGGCAATTCGATCGTGCAGTTGGAAGCGCGAATAGAGCAGCGACGAAGTGAAGGCGTCAAAGCCGAGTTCAGCGGCCGCTTCGGCCGCGGCCTCCAGACGTTGGGCGTAACAAACGGCGCAACGCGGAACCGCGTGCCTGGGGCCGTTGCGTTCCAGGCCGGCAAGGCCGCGCAGCCAGGCCAAGGGATCATACCCGTCGCGCCAGAGCATTGGAATGCCCAGACGCAAGGCGGCCTCCCGCGCGGCCTCCCGGCGGCGCAAGTATTCGCTGAGCGGGTGGATATTCGGATTGAAGAAAAAGCCGGTGACCGCATGCCCCAGGTCGAGCAACGCTTCAACCGGGGCTATGGCGCAGGGGCCGCAGCAGACGTGGAGCAGTATGTTCATATTACAACTCGAAAAGTTCCGGTACGGGCACGGATAAATCCGTATGGATCAAGTCGGGCTTTTCCACGCCCTGCCCTGAAAGTTCCCGCAAGGCAAGCCGGGCCTGAAGGGCCGCAATCACGGCCGGCGCGCGGATGGGCGCCCCCGGAAGGATCCCGCTCCCCACATGTTCATTATCGACGAAGCCTCCGGTTTCGGCAAGTGCCCCCATGCCCCGCCGGGCGATCGCCGCGCGCCCTTGCGCGTCCCGGCTCGAGAAGGTAAAATGGACACAGAGGTGAGTCATGGGAACAGTTGTCGCCATATGCATCAGTGAAAAAAAAGGCACCCGCAAGCGCGCCGTGCCCAATGCCACGGCCGTTGCGGAGCACGGGCTGGAAAACGACGCGCATGCCGGCAGCCACCACCGCCAGATCAGCTTGCTCTCGCTTGAAAAAATTGAGGATTTCCGCAAGCGCGGGGCCATGGTCCGCTTTGGCGATTTTGGCGAAAATATTGTCGGTTCGGGCGTGGATTTCGCCGCCCTGCCCGTGGGGACCCGCCTCAGCTGCGGCGCGGCCGAATTGGAGATTACCCAGATCGGCAAGGAATGCCACACCCGCTGCGCCATATTCCAGGCCATGGGCGACTGCATCATGCCCAAACAAGGGATATTCGCCAAAGTGCTGCGTGGCGGACCCATTAAGGAAGGGGATTCCCTGATCGTGCACAGCTAGTCTCCAGCCGGACAAAACGAAATTGAACGGGCCGGCGCGTGCGCGCCGGCCCGTTTTTATCGCGGCGTCTTTCCGCCAGATCAGGACCTTGTCCGGTTCCGCCGGGCGGAACGCCACGCGAGGGGCTCCTGGCGGTTCCCATTGCCGGCCTTCATCGGCTTTTCTCCTTCCCCCGGCATCCTGTCGCAAGGCCGCAAAATCACCATCTTGACGGAAAGCATGACTTACGAATATTCTATATAGAAGGTGTTTTCAGGCCACGTCCTTTCCCACCGCGCGCGGTTTTTCGCGCGCTCACACAGCGGATTTCCGCACCTTGATTTCTCATACAAGCATCATACCATCCGGCGGTTTTCCCTTATATCGGCGTAAGAGCGCCATCCGCCGGACAAGCGCTGATAAAAGCCAAAATCAGGAGGCGACGCATGATCCAGAAGACTTTCATCGTCAACGGCATACGGCGGTCCCTCGTCGTCAACCCGGAAGACAGCCTGGCCGACGTGCTGCGCGGCCAGCTTTTGCTGACCAGCTGCAAAGTCGGCTGCGGCGTCGGCCAGTGCGGCGCCTGTAACGTGATCATCGACGGCAAGCTGGTGCGTTCCTGCGTGCAGAAGATGGGCAAGTTTCCGGACAACGCCCGCATCACCACGCTGGAGGGCATCGGCGGAGTCAACAACCTGCACGCGCTTCAGCAGTCCTGGATGTTCCACGGCGGCGCGCAGTGCGGCTTCTGTACGCCGGGCTTCATCGTCTCGGCCAAGCTGCTGCTGGACACCAACCCCAGCCCCTCGCGCGAGGACGTGCGCCAGTGGTTCCAGCAACACCGCAACGCCTGCCGCTGCACCGGCTACAAGCCCCTGGTGGACGCGGTCATGGACGCCGCCGCCGTGATGCGCGGCGAAAAAAAACTGGCGGACATCCAGTTCAAAATGCCGGCGGACGGCCGCGTTTGGGGCGGCACCCTGCCGCGCCCCAGCGCCCTGGCCAAGGTAACCGGCACCGCCGACTACGGCGCGGACATGGCCCGCAAAATGCCGGCCGACACCCTGCACCTGGCCCTGGCCCAAGCCAGGGTCTCGCACGCCAGGATCAAAAATATCGACGTCTCGGAAGCGGAAAAAATGCCCGGCGTGTTCCGCGTGCTCACGCACAAGGACGTGAAGGGAAAAAACCGCATCACCGGCCTGATCACTTTCCCCTCCAACAAGGGCGACGGCTGGGACAGGCCGATTCTCTGCGATGAGAAGATCTTCCAGTACGGCGACGCCTTCGCCATCGTCTGCGCCGATTCCGAGCGCAACGCCCGCGCCGCCGCCGAAAAGGTGAAAATCGACCTGGAAGCGCTGCCCGCCTATATGAGCGCGCCCGAAGCCATGGCCCCGGACGCCATTGAAATCCACCCCGGCACGCCCAACGTCTACTACGAGCAGCGCAACGAAAAGGGCGCGGACACCGCCCCCGTTTTCGCCAGGGCCGAAGCGGTGGTCGAGGGCGACTACTACGTCGGCCGTCAGCCGCACATGCCGATCGAGCCGGACGTGGGCTACGCCTACCTCAACGAGGAAAAGAAGCTGGTCATCCACTCCAAATCCATCGGCCTGCATTTGCACGGCCTGATGATCGCTCCCGGTCTGGGCCTGGACTTCGGCAAGGACATGATCATGGTCCAGACCACGACCGGCGGCACCTTCGGCTACAAGTTCAGCCCGACCATGGAAGCCCTGCTCGGCGTGGCGGTTTTGGCCACCGGCCGGCCCTGCCATCTGCGCTACAACTACGAGCAGCAAATGCAGTACACGGGCAAGCGCTCGCCCTTCTTCATCAACCTGAAGCTCGCTTCCACCAAGGACGGCCACTTCCAGGCCCTGAACGCGGACTGGTCCGTGGACCACGGCCCCTACTCCGAATTCGGCGACCTGCTCACCCTGCGCGGCGCCCAGTTCATTGGCGCGGGCTATGACATCAAGAACATCCGGGGCCTGGGCCGCACGGTGTGCACCAACCATGCCTGGGGCTCGGCCTTCCGGGCCTACGGCGCGCCGCAGAGCGCCTTCGCCACCGAAGTGCTGGTGGACGAAATGGCCGTGAAGCTCGGCATTGACCCGCTGGAACTGCGCTACAAGAACTGCTACCGTCCCGGCTCCACCAACCCCTCCGGCCAGACGCCCGAGGTCTTCAGCTTCCCGGACATGTGCGACATACTGCGGCCCAAGTACAAAGCCGCTCTGGAAAAGGCGAAAAAGAACTCCACCCCGGAAATCAAGCGCGGTGTGGGCGTCTCTTTCGGCGTTTACGGCTGCGGCCTGGACGGGCCGGACTCCTCCGAGACCTGGGTCGAGCTTAACGAGGACGGCGGCGTGACGATTGGCTCCTGCTGGGAAGATCACGGCCAGGGCGCGGACGCCGGAGCCCTCGGCACCGCGCACGAGGCCCTGCGGCCGCTCAAGGTACCGGCCGACAAGATCCGCCTGGTCATGAACGATACCAGCCTGGCCCCCAACTCCGGCCCGGCCGGCGGTTCGCGCTCGCAGGTGGTCACCGGCAACTCCATCCGCGTGGGCTGCGAAGCCCTGCTGGAAGCCATGAAAAAAACCGGCGGCGGCTTCATGACCTGCGCCGAAATGAAGGCCGCCGGAAAACCGCTGCGCTACCAGGGCCTGTGGACCGCCCCGGCCTCGAACAACGACGAAAAAGGCCAGGGCGCACCCTTCTCCTGTTACATGTACGGCATCTTCATGGCCGAAGTGGCTGTGGAAATCGCCACCGGCAAAACCGCCGTGGAAAAAATCTCCCTGGTGGCCGACATCGGCAAGATCAACAACAAACTGGTCACCGACGGCCAGATCTACGGCGGCCTGGCCCAGGGCATCGGCCTGGCCCTGACCGAGGACTTCGAGGACATCCAGAAGCCCAGCACCCTGCTGGGCGCGGGCTTCCCCTACATCAAGCAGATCCCCGACGACATGGAGATCATCTACCACGAAACCCCGCGCCCCGACGGCCCCTTCGGCGCCAGCGGCGCGGGCGACCTGCCCCTGACCTCGCCGCACGCGGCCATTTCCAACGCCATCTACCATGCCTGCGGCGCGCGCATCCGCCACCTGCCGGCGCGGCCGGAAAAGGTGCTGGCGGCGCTCAAGGGCAAAGGGTAGGATAAAAAACGCCTCCGGCGGCCGGGGGGCCGATGGCCCCCGGCCGCCGTCACGGGACATTGATACAACCCACGACGCCATGGAACAAAGCGAACTGCGCGCCCACGAGGCCCGCTGCACCCAGGAAGAAATGCCGCGCTGCCGGGCGCGCTGCCCGCTGCATCTGGACGTGCGCGCCTTCACCGGGCTGATGCGGGACGGCGACCTCAGGGCGGCCCGGGCCGTGCTTGAACGGCACCTGCCCGTGCCTGACATTCTGTGCCGCATTTGCGATCATCCCTGCGAGGACGTCTGTTTGCGAAAAGACCTGGGCGGCGCAATCCGCGTGGGCGCGCTTGAGCGGGCCTGCGTGGAGCAGTCTCCCCCCGCCGGACGCGGCCTGCCGCGGCCGCCGCGCGACCGGCGAACCGCCGTGCTCGGCGCGGGCCTGGCCGGGCTGGCCGCCGCCTGGGATCTGGCGGGCAAAGTCTGGCCCGTCACGCTGTACCATGCGGAAGACGACCCGCTGGCCGCGCTCGAACGGGAATTTCCCGGCGGCGTGGCGGACGGGGAACGGGAACGCCTGGAAAAGCGCGGCATTGTTTTCGAACGGGCGGAACTGGATGCGGCTCTGCTGTCCCGCCTGCGCGGCGGGGAAACCGCCGTTTTCGTCGATTTGTCCCGCGCGCCGAACTTCCTTGCCGCCGGCGCGAGCCCGGACCCGGCCACCGGCGGCCTGGGCGACGATTTCGGGCTGTGCTTTGGCGGCGGGGCGGCCTCAGCGGTCATGGCCGCCTATGAGGGGCGGCGGGGGGCATTGACGCTCGAACGCTGGCTGACCGGATCTTCCGTGAACGCCGGCCGGGAAAAGGACGGCCCGTGCGAAACGCGGCTGTTCACACCCCTGGAGGGGATCGCGCCGCGAGTTCCGGCGGAAGACCCAAAAGCCGAGGCCGGCCGCTGCCTGCAATGCCAGTGCTTGGCCTGCGTGCGCGAATGCGCCTATCTGGCCCGGCACGGGGGGTATCCCAAAATCTACGCGCGCCAGATTTACAATAACGCCGCCATTGTCAAAGGCCAGCACGCCGCCAACACGCTGATCAACACCTGCGCCCTGTGCGGCCAGTGCACGGAACTGTGCCCGGAACGCTTCTCCATGGCCGACCTCTGCCTGGCCGCCCGGCAAAGCATGGTCGAGCGGGGCTCCATGCCGGCTCCAGCCCACGAGTTCGCCCTGGAAGACATGGCCGCGAGCAATGGGCCGGACTGCGCCCTGGCCCGGACCGCGCCGGGGAAATCGGCGGCGGGCCACATCTTCTTTCCCGGCTGCCAGTTGGCCGGGGCGCGCGTCGGACAGGTGTTGGCGGTGTTCCGGCATCTTCAGAAGACGCTTCCGGGCGGCGTCGGCCTGTGGTCGCGCTGCTGCGGCATCCCGGCCCGCTGGGCGGGCCGCCGGGCGCTGTATGGTGAAACGCTCGCGGAACTGCGGCGGGAATGGGAAGCCCTGGGCAAGCCCCGGATTATCGCCGCCTGTTCCTCCTGTTTGCGGGTTTTCGAGGATATGCCGGATATCCCGGCGATCTCGCTCTGGGAAGTCCTGACGGCGGAAACGCCCCTCCAACGCCCGACAAATCAGGAACTCCCCGGTTTGCGCCTGCACGATCCCTGCACCGCCCGCCATGACGCGGCCTGGCAAAAGGCGGTGCGCGCCCTGCTCGCGCAAGCGGGCGTCAAATGCGCGGAGCCCCCCCTGAATGCGGAAAAAACCGCCTGCTGCGGCTATGGCGGCCTTGCCTCCGCCGCGGACATCGACACCGGCGACGCCATGGCCCGGCACCGCGTCGGGCAGCTGGACGGCCCGGCCCTGGTCGCCTGCGCCATGTGCGCCGAACGTTTCAAGGCCGCCGGCGGCCAGGCGTGGCATCTGCTGGATTTGTTCTTCCCGGACCCGGCCGTCAACCCAGCCGGGCGCGAGCCCGGCCTGTCCGCCCGGCGGGCGAACCGGGCGCTTCTGCGGCGGCGCGCGCTCGCGGAGATATACGGCGAGGCGCCCGAAGCGGACGGCGCGCCGGCGCTTTCCCTGCGCATTCCGCCCGATGTGCTGGAGCGTATGGAGCGCCGCCATATCCTGCGCCAGGATGTGGAGCGGGTGATCCGCGCCGCCGAGGCGGACGGACGGTGTTTTCGCGACAAACAGAGCGGCCGTTTTCTGGCGGTCTTACAGCCCGGCGCTGTCACTTACTGGGCGGAATATTCCCGCGACGGCAACGGTTTTATCCTGCACGACGCTTACAGCCACCGCATGCGGGTGCCCATGGCGAGGACCAGGGAATGAGCATCAGAACCGAATACGCGCCCGACAGCGGCGAATGGACCTGCTGCCGCTGCGCCCTTCCCCTGGTCCAGTCCAAGGTCCAGGCGCTCTATCTGGGCAGCGCCTTTGAGGTTACCCTGCCCTGCTGCCCTTCGTGCGGCCAGACCTTTGTTCCCAAATCGCTGGCCGAAGGCGCCATGGCCGAGGTTGAGGCTCTGTTGGAGGACAAATAAAGCAAAGGAGCGCGTATGGACGCTTTCCAGCTTGAATTGGCCGCGCTGACGCGGGAAGGATACTGTTGCAGCCAAATCCTGATGCTCCTCCTCCTGCGCGGTCAGGGCGGGGAAAATCCCGGCCTGACGCGCGCCCTTTCCGGCCTGTGCCACGGCCTGGGCCAGAGCGGCGGAACCTGCGGCCTGCTGACCGGCGGCGCCTGCGTGCTTGGCTATATGAGCGGCAAAGGGGCGGAGGCGGAAAACGCCCTGCCCATGGCCCAACCCCTGGTGAACGACTATGCGGAATGGTTCACCGAGCGGGCGAGCGCGCGCTATGGCGGCATCAGCTGCCCGAACATCACCGGCGACATCGCCGGCCGGGCGCCGGCATCAGGCGGGCCGGCCTGCGCCGGGTTACTGCGGGAGTGCTGGAATAAACTCTTGGACTTGCTGGAAGCCTATGGTATTGATTCTGCCCGGCCGCCCGCCCCAGCCGGGCCGGGCGGGCCATAAATCCAAGCAGACAGGAACACCATGCCCGCATTAATCTCCCTCTTGTACGAACAAATCAGGAAAGGCGCGCCCATTGCCGCCGTCACCATCGCCACGCAGCAGGGCTCCACGCCCCGTACGGCCGGGGCGAAAATGCTCGTTGCCCCGGAAGGGCTGCTGGCCGGCACCATCGGCGGCGGCCTTTTGGAAGGCCGCGCCGTCGAAGAAGCGCGGATTATCGCGGAACAAGGCGGCTCGCGGCTCTTGTCCATCGATCTGGCCGGCGCCCCCGGCGACGTCACCGACATGATCTGCGGCGGCAGCGTGCGCGTTTTTCTGGAACGCGTTGACGCGGACGAAAAAAATATCGCTCTGTTCTCCGATCTGCTGCAACGTCTGGAACGGGGGGAAAACGCCTTTCTGCTGACCTCGCTTGCCGGCGGCGAACGTCGGATTATGGCGGACGATCCGGCTGGCGGGACAACGCGCGGCGCCTGCATTATCCAACTGGACGGGCGGGAGTGGCTGCTCGAGCCCTATACGGCGCAAAGCCTGCTGATTATCGCGGGCGGCGGACACGTTTCCCTGCCCACCTCCCAGATTGCGGCCAGCTGCGGCTTCAGCGTGACCGTGATCGACGATCGGCCGGAATTCGCCTTCCCCAACCGCTTCCCCTGGGCGCGGCGCGTGCTTTTGAAGCCCCGCTTCGCGGCCTGCCTCGCGGACTCGCCCGTGCGTGAAGACAGCGCCATTGTCATTGTCACGCGCGGCCACGCCCATGACGCCACCGTGCTGGAACAGGCGCTGGCCACCAGGGCCGGCTACATCGGCATGATCGGCAGCCGGCGCAAGCGCGACGCCATCTACGCCGCCCTGACCGCCAAGGGAATTTCCAGCGGGCAGATCAGCCGCGTGCACAGCCCCATCGGCCTGTCCATCGGCGCGGAAACGCCGGCGGAAATCGCCGTCAGCATCATGGCCGAAATCATCACCCTGCGCGCGGCTAAAAAAGAACCGTCTTTGAAAAAGCTGACATGACCGGGCGTGAATTTCCCGATCTCGCGGCTGTGATTCTGGCCGCCGGCTTTTCCTCCCGCATGGGGCGCTTCAAGCCCCTGTTGCCTTTGGGCGAAGCCAGCGCGCTCGGGCATATCGCCGCCGCCTACCGCCGCGCCGGCGTCACGAAATTGCTGGCGGTCAGCGGCCATGCCGTGGAAGAGCTGAAGGCCGAGGCGGCCGCGCTCGGCATTCCGGTCGCGCATAATCCCAGCTACGCGGAAGGCATGTTCAGTTCGGCCCGCGCCGGGCTTGCGACCGTCAGCGGCGCGCGCCGCGTCTTTGTGCACCCCGTGGACATCCCCCTGGTGCGGCCGGATACCCTTGGCTATCTGGCAATCCGGGCCGACGAGCTTAATTGCGCGGTCGCCCTGCCCGAATTTTTGGGAGAAACCGGGCACCCGCCCTTGATTGACGCCGCGTTGATCCCGGAAATCCTCGCCTCGACCGGCGAAGACGGCCTGAGAGGCGCGCTGGCGCGGCGCAATCCCCGCCGCATTCCTGTGGCCGACCGGAACATCCTGTTCGACATGGACACGCCCGAGGCTTACGCCGAAGCGTTGCGCCGCCGGGAACGGGCGCGCACCCCCACGCCGGAAGAAGCCGTGGAAATGCTGCGCCTGTATGGAAACGCGCCGGAACGCGGCATCGCCCACGCGCGCGGCGTGGCCGTGGTGGCGCTGGCCTTGTGCGACGCCCTGAACGCGCGTGGATGCTCCCTTGACCGGGAACTGGTCGAGGCCGCCGCCCTGCTCCACGATATCGCCAAGGGCCGGCCGCGCCACGAGGAGGCCGGGGGCGCGCTGCTGGCGGATCTCGGTTTTGCCCGCATCGCGGAAATCGTCGCCGCCCACCTCGATGTGCGTTTGCCCGACGGCGCGCCGCTCACCGAAAAAGAACCGGTTTATCTGGCCGACAAGCTGGTGCGCGGGCCCTACCGCATTGGCCTTGAGGATCGCTTTGCCGAGAAAATCGCCCAGTGGCAGGATGACCCGGCGGCCAGCGCCGCCATTCGGGGCAGACTGGACAATGCCCGGGCCATGTACGCCCGCTTTGAGGCCGAGCTTGGCCGGCCGCTTGAGGATATTTTGCGGTCCCTGGACCTGCCCCGGGACAGGAGGCGCGCATGATCGACGTCTATATCCTGCGCCACGGCGAGCCCGCCCCGCGCAAGCCCGGCAGCTTCGTCGGCCAGACCGACATCCCCCTGAGCGAAACCGGGCGCGCCCAGGCCCGGGAATGGCGCGCGCCGTTCAGCCGCATACCTTTCGCCCTGGCGGTTTCCTCGGATCTGGCGCGTTGCGTGCAGACCGCGGACCAGGCCCTGGAAGGCCACCCGGTGGAGCGCCGGCAAGACGCCCGCCTGCGCGAGCTGAACCTGGGCGCCTGGCAGGGCCTGACGCCGGACGAGGTCAAGGCGCGATTTCCCGGCCAATATGAAGCGCGAGGCGCGCGCATCGCCTCCTTCGCGCCGCCGGGCGGCGAATCTTTCAAGCAGGTGAGCCGCCGCGTGCGCGAGGCCCTGTATGACCACGCGGTCCAGGCGCTGGAACGGGGCGGCCCGCTGCTGCTGGTCGCTCACCTGGGGGTGGCGCGCTGCGCCGCCTGCCACGCGCTGGGCATGCCCTTGAGCGGTCTGTTGCGCATAGAACAGACGTACGCCCGCTGCCTGATACTGCGTTTTGACGGGAAATTCCGCGAGGTCGCGGGGATCAACCTGCCGGCTTCGGCCCTGGATGCCGATTCCACGGCTATTCCATAGACGGCCCGGCCAGGCACGGTGAAGGGAATTTTCATATTCCCGCGATACATTGAAATCAATAATAATTATTTAAAATAAATATTATAAATATATTTTATATAAACCCTCAAAGCCAGTCTGGCGCATGCTTGTTCCAGCACAAGATATTGTAAAATAAAAAGATCTTCTTTCTCTTCAGCTCGTAGAGCAATATCCTGGAACCGCTGAGCTTTTTTTACTTGGCAAGGCGCGCATCTTTTTTCCCGGGGCGCTGGCCCCTTCCGGCCCGCTCCCGGCAAAAAAGGCGAAGCAACGCCGCCAAACGGAAAAGCTCCGCCTTTCCCTAAAACTCTATCCCGGCCTGGGCCGCTACGCCGTCCGCAGCGTGGTGCTTGCGCTCCAGCATTTCCGTGACCAGATCCGCCTCCTGTTCCAGCCAGCCCGGCAGGCCGCGCCCGGAGAGCACCAAATGGCTCTCAGCCGCCCGCGCGGCGTCGAGCAGGGCGCGCAACTCCTCTTCCGAAACAAGGCCGGAGCCGTGGGCATAAAGCGCCTCATCCAGCACCAGCATCCGGCCTTTGGCTCCGGAGGCCAACGGCGCCCGCAATTGGCCGAAGGCCCATTCCAGCACTTCCCAGGCCGCCGAGCGGTGGGCGTCGCGCTCGGATTCCTTGCGGAAAAAGCCCGCCCCGCCCGCGTAAAAAGCCGGACCAAGCAGCTTGCCGAGCATAATCTGCTCGCCCGCCCGCGTGTCGCGCTTCATGAACTGCCCGAAGGCGACAATAAAACCCTGGCCGAGCGCGCGCACGGCTTGTCCCACGCAGGCGGACGTCTTGCCTTTGCCGTTGCCGGTGTAAATGAGCAGCATAATGTTCCTATGGCTGATTTATTCCGGGAAAAGACCGTTTTTTTTCCGCCTGGCGACGTTGTCCGCCTTGCCAAATGAAAAAACCGGCCTTTCCCCGGTGTTGCGCTACAGAGCAGGGGCAAAAGAAAAAATACGATAAAAATAAGTAGATATATTTTTTCTCGCCGCTGGTCCCGCTTGAATTAATTAGTGTTTCTCCGGTTTTTCTGGGAAAGCTTCGCACCTGCCCCAGTCCACGCCGGCAATGGCGGCCCCGCACCGTCCGCAGCGGTCGCCGCCGGAAGTCATGGTGGAAAAACCCACGCGCCGCGCGAACAGTTCGCCGCATTTCGGGCAATAGGTGGAATTGGCGGCATGGCCCGCCAGATTGCCAATGTACACAAAGGAAAGCCCCTCCTCGCGCCCGATTTGCCAGGCCCGCTCAAGGGTCCGCACGGGCGTGGTCGGCACGTTCCGCAGCCGGTATTCCGGCCGGAAGCGGGAAATATGCCAGGGCACGTCGGGCCCGAGCTCGTCACGAATAAAGCGGGCCAAATCGCGCAGTTCCGCCTCATTGTCGTTCAGACCAGGCACCAGCAGCGTGGTGATTTCAAGCCACCAGCCCATGGCGGCCATGGCGCGCAGATTGCGCAGCACCGGCTTCAGCCTGCCGCCGCAGATCTCCCGATAATAGCGGTCGCTGAAGCCCTTGAGGTCGATGTTCGCCGCCTGGATGCGCCGCTCCAGCGCGCGCAGGGCCCTGGGCGACTGGAAGCCGTTGGAGACCATGATCGAGGCCAGGCCGGCCTCGGCCGCGCGGTCGGCCGTTTCCGCCGTCAATTCGAAAAAAACGCCCGGCTCCGTGTAGGTGTAGGAAATGCTGGCCGCTCCGAGGGCCAGCGCCTCGGCCACCAGCTCCTTCGGGCTGACCCGCCGCCCGGGCACGCGCCGCTCATCCGCCGGCAGGCGCGAAATCGACCAGTTCTGGCAGAAGGCGCAGGAAAAATTGCAGCCCGCCGCGCCAAAGGAATAGGTCATCGTGCAGGGCATGAAATGGTACAAAGGCTTTTTTTCAACCGGATCCAGATTGGCGGAGATGATATTGTCCCCAACCAGCGTGTACAAAACCGGACCTCCCGGAGAGCCCTCACAGACGCGCACCCCGCACGCTCCGGCGCCGCCCGGCGCCACTTCGCAAAAATGCGAGCACAAAAGGCAACGCACGCCTCCGCCTTCCTGCTTCCACAACTGGGCGGGAATTTTGGAATTTTTTTGACCCCGCGATGCTGAACCGGCCATTGTCAAAAACCTCAACTGCCTAATATTCTTTGTTTTTATTCATACCCGGTTGCGCCTGTTCTGTAAAGCCCGGGCACGGCGCTCCCGCCTTCAGGCGTGCTCCCCCTCCCCAGGAAAGGCGTTAGATATATTGAAAATTCTATAAAACTCCTCTAGGTTCTTTCTTAACAGACGCGCGCGTTTTTCATCACCGCCGGCCCGGACCGACTACTGGCGAATAATTCAGACGGATGGCGCCATGACCATTTCCAGCGTTTTCATTTCCATCATCGCGGTGCTGGATATCCTGTGCATCTTCACCGTGGTGTTCCTTGAACGGAAAGACCCCTCCTCGACCATCGCCTGGATTTTCGTGCTCCTGTTCCTGCCCATTCTCGGCTTCGTCGCCTATATGTTCCTGGGCAGCGGCTTCAGGGTCAGCAAAAAGAAACGCTACGAAGTGAAATCCGTTTACGACATCTTCTACGACAACTTCATCCTCAAGCACCTGGCCATCACCTACGACAACTCCTTCTACCAAAAACATGAAAGCGCCGTGCGCATGCTCACCTATCTGAAAAACGAGAGCGGCGGCTTGTACACGGACAACAACGACATTCGGGTATTCACCCATGGCGCGGACAAATTCGAAGCCATGAAGGAGGATATGCGCAAGGCCGAAAAGCATATCCACCTGCTCTACTACATCTTCCGCAATGACGGCATCGGCAAGGAAATTCTCGGCATTCTCGAGGAACGGGCCCGCAGCGGCGTGGAGGTGCGCGTTATCTACGACAGCATGGGCACCATGCTCGGCCTGAGCAACATGTTCAAAAAACTGATCGCGGCCGGCGGCCAGGCGCAGGCGTTCTCGCCGCTCTTTCTGACCTTCAGCTCGCACTTCCGCCTCAACTACCGCAACCACCGCAAACTCGCCATCATCGACGGCCAGATCGCCTACACCGGCGGCATGAACATCGGCGACGAGTACATGGGCAAGGACAAAAGGCTGCGGCCCTGGCGCGACACGCACATGCGTCTGACCGGCTCGGCCGTCTGGTTTCTCCAGGAACGCTTTCTCATGGACTGGAGCTACGTGAGCAACGTGGAAATGCACAATGTGGAAGTGGAGAAGTATTTCCCCGAACCCAAGCAGACCGGCACCCTCGGCGTGCAGATCGTCAGCAGCGGGCCGGACACCACCC
>JAVBVM010000126.1:0-13828 GCA_031554295.1 Desulfovibrionaceae bacterium | reverse complement strand
CCCCCCCCCACCCCTCTCTCCCCGCCCCTGACCCAACGGCGCCTCTTGTAGTTCTGGTTCGGGGTGTTGCCCGCCACCCACAAAAAACACGACCCGGACCAGAACGGACAGGACAAGGCAGGCACCGCTTCCAACGTGCGCGTGCTCATCGAGTCCGCCGACCAGAACCAGCACTGGGTCACCGTGGGCGTCTCCTACAACATCATCGAGGCCAGTTGGCAAGCCCTGGCCGACTCCTTCACCTACAAGCTCTATAAAGACGAGAACCAGCAGCGCAATAAAGGGCAGTAAGGGGAAAAGAAGCCTTCCGCCCAGGATGCCTTCCCGCGCGGCCGCCCTTTGAATTCCGGTACGCGGAATTAAACGCCCTTTCTCGCCCGTTCCCCCAGCAGAGGCGCTTTGTCTGCGCCCTGATTCCCAGGCTTTTTTGTTGACATCCCAGGCGGGATATCTTAATTTTCAAACAGGTAGTAGAGTTTATCTACTACGCAAGCGCTCCTCCTCCTCCTCCCACCACCGCCACATGCTCCCGCTCCTGCCGAGGGGACACAGGCGGATCCAATCTTTACCGGACTGTAATCACCAACAGAGATAGAGACATGTCAAAACGGGAATTTGCCGGAGAGTTTATCGGCACCTTCATCCTGGTGCTGTTCGGCTGCGGTTCCGTGGCCGTTTCGATTGTATTCGACGCGTACGCGGGGCTTATGCAGATTGCTCTGGCCTGGGGCATCGGGGTCATGCTGGCTATCTACGCGACGCGCCATTTGTCATGCGCGCACCTCAATCCCGCCGTCTCGCTGGCCATGGCGCTGGGCCGCCGCATGTCGGCCAAAAAACTGCCCGGCTATTTTCTGGCGCAGTTCGCCGGCGCAATCGCGGCCGCGCTGGCCCTGTACCTTTGCTTCAGCTCCTCTATAGCGGCTTATGAAAGCGTGAGCGGCATTGTGCGCGGCACTCCCGAATCCGCCCGTGTCGCCAAAATGTTTGGCGAATACTACAATCTGCCCGGCAGCGGCTCGGCTGTGGGCATGTGGCTGGCCATGGGGGCCGAGGCGTTCGGAACCTTGCTGCTGGTGTTCATGATCTTTTCCCTGACCGAAGGCTGCAACGTGGGCCGCCCCTCCAACGGCGCGGCGCCGGTATTCATCGGTTTGAGCGTGACCGCCATTATTTGCCTGATCGCGCCTTTAACCCAGGCCGGGCTGAATCCGGCCCGAGACTTCGGCCCGCGACTGGTGGCCTGGGCCATGGGCTGGGGCGAGGCCGCCTGGCCGGATGAAACCTTCGGCTTTTTCTTTGTCTATATTCTGGGCCCGCTCATCGGGGGATTGGTGGCTTCGTTGATCTTCGTAAAAATAATAGAGCCGTTGATGGCCGCGAAAATTGAGAAATGCGGCTGTGAGGCTGAATTTATACAAGACGTGGAGGGAAAAGATGCAAACTGATTTGATACTGCTCGGCGGCTTTCTGGGCGCTGGCAAAACCACTTTTTTACGGGAAATATCCAAATTTTTAGCCGCCGGAGGCAAAAAAGTCGGCCTCATCACCAACGACCAGGCCACGGCGCTGGTCGATACCGCGTTTCTGAGCGACGAAAACGGCAACGTGGCCGAAGTGAGCGGCAGTTGCTTCTGCTGCAATTACAACGGCCTCATGGATGCCGTGACCAGCTTGCGCCAGGCCGGCATGGAAACGATTATCGCCGAGCCGGTGGGAAGCTGCACCGATCTTTCGGCCACCATCATGCAGCCTTTAAAGGAAAAGAGCGGCCGGGATTTCAGAATTTATCCCCTGTCGGTCCTGGCCGACCCGCACCGTCTGGGGGAAATCCTGGACGGCGGATTGTCCGCGTTGCACCCCAGCGCGGCGTATATCGTGATCAAACAGCTTGAGGAAGCCGACCTGCTCGTGATCAGCAAAGCCGATCTGCTGCCGGCTGCGGATATGGAGCGGCTTGTGAAAAAAACCAAGGCAAGGTTCCCCGGTAAGCCGGTGCTGGCCGTGAGCGCCAAAACCGGCGCGGGACTTGAGGCGTGGCTGAATGCGGCTTCCTCGGCCGATGCCGCCGGCAAAACCGTCACGGATGTGGATTATGACATTTACGCCGAGGGCGAAGCCGTTCTGGGCTGGCTGAATATGACCGCGAAGCTTGAAAAGGCGGGCGCGGACTGGAATGGTTTCGCCGGGAAGCTTTTGGCCGCTTTGGCTGAAGGATTGGATAACGCCGGGCTTTCCGTGGCCCATGTGAAAATTCTGCTGGAATCCGGCGGAGCCTCCACCCTGGGCAACATCACCGGGAACAAGAATACCGCCCTGCAAAGGAACCGCGCCGGCAAAGGCGACAGCGCCAACCTGACCATCAACGCCCGGGTGGAGACCGCGCCGGAAACGCTTTTGAACATGGTGCGGGACATTTTGCAAAAGCAATGCGCTGAGATGGGGATAAGCCACCGCATCGAAATTTCCAATTGCTTAAGTCCGGGAAGGCCGAACCCCACATCTCGATATACTGGCGTGGTAGTTCAAAAATAGCGGCGTTTTCCGGGCCCGCCCCACACATAAATATTGAACGCAGGCGAAACGCGCGGCCCGGGCAGCCCAGGCCGCGCGTTTTTCCATGGGAAATCCCACCCTGATCCGCCGACCGTCCGTGGTCCCGTCAAGCGTATCTTGCGCCGGGGGCATACTTTGGCGCATACTGGAGCGCGCGAAAGGCAAGCTCCAGAAACAAACCACTATCAACAAATCAAGAGGTCCTCGTGCCGCGCTTTTGCTGTGAACAAATGAAACCCTTCCTGGCCATGGACGTGCTGGCCGAGGCGCATCGCCTCGAACAGGCCGGTCAGCCGATCATCCACCTGGAAGTCGGGCAACCGGACTTTGATACGCCGGACTGCGTGAAGGAAGCGGCCGTGGCCGCCCTGCGCGACGGCAAAACCGGCTACACGCCGAGCAACGGCATCCTGCCGCTGCGCGAGGCCATCGCGGAGTATTACGCGAAGCAGTACAAGGCCACCGTGTCCCCGGAACAGATCATCATAACCCAAGGCACCTCGCCCGGCTTGATGATGCTGCTCGCCGCCCTGTGCGACACAGGCGACACCGTGGTCACGCCGGGGCCGACCTATGCCTGCTATGACAGCGCCATCCAATTTGCCGGCGCCACTTCCCTCCGCGTGCCCACCACCGAGGAGGACGGCTTCCAACTTGATCCGGCTCGGGTGAGGCGGGAACTGAGGCCGGACACCAAGGTCATTCTGACGAACTCGCCCTCCAATCCCGGCGGCACGTTGATTTCACGCGAGGATTTCCGGGCGCTGGCCAAAATCGGGCCGATGATTCTTTCGGACGAGATTTATCACGGGCTGGTGTATGAGGGCGAAGCGGTTTCCGCCCTGGAAGTGACGGAAAACTGTTGCGTTGCCGACGGTTTCTCCAAGCGTTACGCCATGACCGGCTGGCGGCTCGGCTGGGTTGTGGCCCCGAAAGCCATGATTCCGGTGCTGAACCGCCTGCAGCAAAACTTCTTCATTTGCGCGGGCAGCGTGGCGCAGTGGGCGGGCATCGCCGCCCTGAAGCAGGCCGCTCCGGATGTCGAGCGCATGCGGGCGGAATACAACCGCCGCCGGCTGGTTTTGATCGACGGCCTGAAGCGCCTGGGCTTCGGGGTGAACTCCTCGCCGGCGGGCGCTTTCTATGTGCTGGCGAACGCGCGGCATCTCGGCGGGAACAGCCTGGAACTGGCCTTCGACATTCTGCGCAAGGCGCATGTCGGGCTTGCCCCGGGTATTGACTTTGGACCTGAGGCTGAAGGCTACCTGCGCTTCACCTACGCCAATTCCGTGGAAAACATCGAAGAGGCGCTCCATCGCCTGGAAAAATACCTGGAACAGCATTAGAGCGGATGAACATTCAAAATGTTTATCCGCTCCGCAAGGGTTTGCTCGCAAATCGTTGTAGCGAGAGTGTCCCAGACGGGCCTTGCCCGCCGTCAAGCGACAATCTCAAAATGAATATGTTCCGGGGTTTGTCCCCGAATACGTCTTTGACAATAAAAAAGGCCGCCCCACGTATGAGCGGCCTCTTTTATCGGGCTGGCCCGGCTTATTTTTTCATCTGGCTCAGACGTTCAGCCTGAAGCTTCATCCAGGCGTCAACTTCCGGCGTCCAGGCGCCCTTTTCCTTGAAATAGCGGATCGCGCCGTCATGCATCAGCGGCAGATCGGGCGAAGCCACGCCCCACTGCTTGGCCAGGGCGTGGGCGCTTTCCCACTGGGCTTTATTGTCAAAGAGGATCTTGGTGATTTCATAGGCCACTTCCGGCGACATTCTGTTGGTGCAGTAAATGTTGGTCTTAAAGGCCACCGCGTTTTTCACCTCGTGCGGGTTCCGGAATTCCGGGGAATCGGCCGGAATGTCCATGAAGAAATAGCCTTCGGGCAATCGCGCGGCCGCTTTTTCCTGCTCGTTCAGGCCGATGATTGTGCAGTCACCCTTGGCCTGCACCACTTCCATGAGGATCATGGGCTGAATGGTGCCGATATTTCCGTCCGCCCGGCCCTCAATCAGGTCTCCCGCCGTCTCGGCCGTGTTCACGCGGGTGAGCGACGCCTTCAGATCTTTCTGGGTCATGCCGGCGCTGGCCAGCATCACGTTGGTGATCTGCTCGAACATGGGGTTGCCCGGATCTTTGGTGAAGACGATCTTGCCCTTCAGATCCGAAATGCTGGTCATCTTGGCCGAGGGCACGGCCAGCGCGACAAAGCCGATATTGTGGCCGGGCAGCAGCGTGCGCACGAAAGTGGCCGGTTCTTTGCCCGCGTAGTTTTCACGGGCGAACATGGCGTTCAGAACGTCCGGACCGCTGTGCAGGGCCATGTCCACTTCGCCCTTGGCCATCCTGGGCAGCCAGACGCTGGGGCCGCCCATGGGCTGGGTGATGACACGCTGGATGGGCGTTTCTTTTTCAATGAACTGGGCAATCGCCTGGCTGACCATCTGCGAAGTGCCGCCGCCAAAGGGCGTGGCCAGCACCAGGGTCTTGGGCCATTCAATCCGCTTGTCCTGCGCGAAGCCGGAAGCGACGAACAGCGACAGACAGAGCATGCAGGCGAAAAGGATGGCCAGACGTTTCTTCAAGGTCGAAATGCGCATGTGGACTCCTTTTTATAGCGGTTAAGGGGATTTTTATGTTCCTCAGGCCGGCGCGACCGCCCGGCTCTGCTTTTTATGGAGCATGAACAACGCGGCCATGTACACGACGGACACCGCGAGAATAGGCAGCTCATACGCCTTGGGGAACGGCACGATATTCGCGAGGCCGAGCAGGATGCAGATGGCGCGGTTGATTATGTTCAGGCGGCTGCCGAACAATGCCCGGATGCCGGAAACCATCAGCATCATGCCCACAAAGGCGACGATGAATTCAAAGATGATGTGGTGCATCGGTCCCCGGAAGAGCAGCTCGGGCTTGAAGACGAACACCCACGGCACCAGATAGGCGGCAATGCCGAAGCGCATGGCCTGGAAGCTGGTGGCGTTCGGGTTGGTGTCGGCGATGCCCGAGGCCACGAACGAGGCAATGGCCACCGGCGGGGTGAAGTTGGACACGCAGCCGTAGAAGAACAGGAAGAAGTGCGCGGCCAGCGGATTGACGCCCGCGCTGATCATAGCCGGCGCCATGAGGGTCACGGTCACCAGATAGCAGGCCAGCGCGGTCATACCCATGCCGAGTATGACCGAGGCAATGGCGGCCATGAGCAGCAGCAGATAGACATTGCCGCCCGCCAGCTCGGTCAGCGCGCTGGAAAAGGCCGATCCCGTGCCCGTGACGCTCAGGGAGCAGATCACCACGCCAATGACCATACACATGGGGATGATGCCGCTCAAGCCCCGGCCGGTGTCTTCCAGGGCGTAGACGATGCGGTCCTTGTTCAGCCGCGTCCGCCTGGAAAACGAGGTGCATACGATGAGCAATGCGATGGTGTAGAGAATGCTGGTTTCGGCCGTGTAGCGCATATAGCCGAGAAAAAAGACCAGCGCGACCAGGGGCAGCAGGTAGTACCAGCCGCTCTTCAGCACCTTCCTGGTACTGGGCAGGTCTTCCCTGGGCATGCCTTTCAGATTCATATGCACGGCTTCAATATCGATCTGATAGAGCATGACTATGTAGAAAAGGGCCGCCGGCAGCACGGCCGCCAGGCAAATCTGCCAGTAGGGCAGGCTCAGGAACTGGGCGATCAGAAAGGCCACAGCCCCCATGACCGGCGGAGTGAACAGCCCGCCGCTCGAGGCCACAGCCTCAATGGCGGCCGCCACCGTGGGCCTGAAGCCGTTCTTCTTCATCAGCGGAATGGTGATCAGGCCGACCGTGGCCACGTTGGCCGCGGCCGCGCCCGAGATGGTGCCCATCAGGGCGCTGGCGAACACGGCCGTCTTGGCCGGGCCGCCCCGATACGCGCCCAGCGTGGCAATGGCCAGCTGGTTGAAGAACTCGCTCGCCCCCGTGGCCTGGAGAATGGCCCCGAACAGGATGAATCCCGGCACAATGGAGGTGGCCACGCCAATGACCGATCCCCAGAAGCCTTCGCCGCTTAAGTACAGCCAGCCCACGGCCCCGGGGTAGCTGAAGCCCGTGCTCATGAAAAAGCTGGGGAAATGGTTGCTGTACACAAAGTAGATGAAAAAGACGATGGAGAGAACGGACGGCGCCAGGCCCATGGTGCGGCGCACCGCTTCCAGCCCGGCCACGAACAGACCGAAGAACAGAATAATCTCGAAGGTGGCGCCGTCTTCCCACATCTCCAGGAAGCGCTCGGCATTAATGGCGATATAGGCGCAAGCCACCAGCGCCCAGACGATCAGGACAATGTCGTACCAGGGCAGGCGGGTGAAGTCGCGCGGCTTTTTCGCGGGCCAGCCAAGCAGGCACACGGCGATCATCGCGCCCGCGCTGATTGCCCGGTGCGCCATGGGAAAAATAAGAATATCGAGAAAGAAAAAAACCTTGCACATGGTCAGGACAATGTACACGGCCCACAAGACGGCGAACCAGAAAGCCAGCCTGGTGCGAATGCCCCGCTGGCTCCAGGGCGTTTTGGTAAGATAGCGCGTTTCCCGGCTCGGCTGAACAATCGCTTCACTGCTCATGGGAAGCCCCCCACGCAAACGTCATTTCAGGTTGAACAGACGCACGGCGTTGTCGCGTCCGATCTTCCGCCGCACGGCCTCGTCCATCTCAATATTGTCGAACCAGGCCGCGGCCTTTCCCACCGGCTCAAAGGGGTAGTCGGTCGAGAACATCACCCGGTCCGGCCCCATGACGGTAATGCAGTTGACCAGGGCCGGCGTGAAGAAGTTGCCGCTGGTGGTGATGTAGACGTTCTCGCGCAAATAGTCGCCCAGCGGCTTCTTGAAGGGCTTGGGCCGGGGGTCGCGCTCCAGGCGGTTCTGGCTCCGCCAGATATGGTGGGGGATGCACTCGCCCAAATGCCCGAGAATGAGCGTGAGGTTCGGGTGTTTGTCAAAAATGCCGGAGCACATCAGGCGGAGCGCGTGCGTGGCGGTTTCCACGGTAAAGCCCCAGGTGGCGGCCAACAGCCAGGGGTGGCCTTCGTAAATCCGCTGCCATTCCGGCAGCGGATCGCGCGGGTGCAGGTAGAACGGTACGTTCAACTCGGACACTTTGGCCCAGAACGGCCAGTAGCGCTTATCGTCCAGATACACGGCGTTGGAGGGCGAGTCGATCTGCGAATAGCCGTTCACCAGCGCGCCGAGGAAGCCGAGATCCCTCACGCAGCGTTCCAACTCGCGGATAGCCGCGTCCGGGTCCTGCATGGGCAGGGCGGCGAAGCCCCGGAAGCGGGTGGGATGACGTTGGATGGTTTCCGCCAGATGATCGTTGCAGCGTTTCGCCAGATCAACGGCCCTGGCCGGCACGTGGGTTTCCTGAATGGCCGGGGAATTGAGCGAAAGAATCATCATGTCCATGCCATGTTTGTCCATCTCCTCGATGCGCATGGCGAACATGTCGAGCAGGCGCTGGGAAAGCGCGTTCAGGTTCGACTGCCCGGCCGGCATGCCCTCCAGGGTATCCGGAAGCGCAAAATGCTCTTCAATCCCGATTTTTCCCTTCATGCCGCTGCTCCTTGGTAATTGTTCACATCCAGAGCGCCCGCCGCACAGCGAAAGACAAAGGCCGGGCGGCCGCTGCCCATATTTCACAAAGAAAAAACCAGTGAGGTGGATGCGCCCGCGCGAAGGCGAACGCGTTACGGAAATAAAGCATGAGACGTGCCAAATAATAATACAAAAAAATCACCAAGTTGTTTATACAAAAAACTTTTGACAGTGTTTTTTTATAATAAATTCTTGTTTTTTTATAAAAACTTCCACACACTAAATCGAAAAAAGCGCCCGCGCGCCGGAACACGCATTTGGAGGTCAACATGCCGCAAACGAAACAAAGCATTGATCCGCGCGCCCTATCCTGCCTCATGCTGTACCGGACCAGCGGCCTTTCCGGCGCCTTGCTCACCTTGCTCGACTTTTTGCGGGAAATGCTGCCGGTGGCGCGCGTCAACTGCCTGTACGCGGCGCTGAACGGCTCCTCTTTCACGCTCATGGCCGACACTTCCGGCACTTCCCACGTCAACGCGCGCAGGGCGGCCGAGCGCCGCCTGGTGATCCTGCCCGAGGAAATCGACCAGGAGGTGATCATCGGCAACCTGGAAGAGTACCGACACGCGGGCATGCGGGTGGATCCGCGCATGGCCGGCCTTCCCTTCATGATGCACCGTTCGCTCTTGCGTTTTCCCCTGTTCGAGGCGGCGGGCAATATCTGCCTGATCAATATCTGGTCGGATGAACAAAACGCCTTTGTCCGGGAAGACATTGACGCCATCCGCGAGTTGATCCGCCCGCTGGCCGACGAGTTGCGTCCGGCTTTTTCCGCGCTGAAAGCGCCCGTCTCGCGCGCCGCCTCGGCTTCGCATTACGAACGCCTGCTCCAGTGCTCGGGCATGGCGCAGGCGCGGGAATTGATCGAATTGATCGCCCCCACGGACAATCCCGTGCTCATTCTCGGCGAAACCGGCACGGGGAAAGGCGAGGCGGCCGCCGCCATTCACGAGCTTTCAGATCGCCGGGACAGGCCCTTTATCCACGTGAATTGCGGCGCCATTCCTGAAACATTGCTGGAAAGCGAACTGTTCGGCTATGAGCGCGGCGCTTTTACCGGAGCGCACGCGCTACGCCAGGGCTGTTTTGAGCAAGCGGACGGAGGGACCATCTTTCTGGACGAGATCGGGGAAATGAGCCTGCCCGCGCAGGTGCGCCTGTTGCGCATTCTGGACTCCGGGGCCATCAACCGTTTGGGCGGCGGCCACCCGGTGCAGGTGGACGCCCGGGTGATTGCCGCGACCAATTGCGATTTGCGGCAAAAAACGGCGCAAGGCATGTTTCGCAAGGATCTTTGGTATCGGATCGCTGTCTTTTCATTGGAAATTCCGCCCCTGCGGCAGCGGCGCGAGGATATCCTCACGCTGGTGAACTACTTTCTCCAGACAAAATCCCGCAAATTGAAGCGCGATCTGCCTGTCCCTGTTCCGGGCAAAGAGCTGACCCGGTTGTACGGCTATGACTGGCCCGGCAATGTGCGCGAATTGAAGCATGTGGTGGAACGCGCGCTTATTCTGCACGCCCGGAGCAAACCGGGCGAGCCGTTGCGCTTCCAACTGGATCCGCCCTTTCCGCCCGATCGCCGGAAAAACCCGGCGGACCCTGGCGGCGGCTGGCCAACCCTGGTTGAGGTGGAACGGCGCTACATTCAGTCGGTAATCGAGGAAACCCGCGGCAAGCTGACCGGCCCAGGCAGCGCCACGGAAATATTGGGCATCCACTACTCCACGCTGCGCACGCACATGCGGGAAATGGGCCTCCTGACCGAACGGCAAAGAAAAACGCCGCGCCGGCGGGCTGAAAACTGACTGCTCACCAATCTTCAGACCGCTCGGCTTCAGATCGCGTTCGAGAAACGGAGGCTAGTCTTTGTGGTGGCCTTTGCAGCAAGCCTTTTCGCCGGTCTCCGCATTTATTTTAGCGGCCTCTTCCTCGGGCGAGCACTTTTCCGACAGCGGGCGGCCGCAGCACCGCTTGCCGTTGGCATGCGCATGGTCATGCGTGTGGGGATGGGACTGAATGGATTGCATCTTTTTTTGATCGCTCATGGCTTTTCTCCTGTATTTTCGATACCCGTAAACATAGTCATCCCGGGGACGATTGGCAAGGCCGGGCGTTGGGGGCGGCTTCATGCTTCTTGCCAAGCAGGGCGCTTCTTTCGTATATTCTTCTTTTTCCACGAACAGGATTGAGCAAGGAGTTCCTCATGTCTCAGGGTCGGCACGGTCTGGCGCGCATGGACGTGCGTTTGCGTTGCGGGGTGGCGGATACGGTGGGCCGGGGCGTCCGCTCGAGCATCGAGGACACGCTGGGTTTGCGCCTGGCCGAGATCCAGGTGCGGCGCGTCTTCACCATTGCCGGGCTTTCATCGCAGGAATGCGCCCTTTTGCTGGAACGTTGCGGCCTGCACGATCCGGTGTTGCAGGAAGCAGCGCTTGCGCCCCACCCTTCCGAGGCCGACTGGATGCTGGAGGTGGGTTTCCGGCCCGGCGTGACGGACAATGAAGGCCGCACCGCCGCCGAAACCGCCCGTCTGGTGCTGGGCAAAAAGGACGGCGCTCTGCACATCTACACCGCCCGGCAGTACCACCTGTTCGCGGAACACGGCCAGTCCCTCCGGCGCGAGGACGTGGAAAACATCGCGAAAAACCTGCTGGCCAACGAGCTGATCCAACGCATTGAGGTAAAAAGCCGGGGGGAATGGGCGAGCGAGCCCGGTTTCCCGGCCCGCGCCGCGGAGGTTACGGGCGAGCCGCACCGCGAGGTGGCCGCTATTCCGCTGTCCGGCATGAGCGACGCCGAACTGCTGGCCTTCAGCCGCGAAAACACCCTGGCCATGAACCTGGAAGAACTGCGGGCGGTGAAAGGATATTTCGCCAAGCCCGAAACTCAGGCCCTGCGCCGGGAAAAGGGCCTGCCGTCCGAACCCACGGACGCGGAAATCGAAGTGCTCGCCCAGACCTGGTCCGAGCACTGCAAGCACAAAATTTTCGCCAGCCGCATCGAATACAAAGATGCCGAGACCGGCGCCGAAGAGACCATCAACAGCCTCTTCAAAACCTATATCCAGGATTCCACCGCGAAAATCCGCGCCAAGCTCGGCGAAAGTGACTTCTGCCGCTCGGTGTTCAAAGACAACGCCGGCGTCATGGCCTTTGACGACAAGCACGACATATGCATTAAGGTCGAGACGCACAACTCGCCCTCGGCCCTGGACCCTTACGGCGGCGCGCTCACCGGCATTGTAGGCGTGAACCGCGACCCCATGGGCACGGGCATGGGCGCGGAATTAATTTGCAATACCGACATATTCTGCTTCGCCTCGCCCTTTTACGACAAGCCCCTGCCCCCCCGCATTCTGCACCCGCGCCGGGTGCTGGAAGGCGTGCGCCTGGGAGTGGAGCACGGCGGCAACAAGTCCGGCGTGCCCACGGTGAACGGCTCCATCGTGTTTGAAGATCGCTTTCTCGGCAAGCCCCTGGTCTTCTGCGGCACCGTGGGCCTGATGCCCGCGTGGTTGCGCGGCAAGCCCGGCTGGCAGAAGCAGGCCCGGCCCGGCGACATCATCGTCATGGTCGGCGGCCGTATCGGCAAGGACGGCATCCACGGCGCGACCTTCTCCTCCGAAGAGCTGCACGAGGGCTCGCCGGCCACGGCCGTGCAGATCGGCGACCCGATCACCCAGCGCAAGGCTTATGACTGCATCATCAAGGCCCGCGATCTCGGCCTGTATACCGCGATCACCGACAACGGCGCGGGCGGGCTTTCTTCCTCAGTGGGGGAAATGGCCCAGGATTCAGGCGGCTGCCTGTTGGATCTCGCGCGCGCCCCGCTCAAATACGACGGCCTGCGTCCTTGGGAAATACTGCTGTCCGAAGCGCAGGAACGCATGACCCTGGCCGTGCCGCCGGAAAACCTGGCCGCCTTCCTCACCCTGGCCAAGGAAATGGATGTGGAAGCGAGCGCCCTCGGCGAATTCACGGACAGCGGCCTGTTCCACGTCATGTTCGATAACGTGCAGGTGGCCTGCCTGAGCATGGATTTCCTGCACAACGGCGTGCCGCAGATGCGGCTCAAGGCCGAATGGGCGCCGCCCAAATCGTCCGGGGCGAGCGAACCCGGGATCGTTGCGGCGGACGTCGAAGGCGTCAGCCACTCCGACTTCCTGCCCCGGCTGCTCGGCCGTCTGAACATATGCAGCAAAGAATACGCCATCCGCCAGTATGACCATGAAGTGAAGGGAGGCAGCGTGGTCAAGCCCCTGGTGGGCGTGAAACGCGACGGCCCGGCCGACGCGGCTGTGATCCGGCCCGTGCTGGAAAGTATGGCCGGCCTGGTGCTCTCCCATGGCATCTGCCCGAAATTCAGCGACTATGACACCTACTGGATGGTGGCCAACGCTATTGACGAGGCCGTGCGCAACGCCGTGGCCGTGGGCGGCGACCCGACCCGCATGTCCGGCGTGGACAATTTCTGCTGGTGCGACCCGGTGGAATCGGAAAAAACGCCGGATGGCCGCCACAAGCTCGCCCAACTGGTGCGCGCCTGCAAGGCTCTGGCCGATTTCTGCCTGGCCTTCGGCATTCCCTGCATTTCCGGCAAAGACTCCATGAAGAACGACTACACGGGCGGCAACGTGAAAATCTCCATTCCGCCCACCGTGCTCTTCTCGGCCATGGGCGTGATTGGCGACGTGAACCGCACGGTCACCTCCGACCTCAAGGCCCCCGGCCACTTGCTTGATCTGCTCGGCGAAACGCGGCCGGAAATGGCCGGCTCCGAGGCGTCGCACGAACTGGGCCGCCCGGCTTACGTCGGCTGCGGCGTGCCCAAGGTGGACGCCCCCAGCGCGCTTAAACGCTATTCGACGCTCCATGCGGCCATCCAGCAAGGCATGGTCAGCGCCTGCCATGACGCCTCCGACGGCGGCCTGTCGGTCGCGGCGGCGGAAATGGCCATTGGCGGCCGTCTGGGCCTTTCCCTGGATATCTCTCTGGCCCCGAAAAGCCTCAACCCCAACCTCTTCGAGCTGCTGTACAGCGAATCGGCCAGCCGCCTGTTGGTCACTGTGGCGCCGGAGCATGCCGGCGCTTTTGAGGCGCTGTTCGCGGGCCAGATCTGCGCGCGCATCGGAAAAAGCCTGGAGCGGGCCGATTTTGTGCTGAACTCCGGCGATACGGTTCTGAATCTGCCTGTGGAGAGCTTGGCGCGCGCTTTCAAGCGCACGCTCGATTGGTAGCGCTTCACATCCATGCGCATGAATATGCCCCTGATTCAGGTTTTCCGAATCAGGGGCATATCATTTTCACGGCAAACGGATTACTTACGGATAAGCCCTTCAGCCCAGGCAGCGAACTCAGCCGCTTTGGCCTCCAGTTCGCAGTGACGGCGGCAGGCTTCCCGCGCCGCGTTTTTCAGTTGAAGCAGTTCCGCATCCGACAGGGCCAGCGCGCGCTTAATGGCCTCCTGAAAAGGCTCGGGGCCGGCATTTTCCGGAACAAGCCATTCGAGCAGCGACCCGTCGAGCACTTCGCGCACGCCCCCGATCTCACGGCAGACAGGCAACAGGCCCTCGGCCATGGCTTCCAGAAGGGTGTTCGGCAAACCCTCGTATTCGGAAGCCAACAGAAAAATATCGGCCTGGGCG
>JAVBVM010000034.1:0-5208 GCA_031554295.1 Desulfovibrionaceae bacterium | reverse complement strand
AAACGGTTTTTCTGGTCAGGGCCGCGTTGGCCGGAGGAGGCTGGTAGGTAACGTCGGTGGCCAGGGGCGAAAGTACGGTCGCGCACCCTTGCAGGGCCAACAGCAGGGGCAAAGCCGCAAAGAATTGCCGGACGAATCTGCGCCGGGGCCGGTTCGGGATGGAATTCGGCATAACTGTGTCTCCACCGGATAGATGCCATTTCTGTTGCATTGATCGCGGATGCTTCACGCGCCGTCGCCTCCTGCACGGCGTTTCGTCGCGCAGTTACCGCAATTGCGCTTCACGCGTATCCAACCTGGCGTTGCAATGGCAAATCAGACAAAGCGGAGGCTGGTCGCGCATCAAAGCGACGCGCGTTTTGCCCGGCACCTGGCAGAATAACAAATAGCCGCTGTCTCGTTGGTAATCCGGCATGTTTTGCTGTCTATGCCTTCAAACATGCATGCGGGGCAAAAACGCCTTAGCAGGCAGCGATGCACATCAGATGGTACAGCATGGTCCCACAGCCTCTGACGCCGCGACAACCCGCAGGCTTGGCAGAGAATAAAAATCCTTCTCGGGACAACACTGTCCGCCCCCTCCTTTGAGTCTATCCCGCATTGGCGTGGTCCGCCCGGCAGGTTGCCGGGTGTTCGCCAAAGGGGGACATTTCGCGCAAACGGGCGATGATGCCGGGCAGATGGTCGAGCACTATCTGGATATCGCTGTCCGTGGTGAAGCGCGAGAGTGAAAAACGAATGGAACCGTGGGCGAAGGTAAAGGGTACGCCCATGGCCCGCAGCACATGCGAAGGCTCCAGGCTGCCCGAGGTGCAGGCCGAGCCGGAACTGGCGCATACCCCAAGCTGATCGAGCATCAGCAGGATGGCCTCGCCCTCCACGTGTTTGAAGGAGAGATTGCAGGTGTTGGGCAGGCGGTTTTCCCGGTCGCCGTTAATGATCGATTCGGGAATGGCCGCCAGCAGTCCTTGTTCCAAACGATCGCGCAGAGCCCGGATGCGGGTTTGCTCTTCCCGCATATGCAGGGCGGCCAGTTCGCATGCCTTGCCCAGGGCCACGATGGAGGCGGTGTTTTCCGTGCCCGCGCGCCGGCCGTGCTCCTGGTGCCCGCCCAGCATAAAGGGCGTATAGGGGGACTTACGGCGCACGTACAACACGCCCACGCCCTTTGGGGCGTGCAGTTTATGCCCGGAAAGCGAGAGGTAACTGATCGGCGTGGCTTTCATGTCCAGGGGCAGCTTGCCCACGGACTGCACCGCGTCAGTGTGGAAGGGCACGCCGCGTTCCGCGCACAAGGCCGCGATTTCGGCCAGGGGGAAGATGGTGCCGGTTTCGTTGTTGGCGTGCATGATCGAGACCAGGGCCGTGTCCTTGCGGATGGTCCGGGCCAGTTCGTCCATATCCAGGCGGCCCTGTTTATCCACCCCGAGCAGCGAGGTGCTGTAGCCCATGCGGTCAAGGTGCTGCACCGTATTGAGCACGGCCGGGTGCTCCACCCGCGTGCTGATTACGTGGCGCTTGTCCGGTGATGCCTGCACGGCCGCGAACAGCACTGTATTGTCGCTTTCCGTGCCGCAGGAGGTAAAGATGATTTCGTCCGGGTCGGCATTGATCAGCGCGGCCACGCGTTCGCGTGCCGTGGCCAGGGACCGGCCCACCTGGCCGCCGAAGGTATGGATGGATGAAGGGTTGCCGTACAATTTCGAGAGATACGGCAGCATTTCCTCCAGCACCGCCGGGTCCACCGCCGTGGTGGCGTTGTTGTCGAGATAGATTTCCTTCATGAGGCCGACTCCTTCACCACGATATCCGGATCAACCTGATCGCGTAGCGTATTCTGGATGAACCCCTCCACGGTCACGCGGCTGGAGGGGCAGTTCGAGCACATGCCGCGGAGGGCGATGATTACGTTGGGGCCGTCCATATCCACCAATTCAATGTCGCCGCCGTCCTTTTGCAGACTTGGACGGATCTGGCGCTCGATCACCTGCATCACTTTCTGCATGCGCTGCACGTTGGTGAGCTTTTTCGGCGCTTCGGCCTCCAGTGGGGTTTCGCAGGCCGAAACCTTTCCCAGTTCCTGATCGATCAGGCGCTGAATATCTTCCTTGCAGTTGCCGCAGGCGCCGCCCGCCTTGGTGTAGTTGGTCACTTCCTCCACCGTGGTGAGCTTGTTGTCGCGAATGGCGCGCAGAATCTGTTCGTCCGTAACGCCGAAACATTTACAGATCAGCCGGCCCTCAAGCTGAACAGGTTCGGACGATCCGCCCCGCCAGTTCTTGATGGCGGCCTCCAGCGCTTCCTGCCCCATGACCGAGCAGTGCATTTTTTCTTTGGGCAGGCCGCCGAGAAAGTCGGCAATGTCTTTATTGGTGACCTTCAATGCCTCGTCCACGGTTTTGCCTTTGATCATCTCGGTCATGGCCGAACTGGAGGCAATGGCGCTGGCGCAGCCAAAGGTCTGGAATTTCGCGTCGACAATGCGCTCATCTTTATCTATTTTAAGATATAGCTTCAGCGCGTCGCCGCAAGCCAGGCTGCCGACCTCGCCGACGGCGTTCGCGTCGGGAATCGAGCCCACGTTGCGGGGCGTGAAGAAGTGTTCGCGTACCTTATCCGTATATTCCCACATGGTTGCCCTCCAAGGGTTGCGCCTGGCGATGAAAGTCCGTTCTTGCCAATATCCGGCACGGAGTACCGGATACTGGCGGTGCAATATCCTATCCGATCCCCGCTTGGGGAACAATAAGTATCTATGGCCGGCCGGGCAAGAGAGAAAAGGAAGGATAATTCCAGGAAGCGCCGGCGAATGGTCTTTTCGACCGCTGGATTCGCCTGTCCCAAGCGGGCTCGTCCCGTGCGAAGCTCATATACGTCTTGACACGCTTAGCTTCGCCCGGAACTCGTCTTTTTTGCCGGCGGCCAAAAATCCTCATTAGAGCGTTTTGCGCTTAGGTTTGCCGTGGGCGTTGCGGAGCGAAGCAATATACCGCCAGGGCATTTTATCTGACTGAAAATTTTAAGGGTAGAATGCTCCAGTCAGCGCTCCATTACTTCACGCCTCTGGAACCGTCAGCATGTCCAGAAAGCGCCTGGCGACGAAGCTAAGTGGTTTCGCGCGGTTCACCGCCAGCAGCAGTTGCCTGCGCACCGGGAAATCCGCAAGATCAAGCGGCAAAATCAGGCCGCGCTCTATTTTTTCTTTTACGCAATCAAGCGGCGCGAAACTGTAGCCGAACCCGTGTTCGGTCAGAAGAATCTGAAAATCGATATTTGCAAACTCAAACATGGGCGTCGCGGTAAGCCCTTGTTGCCTGTAGGCTTCCTCAAAAAAGTTCCGCGTCGCCGTATTGGGCACCCACATGATAAGCGGATATGCGCTGAGCTCATAAAGCGTGATTTTCCGCCCGGCCAGATGTGAAAACGCCTTCCCCACAATCGCCACATCCAGATATTCCCGGATGAGCCGAAACTCAATCGACGACGCATATTCGGCCGCTACGCGCGGCTTCCTGGGGTCGGGCGATGAATCGGCCAGGACACAGAAGTCGAGCGCGCCGGTTTCAAGCGCATCAATGAGTTCCAGCCCGTCTTTTTGCACGATTCTGAGTTTGGCCTGCGGGTATGCCTTCCGAAACCGTTCGGAAAGCGAAAAAAAGTACTCGCGCCGTATGGAAAGATCGTCCGCGCCAATGCATATAAGACCGGTCTTGACGCTTTTCATATGCGCAATTTCGTCTTCCGCGGAAAAAAACAGATCGCAGGCGGAAACGATGCGCTGATAGATCATTTTTCCTTCCGTCGTGAGAGCCAACCCCTTTTTGGATCGCGTGAACAGGCGGCAGCCAAGCTGCGCCTCAAGATTTTGTATCGCACGGGTGACGCTTGGCTGGGTGAGCGACAGCTCATTGGCCGCGGCTGTAATATTGCGGTATTTGGCCGCATAATAGAATACTTTATAATATTCGAAGTTAACGGACATGGCTGCGCCTTCATGTATGCGCAAAACGCATGGTTGGCATTGAATATATCTATTATCTTTATTAGTTTTTTTCGTATTACCATTCAAATTATTTGTGAACAACCGGCAATACGCGCCGCGTCCTCGCGTACCCGTTTCGACGAAGCCAGAATACCGCCTCGGTTCATCCGTTTTTTATTTCATATGGAAAATACCGGCTGCCGCCTGCTAGGTCGCCGGGGAAGCCCTGAAAGCAATAGGGCAAGAGGGATCGGGACTATATCAATGACACTGGAAGAATAGAATACCTGTTTCACATGGCCGGTGCCTGTTTTTATGTGAGACAGGGAAGGAGGGGGAAAGGCTTCACGTGAACGGAGAGTATGCTCAATAAACACAGTCTGGTTTCATCTGAAAATCGTTGCGAGGCTGAATTTCTCGGAGGAGGAGTATGATACCGATTATTATGACTATCGCGTATTTCGTCTTTTTCAGCGTCTTCTTCGGCATCCGCGCAAAAAGAAGGATTTCAGACAGCAAAGATTTCTTCACCGCTTCCGGGCAGCTGGGCTGGATCGCCGTCATGTGCTCGTTTACGCTCGCGCCCTTGGGCGGCGGGCACACCAGCGCGTCATGGCAGACGTCCTCGGTGATGGGCATGGGCGCGGCCTGGTGGGGCATAACGTCGGGCGGCTTTATGATCCCGATCTTTATGCTCTGGTTCGGCCCAATGTTTTTAAAATTAAAAGTCCAGACCTTCCCGCAGGCGCTCGGCAAGATTTTCGGTCCGAAAGCGAAGATTTGGAACTCTTGCGTGGCGCCCGCCGGCTGGCTCGGCATTACCATGAGCGAACTGCTCGGAACGGCAACGGTCGTGTACTGCTTGGGCGGCGGCAAGATCGAATTTATGCCCTGCGTGCTGATTGCCGCCGTGCTGTTCATTCTTTACATTTGGTTCGCGGGGATGCTCCAGGCGTCTTATATGAACATTATTAACGCCGCCATGCTGATTTGCGGCAGTTTCATCGCCGTCTTTTATCTGGGGTTCAAGCTGCCTGACGGATACCAGGGCGTCTTCAACGCCTACAACTCCCTTGGCGAAGCCTGGCGCACAAATCTTTTCAGCTTTTCGCCCATGATCGTCTGGGGGCAGATCATACCGTGCCTGATCCTTTCCATTTTTTCCGTATCCAGCGAACACGCCATGTATCAGCCGATGCTCGGCGCGAAGAACGTGGCTTCGATCA
>JAVBVM010000103.1:0-13017 GCA_031554295.1 Desulfovibrionaceae bacterium | reverse complement strand
TTGTTTTTTTTCTTCTCCGCCGCTCTGTGAGAGAAAACACCCACTTCCACACCATGTGACCTCAGGCCGCCATTCCGGTGAAATCCGGAATCCATGCCTTTCCGTCTATATAAAAAAGAATGCGCCTTTCCCTCGAAAGGCGCATTCCCAAAAAGGTGGGGAGCCTATGCCCCCTCCTCCTCTAGAACCCGGCGTCCTGATTGATCAAAATAATGTGGATGCGATCCCTTTTCGTACACTTTTCCATCAAAGTCCACGCGTTACAGATGCGCTCGGGGCTTTTGCAATCCATGCATTCGCCGGTTTTCGCGCAAGGGGTCTTTTTCGAAAGACGGATGGCGTTCATGGGCGCGGAAATGGCCTTGGTGCGCTCAATGGCGTCACTGACCGTTTCCACCAGTTTGTTGCGGCTGATCAGCAGCAGCACCTTTTTCGGGCCGAACTGCACGGCCGCGCTGCGATTGCCGTAACCGTCCAGCAAAGCGAGCTTGCCGTCCATGGTGGCGGCGTTCACGCTGGTGACGATCAGGTCCGCCAGCAGGGCCTGGCGGCGCAGCTCGTACATCTCGTCGGGCGGCACGGTGTGGTCGGCCGTATCCATGATTTTGATCTTCTTCTGTTCGCGCAGGGCCGCCAGCAGGCCGCACTGGGCCAGGGTCTGCGAGCCGCCGAAAGTAATGGTGCCGGGCTTCAGGGCCGGGATGATCTCCTTGAGGGCGAGGTTTTTCGCATCCTCAAGCGATTCGGCGATGTGCACATGGTAGTTGTTGTCCTCGAAGGCTTCTTTCGCGGCCTTCAGGCGCAAAGACCAGAACTGCTCCACCGGCGGCAGCGCGAGCACGACCGGTTTGGCGGCCGGAGCTTTCGGCGCCTGAGACTTCGCGGCCGACGCCATGGCGGCCGGCGTTTCGACGGCGCTCTTCTTCGTCACTGGGACTTTTTTCGCTTTCTCAGCCATGACCTTTCCTTTCCCAATCAGGGTTTGGGGGTGATTCGGGTATATGTTTTTTCCTTACGATTATGCGCGAAAACAAACTGATAACGGCGATCCGTCGAAGCTTCGTCAATCCACTTGAGGCCCAAGGCATGGCAGGCCGGGCAGGCGTTTAGCGGGATTTCCACGGCCAGGCTCAGCGGGTTGACGGACGAACGCGTCTCGATCTTCAACGCGCCCGAGCAATCGGAGCAGATGCCCACGGTTTCGGTCTGCTGTTCCTGAATGCCGTCCGTATCATACCAGATATCCTTAGTGCGAACGAAGCAGTCGCCTTTCACCTGTCCGTCCGCAGGCGCGGAGCCGGGGGAATGGTAGCGCGCCAGCAGGCTGTCGCATAACTCCTCGACATAGCGTGTAATTTCAGCGCTCTGGCGAAGGGATTCGGGCTTCAGGCCCGGTTCGCGCACGTGGTCGAAGTCAAGCCCGGCCATGGCCAGGCAAATGGCCAGATTGACGTGCGGCAGCGCGCCCTGCACGGCGTAGCCGCCTTCCAGCACGGCAATGTGCGGGTTGAGCTTCTGGTTCAGAAGCCCGTAACCGCGCGCGGAAAAGCGCATGTCCGTGATCGGGTCGGAAAAATGGTTATCCTGGCCGGCGGAATTGATGATCAGATCCGGCATGAAGTCCCTGATCACGGGCAGCACCAGATGGTCAATCACATGCAGGAAGCCCTGGTCCGAGGTGCCGGGCGGCAGGGGGACGTTCAATGTGGCGCCCAGGGCGTTGATGCCGCCGTTTTCCGGCGGAAACCCCGTGCCGGGATAGAGGGTGCGGCCGTCCTGGTGCAGGGAGATGAACATGGTGTCGCGGTCGTTCCAGTAGATATCCTGCGTACCGTCGCCGTGGTGGCAGTCGGTATCCACAATGGCCACGCGCAACGGGCCGAATTGTTCGCGCAGGCGCTCAAGCATCACGGCCTCGATATTCACCACGCAAAAACCCCGGTTGCCATGCACCACCTTCATGGCATGATGGCCGGGCGGGCGGACCAGGGCGAATGCCTTGTCCGTTTTGCCCTCCAGCACCAAGCGGCCGGCCGTGATTGCCCCGCCGGCGGAAACAAAGTGCGAGGGCGAGCATACCGCCTCGGCCGAAGGGATGCAGAAATGGGCGCGGTCCATGTCCTCGGCGCTGGCGACGCCGGGCTTGTATTCCGTGATGCCGGGAATATCAAACAGCCCCTCTTCCGCCAACTGGTCCTGGGTATAGAGGAGGCGCTCCTCGCGCTCCGGGTGCGTGGGTGAAATGGCCCAGTCGTAGGCGGGAAAAAAGACGATTCCGAGGCTGTCGCGCGCGGCCTGCATAGGGGCTTCCGCCGTTTATGGGTTTTGGCGATCGGCGCGCCAGGCGTCAAGCTGTTCGCGGATGCCGTCCAGCACTTCGTCCGGCGCGAGGGAAGCGTTGACGACCCGGAAACGCTGCCGGTTCAGGGCCGCCCAGGTCAGATAGCCCTCACGGATCCGATTATGAAAATCCAGTCGTTCCGCCTCAAAGCGTCCCTCGGCATTGTGCTTGCCCTCGCGCAGGTTGCGGGTCAGAGCGCGGCGCAGTCCTTCTTCCGGCGGCAGATCGAGCAGAAAGGTCAAATCCGGCCACAGGCCGGCCACGGCCACGTCGTTCAGTTGGCGCAGCAAGTGCGGATCCAGCCCCCGGCCATAGCCTTGGTAGACGATGGTGGAATCGGCGTAGCGGTCGGACAGCACCGCCCCGCCGGCCGCCAGGTCTGGACGGATCACCGGGCCCACATGCTGGGCCCGATCCGCCATATACAAAAACAACTCGGTTTCCGGCAGAATGTCGGTATTCGCCGTGTCCAGCAGAATGGCGCGCAAAGGCGCGCCCAGACGGCTGCCGCCCGGCTCGCGCGTCCGCGTGACCTTGAAGCCGGCCGCCTCCAGCCAGGCGGCAATGCCGGCCATGGCCGTACTTTTGCCCGAACCCTCGATGCCTTCCACCGTGATGAACATTATTCGTCCCCGTGCGGTTTGTGCGGCCGTTCGCTTTCATCCTCGCCCAATCCAGCCAGTCCGGTCAGTCCCGGCAAGGTCAATACCCCTCCGGACGAAGCGGAGCGCTCGCGAGCCTTGGGGGCGCCGCCGTCCGGCGTGCGCTCCGGCTTGTATAAAACGCGCTGGAGCGTGCCCTGGTAGGGCGACCAGCCCTGGGCGCCTTCCTCGATATGCGTCAGCGCGGCCCGGCACTGGGCGATTTTCGCATCCAGATTGTCCGCGTAATGCAGGGCGAAAGCCTCGGCCGTTTTCGGCCGCCGGGGCGAGCCGTATTCATACTCGCCGTGGTGGCTGAGCAGAATGTGCCGAAAATGCAGGGCCAGCGGCTCTTCCACCCCGGCCCGGATCAGGCGGGGCGTCAAGTGGGAAAGCGCCAGCTCGATATGCCCGATCAGCCGGCCCTCATCCGAATAATCATTGGCCAGCCCGCCGGTCAGTTCCCATATTTTTCCCAGATCGTGGAACAGAGCCGCCGTAAAGAGAATCTGCCGATCCAGTTCCGGGTAGTGCCCGGCCATAAGCAGGCAGATCTTCGCCACGGAAAGCGTATGTTCCAGCAAGCCGCCCGTATAGGCATGGTGCACGGCCTTGGCGGCCGGCGCGGCCAGCAGAAGCGGCGCAACCGCCTCATCTTCCAGCACGGACAGGGCGAACTTGCGCCAGGGTTTATGCTTCAACTCTTTTTTGCACAGCGCCAGGAGTTCCTCGTACATCTCCCGCGCCGGGCGTGGGCTGGCGGACATATATTCGCCCAGGTCCAGGCCCGCCGTTTCGTCATCCGTCAGCACGCGCATACGGCCGATGGTCACGTCCAGTTTTTCCCGGTACAGGGCGGCCCTGCCGTCCACATCCACAATCATTCCGGGCGTCAGTTCGGGAAATTCCCGGCTCAGCGGGCTCCAGATTTTTGCGTCAACCTCGCCGGTGCGGTCGCGCAACTCCAAACGCCAGAACGGCCCGTTGCGCGACTGCGAAAGGTTCGCCCCCGCCACGAGAAACAGGCCGGAAACTTCCGCATTGGCCGCGATATCCTGAACATATTGGCGCTTCCGCATGGACCATCCTGGGTAAAAAGGCCGCGATCTGGTGAACATCATGCTTTTCACGGCGCTTGTCAATGACGGGAGAGCGAAGGACGCCTCCGGCGGCCAAAGGGCCGGCGGCCCTTTGGAAACCCGGCATGGGGCGCTCCTCAATGCAGGTTTTCCATAAATCCTTTTACACCCCGCTCATAGGCAACCATACTCGAAAACCATCCCCGGCCATGCGAGCCGTCGATTCGCAGAAAGGACTTCGGCCCATTGTAGCTGTCGAATATTTCGCGTCCCATCCGAAAATCGATCACTTCGTCAACAGGGCTGTGCACCACAAGCAGTGGCACGCGCAGCTTTTCTATATTGCTCAACGTCGTGTAATCTTCTGAAAACAGGAATCCCGGCAGCCAGGGGCATACTGTTTTTCCCACGGCATGCAGGGAGGTGAAGGTGGACTCCAAAATAAGCGCCCCTGGCGTTACCCGAGCCGCCAAAGCGGCAGCCACGCCGCCTCCTAAGGAACGGCCGAACAGAATAATGCGCGATGCCGGAGCTTTCTTATGTTCGGTCAGCCATTGCCAGGCGGCCAACGCATCCTGGATGGTCCCGCTGACGGACGGCTTGCCTGTGCTTTCGCCAAATCCGCGATAATCTATGATGAAGACGGACAGCCCGAGTTTATGGAAAAAGGCGATACTGTCCAGGCGGTGAGAAATGTTGCCCGCGTTTCCGTGAAAAAACAGCACCGTGAAACCGCTTCCAGGCCCGGCGGCATCCGGCGCGGCGGGAATGTACCAGCCCGCCACGGTTTCCCCATCAGGCGTTTGCAGACGCGTATTTTCATAGTCCAGGCCAACGGCTGCCGGCGTCGCGGCCACTTCTTTCATGGGATGAAAGACGAAGGCCGGGATGATAATCCAGCGCAGCAACGCGATGGAGGAAACTCCAAGGAGAATAATCGCAAACAGTATCCGGCGCTTCATGGGGGCATGCTACTCCGGCGGCATGGAAAAGGAAACCTTCCGTCCATCCGGCGGTACACGCGGCCTGTCGCGACACAGGCGGACTCCCGCGTTTTTCACTCCCCGATAATCTTCACCAGAATCCGCTTTTCGCGCCGGCCGTCGAACTCGCCATAAAAAATCTGTTCCCAGATCCCGAAGTCCAGCTCGCCGTCGGTCACCGCCACCACCACCTCGCGTCCCATGATCTGGCGTTTCAGATGCGCGTCGGCGTTATCCTCACACCCATTGTGCCGGTACTGGGCGACGGGCTCGTGCGGGGCGAGCTTTTCCAGCCAGGCTTCGAAATCGTGGTGCAGGCCGGACTCGTCATCATTAATAAAAACGGACGAGGTGATGTGCAGCGAGTTGCAGAGCAGCAGGCCGTTCCGGATGCCGCTGCGCTTCAGGCATTCGCGCACGCGCGGCGTGATGTTGAGAAAGCCCGTTCGCTTTGGCAGGTTGATGCTGAATATTTCCCGGTGGTGTTTCATGGGGTGCCTTCCTGAGGGTTGAGGAGCCTGTCTTCCAGCGTATCGTCAGGCTCCACGGCCAGGCTGCGCAACGTTTCACGCACGCTGACCGTGCCTTCGGGCGCGCCTTTGATTGAACGGACATCTTTGGCCAGCGCGACCATCACCTCCACGTGCGTGTCGGCGCGGCGGCCGCTTTTCAGGGCGCTCAGCTGCGCGGCCTCAAGCAGGGTCCGTTCGGGCACGGGAAACCGCGCGTGGTCTCGCCGGATAAGCACATGCGCGCTGGGGCTGTCCTGAACATGCAGCCAGTAATCATGCCCGGCCGCCAGACGCACCAGGGCGACATTACCGGCGGCGTTGCGGCCGCGCAAAATGGTCAGGCCGTCGGAGCTGACAAAGGCCGAAATATGCTTGGCCGAATTTTTCTTTCCTCGCTGCCCGGCTCGCGGGCCGAATTGCCGGTCGGCTTTTTGCAAATCCGGCCGGCCCCGGCTCTTGCCCTTCGGGAAGTTCGCCGGAATGGCGCTCGTTTTCGCCTCAGTCAGGGCAGCCTGCGTTTGAGCCCGACGCTCGGCCAGGCGCGCAAGGCCCCGGCGGCCCCGGTCCGCCTGATGGAAAAGCCGTTCCATATTTTCGCGGATGGTGAAGCGGGCGTCCAGCGGAACGACGATTTCCCCGCCGGGTATGGCCGGATCCGGCAGCCGGAGTTCGGGCAAGCGAACGTCACGGTCCAGGCTGAACAGGCGCATTTGAATGAGTCGGGCGCGCTCCAGTCCCTGGGCCAGGCCGGACAGACGGCCCTCCTCAGCCTCCAGCTTTTTGAGCAGGCGCTGGAGACGCTTTTCCTCGGCCCGCCGGGGAGCGGCCTCCGCCCGGCGGTAATCCGCGCCGATCAGGGCGGCCGCGTGCGCTTCGCCGAACTGTTCGACAGCGGCAAGGCAGTCGCCCCGCGCCTCCTCCTTAAGCTCGTTCCGGGGAAGGAGCTCTTCAGGCAGGGGCCAGGCGGAAAGGGCCACAGGCTGGGAGCCGGAATCCGGCGTCGAGTAGAGAAACACGTCGCCCCGGCCGTCCTCAAGGTCGGCCAACAGGGCGCGCACGTCGGGCAGGGCTTCCGCCGCGTCGCCGGCGGAGCGGAGCATGGCCGAACAGGTACGCCACAAAAGGGGCGTAATCACCTGTTCCAGGCGGCGCTGGCGCGGCATGACGCCGGCGAGCAATTCGGCCAGTTCGATCGGGTTTGGCCAGGCCGCCAAAGCCGAATCCGGCTCCCTGGAGGCCCCGGGCCATTCCGGCGCGAGGCCGAAATCCGAGGGCAGTTCGCGCGAGAGAGTCAGGCCGTCCTTCAGATCGAGCAGGGCAAAGGGGACGCCCTCGCCCGCCAGCTCCAGAGCCAGGCGGCGACGCGGCCAGTCAGCGAGAACGTCGAGAATGCGCCGGGCTTTCAGGTGCTTGCGCAGCAGCATGGTACGGCTGTCCGGTTCGGCCGGGCCGGCCGGCGCCATGAGACGGCGGCGGCCCAGATGCAAAAAGGGCCGCTGTCGGGCATTCATAAGCGTGAGGCAGAGCGTGCGGCCGTTGCCGTACAACGTCAGGATCCGGCAATCCGGGTGTGGGCAATAGATTTTTTCAATGCGCAAGCCGATCAGCGCGCGGGGCAGTTCGTGCGTCAGGCGGCGGAAAAGATGGGCGTCCATGGCGTTCACCAACGGTTACAAAAGGCGCGAGATGCCTGAAACGGACGCGCCCGCGCCGCGTCGAAACACGGGGCGGGCACGTGATGTACACAGGCGCGCGGCAGGGCGTTTCCGCAAGGGAAGCGGCCGTCACGCGGACAATACGGGCCGTTAGTCGCCCCGCAGGCGCTCGTCCTCTTCCTGCTTGCTCTTGCAGTTGATGCAATAGCGGGTCATGGGGCGCGCTTTCAGACGCGGCACGCCGATATCTTCGCCACAATCGTCGCAGGCGCCGAAGCTGCCGTCCTCAATACGATCCAAGGCGGCACGGATTTTTTTGATCAGGCGGCGCTCGCGGTCGCGGATGCGCAACGTGAAGGAGCGATCGGACTCAACCGTGGCCCGGTCCGCCGGATCGGCGAACACTTCGTTATTGTCCGTCATATCGTCAAGCGTCGAATCGCCTTTCTGCTGGGTTTCGTCCAGCATTTGCAAAAGCATCTTTCGAAAGAATTCAATCTCTTGCTGATCCATCAATGAGCCTCCGACAAGTGTATCCCAGCCTAACGGCCGGGAACGACCCTCTTTATAGAATTCAACTACTATACTACGAAAAAATCAAAAAAGAAAGAGTTCGCGCATGATTTTTTTACCGGCCGCGGCCGGACGCCGCCCGGCCGCGGCATCCCGGCCTCATTGCAGGGTGCCGCGCGCTTTCCGGTCGGCCCCGCAAAACAAGACCGCCCCGGCTTTTGCCGGAACGGTCTTGTGGGGGCGTGGAGCAAGCGCCCGATTATTTAGAAGAAGAAAAATAAAAGTGCGACATGTCGCCTTTAATACTGACCTGATAGGCGCTGGACGGCGCGCACCCTTCCATTTCGGCATAGGCGGACAGGCCGGTGTGAGCGGTGACGACCGAGCGGATGCTTCGAATGTCCCTCACCAGGGCGGACTGAGCCGCGATTTCGCGGAAGGTCTCGCCAAGCTCGGGCGACCCGGCCAGCACAGCCTCAATGTCGTCCTTGTGCGGAGAATCGCCGGCGGCAAGGTTTCCATCTATTCCAAGGCGCAGCGTGATCTTGCTGTCCGGCGGCAGGCCGGCCGCCTCAATGCCGCTGGCCAGGCCGCTTAAAAAGTCTTCTTGCAGCACTTCAATGTTGCGCTGAAGAGTTTTCTGCACGTCGCCGCCCTGCTCCGCGATTTTTTGCAATGCGGCGCGCGTGCGCGGGTTGATTTCAGACAAGCTGATTCCACGCGTGACCACCGCCTGGTCCTGCTGCGCGGCCAGAGAGGACTCGGGCGTTCCAGGGGTTTGGGCGTGGACCGGGACGCCGGAAGGCTGAATGCGGGATGCGGGAACCTGCGTGTTTTCAATTCCAGTAATACTCATCCCAACCTCCGCAAAAGTGCCTGCAAATTTTTCCCCTGAACTATCCTGCCAGGGGAATAAGCAAGAACAATGCCAGATTTCCAGGAAAGGCCGAAGGAATATACCATTTGGAATCTCAATATATTTTAGCCCATTAAAAATAAAAAAAGAAATTACAAATAACTAAAATTTTACTTGCCAAGAAAAAAACGATCGTTTATATAACTAAACAAAGATTAAAAATATTCATACCCGCCGGGACAAAAGGAGCGATGCGGAATGGGGAAGGTTTTTCAGGTGTTTTTCGAGCGCATCCAAAGCGCAACCCCAATCAAAAACCAGCAGGGGCTTGCCGCTGCTTTGGAAGTGAACCGCTCGGCCATCACCCAAGCCAAAAACCTGGATCGCATCCCGCAAAAGTGGGTGTTGCAGCTTTCGCGCCGCTTCGGCCTTGCCGCTGACTGGATTGAATACGGCATAGGCGAACCGCGCCCCGCCGCGCCGGCTAAAGGGGCCGCCAGCCGGGACGAAGCGCCCCGGACGGATTTTCTACCCGGTTCCGAGGTTTTTGTTCGCCGGAACTTCGGCCTGCGCCAGACTTCGGCGCGAAGCGGCGGACATGCCGCCAGCGCGGCCCTGCCTGGAACGCCCGACACCCCCGCCGGGTCATCACCGATGGAACACTCCTTCCTGTTCCGCCAGGTGCCCAAGGTGGCGGCGCGCCTGTCCGCCGGCGGCGGATCGTTTGAAGCGGAAAGCCAGGTGGTGGACACCCGCGCCTTTGATCTGTCATGGCTGCGCCGCATGGGCAATCCGGCCGAGATGGTCCTGATGGATGTGGTGGGCGACAGCATGGCCCCCGGCATCTGTGACGGCGACACCGTGCTGGTGGATCGCGGCCAGGCGGATCTTATTTTCGGCGGCGTCTATGCCGTGGGCCACGGCGACACCGTGCTGATCAAGCGCATCCGCCGCGCCCAAAACGGCCTGGCCCTGATCAGCGATAACCCCGAATATTCGCCGGTACTTCTGCGCGGAGATGATATGGACAATTTCCGGATTATCGGCAGGGTGGTGTGGCTGTGCCGGGAATGCTGAGCGACGTGCCTGAAAAATATAAATAAATTGCCGTCCGGATGACAAAAAAAAACGCATCGGCAAGCCGGCCATGCGTGCAAGCATAGAATTTCAATATATTTTTTTAACCTTAATGTTTATATAAATAAACTTACTTCATACATCCTCTAAGGAGAAGGGAAATGCAAAAGCGCTATTGCTCTTGTGGACAGCAAATTTTCGTGATGTTCGGCTTTTCGCTCAACGCCTGGGAAGCGTTCTTTTACGGCGGGCACCCGAGCCGCACTCACCGGACCAGCACCTGCCCTTGTTGCGGCGCCCAACTGCATATTGACCGGATTCGCTAGGGGGTCGCCCCCAACTAAGGGATTTACCCAGGCAAAAAGTGGACCTCTCGGCGCGGCGGCGTCACCGTATGATGCCCGACCGAAGCAAAAAGGCTCGCATTGCCCCGCGCATCCCGCCTTGCGCCCTTCCCGCATACGCCCTATACTGGCTGAAATGCGCCGCGCGCAAGGAGAACCGCCATGCCAAAAGTCCCGGGACATTGGCTCGTGAAGAGCGAACCGGCTTGTTATTCCATTGACGATTTGGCCAATGAGCCGAATCAAACCACCCCATGGTCGGGCGTGCGCAATTACCAGGCGCGTAACTTCATGCGCGACGGAATGCGGCCGGGCGACCCCGTGTTCTTCTACCACAGCGTGACGGACCCGGGCATTGCGGGATTGGCCGAAGTGGCCGGCCCGGCCTATCCGGACCCCACGCAGTTCGATCTGGAAGGCGAATACTTTGATCCGGCCGCTACCACGGAAAAACCGCGCTGGTTTCTGGTGGACATCCGCCTGAAGCGCAAATTTCCTCGACCTTTGCCGCTGACGCTTTTGCGCGATATTCCCGAACTGGCGGACATGGAACTGCTGCGCCGGGGCAGCCGGCTTTCCGTCATGCCCGTGAAGCCGGAGCACTTCCGAAGAATTCTGGAATTGGCGGGAGGCTGATCCAGACCGCCTGACGAGTTTTTGGAGCGAATCATGCCGGGTTCGCTCATCGTCCTGGACGCGCGCGCATACACACCCCTTGAAAAAAATCTACCTATTTGTATATTTTTTTAACAATATACGATTAGGTAGATTTATTTATTTTTACGCTAAACTATCTATCTATATTTTAATGTTTTTTCGTCTAAACGCCTTTGGTCCGAAATTTGCCTTTATAAAAAGGTGCGTGGAACATCCGGTTTTGCGCGTGACCATACAGGAGCTACCATGACTCAGACTGCACTGCTCATGCTGGCCGACGGCACCTGCTTCGAGGGCCTGGCCTGCGGCGCGGCCGCCGAAAAAAGCGGCGAACTGGTGTTCAACACTGCCGTGTGCGGCTATCAGGAAATTTTGACCGACCCCGCCCAGAGCGGACAAATTATTGTATTCACCCACCCGCATGTGGGCAACTACGGCGTGTGCCCGGCGGACAGCGAACGCGGCCCCTATCCGGCAAGCTGCCGCGCCGCCGGCCTTGCCTGCGTCGAGCTTTCCGAACTTACCGGCCACTGGCGCAGCTCGCAAAGCCTGGGCGACTGGCTGGCCGGCCAGGGCGTGCCCGGCATCGCCGGCATCGATACCCGCCTGTTGGCCCGCCATTTGCGCGAAACCGGCATTCAGGGCGCGGTGATCAGCTCCATTGACAAGAACCGCGAATCGCTCCTCGCCAAAGCGCGCGCCGTGCCCAAGGCGGCCGGGCGCGACTTGGCCTCCGCGGCCGGGGTTAAAGAACCCACGCCCTGGAAGCCGAATGCGGACCTCGCCCAATTCGTCGTGCCCGGCACGCCGGAGCCGCGCCACGCTGAAGCCGACCTGCCCGTGGCTGTGCTCGATTTCGGCGTGGCCCAGTCCTTCCTTCACAATCTGGCCGACCAGGGCCTTAGCCTCACCCTGTGGCCGGCTCAGGCGAAAGCCCAGGACATCCTCAATTCCGGCTGCCGCGGCCTGGTGCTTTCGGACGGGCCGGGCGACCCCAACCCCTGCTCCGACGCGGTGCGCGTCGTGCAGGAACTGATCGGCCGCCTGCCCGTCTTCGGCGTGGGCTTTGGCTTTCAAATTCTGGCTCTGGCCCTGGGCGGCGCGATCGAGCCCATGAAATACGGCCACCACGGCGCCACCCAGCCGGTGCGCCGCGTTGCGGACGGCATGTTCCTCAGCACCAGCCAGCACCACTCTTTTGTGGTGAACGAGGCCAGCCTGCCCGGCGGCAGCGTGGCCGTCACCCACTGGAACGCCGTGGACGGCACTGTGGAGGGCATCACCAGCACCACCGCCCCGGCCTTCGGGGTGCAATTCGCCCCGGCGGCTTTTTCCGGCTCCGGCATGTCGGACGCGGGCTCGCTCTACGCCCGCTTCCGCCAACTGCTGCTCAGCCCCGCCACTTCAAAATAATAAGGAACCAGCCATGCCCAAAAAACCACATTTGAAAAAAATCATGCTGCTTGGTTCCGGCCCCATCGTGATCGGCCAGGCTTGCGAATTCGACTATTCCGGCACCCAGGGCTGCAAGGCCCTGAAAGAGGAAGGCTGCGAGATTATCCTGGTGAACTCCAACCCGGCCACGGTCATGACCGACCCCGGCTTTTCCGACCGCACCTATATTGAACCGCTGACTGTGGACATGGTGGCTGAAATCATCCGCAAGGAACGGCCCGACGCCATTCTGCCCACCCTGGGCGGCCAGACCGGCCTGAACCTGGGCGTGGCCCTGCACCATTCCGGCGTGCTCAAGGAATGCGGCGTGGAAATGATCGGCGCCCGACCCGAGGTGATCGAGCGAGCCGAAAGCCGCCAGTTCTTTCGCGAGGTCTGCCAGAGCATCGGCCTGGACCTGCCCAAGAGCGGCTTGGCCACCACCGAGGAAGAAGCCCTGGCCATGAGCAAGGAAATCGGCTTCCCGCTGATCATCCGCCCCTCCTTCACCCTGGGCGGCTCGGGCGGCGGCATTGCTTACAATATCGACGAATTTAAGGAAATCGCGGCGCGCGGCCTGGCCACCTCGCCCATCCACCAGATTCTGGTGGAAGAATCGGTGCTCGGCTGGAAGGAAATCGAGCTGGAAATCATGCGCGACCCGGCCGGGCACGAACTGATCATCTGCGGCATTGAAAACTTCGATCCCATGGGCGTGCACACCGGCGACTCGATCACCGTGGCCCCGATCCAGACGCTGTCCAAGCCCGAATTCGCGGTGCTGTGCAAAGAGGGCATGGCCATCGCGCGCGGCGTGGGCATGGATACGGGCGGCTGCAACGTGCAGTTCGCCGTCTGCCCGAGAACCGGCCGCCGGGTGATCATTGAGCTGAACCCGCGCGTGTCGCGTTCCTCCGCTCTGGCT
>JAVBVM010000194.1:0-5070 GCA_031554295.1 Desulfovibrionaceae bacterium | reverse complement strand
TCGGCCATTATCGTCTTCGCCATTGCCGCGGCCCTTTTGCTCAACCGCCTGGCGGACCTGCCGGGCGGCGTTTCCCTGACCGGCGCGGGCGTCTGGCCGCCAATCTGGCCGTTTCCGATTGTGCTGGCCCTCGGTTTTGTCTTACGGGCGCCGTTCCTGCGTTTCCGGCAAAACCTGCGCGATCGGCGCGAGCGCGCCGCTCTGCGCCTGGCCGTGGAAGCCTCGGCCCGCCGCATGGCAGCCCTTCCCGGCGGCAATGAAACCGTGCTGGCCGTGCACGCCCTGGCCGAGCAGTCCGAGACCTTCCTCAAGCTGCTGCCCGCGGAACGCGAGCCCGGCGCGGAGGATCTGGTCCTGCTGCGCCGCATCACGGCCTTTTCCGCCACCCTGCCCGACCAGGCGAAAGCGTTGATCGCGCACGACGAATTCACGCACGACGCCGCCCAGGCCCTCAACGCCGCCCTGCAAGCGCGCCGCACCGTGATCATCGCGGAATCGCGCCCCAAGCCGGTGCTCAGCTCGAATATCAGCCCCGAGCAGCGGGAGAAAATGAGCGGGCACAACCAACGCATCGCGGCCATCCGCAACGCCGCGAAAGACCTGCCCGAGGCCCTGGCCCAGCCGGCCGCCCGCATCTGCGAACAGGCGGACAATATGCTTGATCACGCCGCTCAGGACGCCCGCGACTTCCCGCTGGCCGACAAGTTCCTCAGCCGCTACCTGGAAGCCGCGCAAAAGCTTTTGGCCTACACCCAGCCCGGAACCAACGGAAGCAAACAGCCTGAGGCCGGAGCGGACGGAAAAGACGCCGTGGAGGCCATGCTGGTGCGCCTGGCCGACGCCTTCAGCGCCCAGTACGCTCGTCTGCTGGAAAACGACGCCATGGATGCCCGCGTGGAGCTCGGCGTGATCGACAAGCTGCTGAAGATGGATGGACATTGATGTTCGCCCGCGCTCCGCTCGTCCTTGCCGTCTGTGCCCTCTGCCTGGCCGCGCCGCTTAACGCGCCGGCGGCCGAGGTGTACGACATGCGCAAGGCCGTGGAGCAGGCGCTGACCCTGCATCCGCTGATTGAGGCCGCCCAGGCCGGGCTCAGCGCCGCCGAGTCGGGCCGCAAGGCCGCGCGCGGCTCGTTCGGCCCTTCGTTCGGCGTCAACTACGGCTATTCGCATGTGGATTCGGATTCGCGCGTGCGCAGCGGCCTGGACGACGCCTTCACCATGGGCGCGGATGTGCGCCAAGACCTGTTCACCGGCCTGCGCCTGACCTCAGCCTATGAACGCGCCTCCCTGACGCGCGACCAGCAGGCGGAAAATCTTTTTGCCGAGCGCATCGGCCTGGCCGGCCGGGTGCAGGAAGCCTTTCTCACGCTCCTGAAGGCCCGCGAGAACGTGGACAGCGCCGAGCAGTCTTTGATCCGTCTGCAAGAACAGTTGCGCATCGCGCGCGGTTTTTACGAGCAGGGGCTGAGCCCGCGCCTGGACATCCTCCAGGCCGAAGTGGACGTCAGCGACGCCGAGGCATTGCTGCTCATCGCCCAAAACACTCTGACCACATCGCGGGCGCGCCTGAATACCCTCCTGATGCTCCCGCTCAAGGCCGATGTTGAATACGCGGGCTCCCTGGAAAAAATTCCTTTTGACTGGGATCTGGATCAATGCCTGGCGCATGCCTACAGCGCCCGCCCGGACCTGCGCATGGCCATGCTGGCCGTGGATATCGTCCGACAGGACCGTCTTTCCGCCGAAAGCCCCTTCTATCCGCAGGTTTCCGCCGACCTGGGCTGGAGCAGTTCCGGCGACACGCCCCGCGCCGCCGGCTACGCTTCGCAGTCCACCGGCTACAGTTATTGGTCGGCCGGGGTGAACGCCCAGTGGAGCATCTTTTCCTGGGGCACCACCTATTACGCCGGGCAACAGCAGCGCGCCCTGGAAAGCAAGGCCAAGGCGCAGGAAAACGACTTGCGCCAGGAAATCTCGTATGAAATTTCCGCGGCCCTGCTCAAATTGCGCGAAACCGACAGCCGCGTTCTGGTGACGGAAAAAGGTCTGGTCCAGGCGCGCGAGGCGTACCGCGTGGCCCTGGCCCGCTACGCCCAACAGATCGGCACCAACCGCGACGTGCTCGACGCCCAGGCCGCCCTGACCCTGGCCGAAGCCAACCTGACCGGCGCCCGCGCCGAATACCTGACCGCCCTCTCGAAGATTTGGATGGCCCTTGGTGAACTCAAGCCTGATTTGAAAGAATAATCAGCAATCCTCTTCCGCAAACGCCGACACGGCGACTTCCGCGAATATCCGGTGCCCTTCGGCCGTGAGATGCAGGCCGTCAATATAGAAACTTCGCGCCTCCCGCCCGCTTCGCGCCACGGCGGCCGCGAAGCCCGCCCGGAAGTCCAGCGCGGTGAAACCCTTTTGCGCGCAAAGATCGCGCAGGCGTTCCGCATACTCGTCGTATCGCGCTTGCACGGCCGTGAAATCCGCCACGGCGGCCCAATCCTCGCGTATTGGCGGACAAATGGGGACGGGGACGCCGACGAACGCTCGGCCGCCGCTCCGCTCCACAAGGCGGGCCATGCTCTCCATATTGGCGAGCGGGGCACGGGCGTCGGCAAGAAAGATCAGGTCGTTGGCCCCGCCCATGAGGATGGCCGCCGCCGGCCGGTATCTTTCCAGCCGTGACGGCAGACGGGCCAGCATGTCCGCCGTGATCGCGCCGTTCGCTCCGCGATTGACGAATTCCAGGCCGCTCAACCGGGCGGCCACGGCCGGCCAGGCTTCCTCAGCGCTCACCCCGTCGCCGTAGGTAAGGCTGTCGCCCACGCAAAGGATGCGCTTCATGATGCTTGCGGCCCCTTAAAGTTGGCCAGGATCGCAAAGTCGGACAGGGCGCTCTCGATGCACTGATCCATATCCAGATAGCGGTAGGTGCCGAGCCTGCCCCCGAGCAGCAGGCCGGGGACGCCCGCCGCTTCCCGCCGGTACAGCTCAAGCCGCGTTTGGTTCTCCGGCGTGTTCACCGGATAATAGGGCTCGTCGCCCGGCCTGAAGGTCCTGGGATACTCCCGCTCGATCACCGTGCCCGGCGCGGAAAAACAGGCCCGCTCCGGATGCAGGTGCTTGTATTCGTGCGTGCGGGTGAAGGGCGTTTCAATATCCGCCTGGTTCATGACCGCCGTGCCCTGATAGTCCGCGCACTCGAGCGTCTGGCGCTCGAAGCGCAGGCTGCGCCATTCCAGCCGGCCGTGTTTGAAGCCGAAATATTCATCCACCGGACCACTGTAGAGCACGCGGCAATCGGCGGGCACCCTGGCGGCGATGTCGCGGTATTCCACGTTCAGCCGCAGTTCAACGCGCGGGTGCGCGACGATCCGCGTGAACAGCGCCGTATAGCCGGCCAGGGGCAGCCCCTGCCAGGGGTCGCTGAAATAGTCGTTGTTATAATTCAGGCGCACGGGCAGCCGGGCAATGATGTCCGCCGGCAGTTCGCGCGGGTCTTTTTCCCACTGTTTCGCGGTATAGCCCTTGATGAAAGCCTCATAGAGCGGCCGCCCGATCAGCGCGACGGCTTTTTCCTCAAGGTTCGCGGGCGGATTCGCGAGCCCGGCCTTCGCCCGTTCGGCCTCAATGAAGGGCTCCACTTCAAAAGGCTTCAGGTTCAACCCGTAAAAGGCGTTGATGGTGGCCAGGCTGATCGGCATGGGATAAACGCGGCCCCGATGTTCGGTAAACACCCGGTGGCGGTAGGAACTGAAGCGATCAAAGCGGTTCACGTACTCCCAAACCCGGGGGATTTTCGTGTGAAATATGTGCGTGCCGTATTCGTGGCACTCAATGCCCGTAGTCGCCTCGGCCGTGGAATAGCAATTGCCCGCCGGATGGGGGCGCCGGTCGATAACCAGCACGCGCTCGCCCAGGCTTTCGGCGATGCGTTCAGCCATGACCGACCCCCAGGGCCCGGCGCCGACAATCAAGTATTTCAAGCCGTTCAGTTCCATACGGTTCCTTTCTTTTTCTCAACGGCTCGCGTCCGCCCGGCGGCGGCGCGGCGCGTGAGCGCGCGGGCGGAAATCAGGCGCTCTATTATATTTGGTTTTTCGGATCGCCGCAACCGAACCGATTGACCGTAAACATGTAAAAAAAAGCCTCCCCGGACCGCAATGAGTCCGGGGAGGCCGAAGGGTTCCCGCCCCGCTTTGCCGTGGCGGAAAAGCGGGGGCGGGAGACTATTTCGCCTTGAACTGGTCAAAGGCTTCCAGAATACGGGCGGAGTAAACGGTGGACGCCCCCGTATTCATGAGCACGGCCTGGGCCAGGGTTTCCAGCACTTCCTCGCGCGTGGCGCCGGCTTTGGCCGCATCCGCGGCATGCAGGGCGATGCAGCCGTCGCAGCGCGTGGTGGCCGCCACGGCCAGCGAAATCAACTCACGGGTCTTGTCGTCCAACACGCCCTTGCTGGAGGCCGACTTGCCAATGGCCCTGACGGCCTGCATCAAATCCGGATTGCCCTGGCCCAGCGCCTTGAAGGTCTTGTTTGTATAATCGGATATTTCCTTCCAATCTGCCATACATAACTCCTTTGCTCTGCCGCTCAGGAAAAGAGCGGCGTTTTTACCGGCTATGCAGTATAGGCTGACAGATTTAAAAAAGGCAAGCGTGGAAAACGCCCGTAAAAGCGGCGGGCTAGTAATACTCCAAGGTTCGTTCAATGATGCAGGGCCGACGGCCGGATTCCATGATCGCGCGCAACCAATTGCCGCGCTCATCCAGGCTGAAAAGGATGCGTTCCTCGTATTTCCAGCCGCTCTGCTCCTGCACGAGGCGGCTGATTTCGATCACGCGGCCTTCCGCATCATGGGCGTACCGGTTGACGATCGTGGTGGTCTCACCGCGCAGGGTGCGCCTGATGACCTTGCCGGCCGTGTCGTACTCATGGATTTCCTCGCTCAACAGTTCCGGCTGCGGGGCGATCATGAGGCGCCGCGCCTTCAGCAGGCGGCCGGAAGCGTCGTAGGTCCAGGTTTTTTCGAAAACCGTGTTGCGTTCAGGAAAACGTTCGGAGGTGTTGACC
>JAVBVM010000019.1:0-13464 GCA_031554295.1 Desulfovibrionaceae bacterium | reverse complement strand
CCGGCCCGTGGGTCGCCGGCTTTGCCCCCGGGGGGCCCCCCCCGGGGGGGGCGCCCGCCCCCACAAAAAATTTAAAAAAATCCCCCCCCTCCGGGCCCCCTGGGGCCCCTGGCCCCCTGGGCCCCCGGAGGCGCTGTATTTTTTTCATTTTTGGAGTCGGCCGGGCCGCCGCCGCGGGGGAGACCCCGGGGAGGAAAGTCCGGGCTCCGCAGGGCAGGACGCTGGGTAACGCCCAGGGGGGGTGACCTCCGGAGAGCGCCACAGAAAGCAAACCGCCGTCCTTTGGGGCGGTAAGGGTGAAACGGTGGGGTAAGAGCCCACCAGTTGGCGCGGTGACGCGCCAAGCTAGGCAAGCCCCGTCAGGAGCAAGACCAAATAGGGGAGCGACAGGCCGGCCCGGCCTGCTCCCGGGTAGGTTGCTGGAGGGCGCGGGTAACCGTGCTCCTAGAGGAATGGCGGCCGCCGTTCGCGGCACAGAACCCGGCTTACAGGCTGACTCCAAACGTTGAACGCCCAGGAATGTCAAGTATTCCCGGGCGTTTCGCGTTGGGGGAAAGTTTTTGTGGTAGGGTAGGCTTTTTTTGAAAAAAAACCGACCGGACTACTGGACGCCTGAGAAAAGCGACTTATTTTTGAGTAACGGTTGTGGGGAGAAATCCTCAAACCTTTATATCACCATTGAGGGACACCAAGTCCCTTCTTTTTGAGGAGGCAAAAAATGGGTAAGATTATCGGTATAGACCTTGGGACCACCAACTCCTGCGTCTACGTGATGGAAGGGAAGGATCCCAAATGTATCACCAACCCTGAGGGCGGCCGCACCACGCCGTCCATTGTCGCGTTTACGGATAAGGAACGCCTGGTTGGCGACATCGCCAAGCGTCAGGCCATTACCAACCCCGAGCGCACCATTTTTGCGGTCAAGCGTTTGATTGGCCGCCGTGGGGACGCGCCCGAGGTCAAGAGCTGGAAGTCGCACAGCCCGTATGCCATCGTGAGCGCGCCGAACGGCGACGCCGCGGTTGAAGTGCAGGGCCGCCAGTATTCGCCTTCGGAAATTTCCGCGATGATTTTGGGCAAGCTGAAAGCGGACGCCGAAGCCTATCTCGGCGAAACCGTGACCGATGCGGTCATCACCGTGCCCGCGTACTTTAATGACGCACAGCGCCAGGCCACCAAGGACGCTGGCCGCATCGCCGGTTTGGACGTCAAGCGCATCATCAACGAGCCGACGGCCGCATCGCTGGCTTATGGCTTTGATAAAAAAGCCAATGAAAAGATCGCCGTGTTCGACCTGGGCGGCGGCACTTTTGATATTTCCATTCTGGAAGTGGGCGACAATGTCGTGGAGGTGCGCGCCACCAACGGCGATACCTTCCTCGGCGGCGAAGACTTTGACCAGAAGGTGATCACCTGGCTGGTGGAAGAGTTCAAGAAGGAAAACCACATTGACCTTTCCAAGGACCGCATGGCCCTGCAGCGCCTGAAAGAGGCGGCGGAAAAGGCCAAGAAGGACCTCTCCACCTCTATGGAAACGGAAATCAACCTGCCCTTCATCACGGCGGACCAGAACGGGCCCAAGCACTTGATGATCAAGCTTTCGCGCGCCACCCTGGAAAAACTGGTGGAAGCGCTGGTGGACCGCACCATTGAGCCCTGCCGCAAGGCGTTGGGCGATGCGGGCCTGAAGGCTTCGGACATCGACGAAGTGGTGCTGGTGGGCGGCATGACCCGTATGCCCCTGGTGCAGAAGCGCGTGGGCGAATTCTTCGGCAAGGAACCGAACCGCTCGGTGAACCCGGACGAAGTCGTGGCCATGGGCGCGGCTATCCAGGGCGGTATTCTGGCCGGCGACGTGAAGGACGTGCTGCTGCTCGACGTGACCCCGCTGTCGCTGGGCATTGAAACCCTGGGCGGCGTGATGACGCGGTTGATTGACCGCAACACCACCATTCCCCCGCGCAAGAGCCAGACCGTCACCACGGCGGCTGACAATCAACCCTCGGTGTCCATCCATGTGTTGCAGGGCGAACGCCCGATGTCCGCGGACAACATGACCTTGGGCCGCTTTGAGTTGACCGGCATTCCGCCGGCTCCGCGCGGCATTCCGCAGGTTGAAGTCTCCTTTGACATTGACGCCAACGGCATCGTGAACGTGTCGGCCAAAGACCTGGGCACGGGCAAGGAACAGTCCATCCGGATTACGGCCTCCTCCGGCCTGTCCGAGTCGGAAATCAATCGGCTGGTGCGCGAAGCCGAAGCGCATGCCGAAGATGACAAGAAGAAGCAGGAGTTGATTGAAGCGCGCAACCACGCGGACGGCATGATCTATGGCACGGAAAAGTCCGTGGCGGATTTGGGCGACAAGCTCGACCCGGCCCTGAAGGCGGACATTGAAGCCAAGATCGCCAGCCTGAAGACCCTGAAAGACGGCGAGGACGCCGAGGCCATCAAGTCGGCCACGGACGCTCTGGCCCAGGCATCGCACAAGCTGGCCGAGCAGCTCTATCAGCAGAGCCAGAAGAGCTCGGGCGGCCAGGCCGGACCTGAAGGCGGCGCCGGAGCTTCGGGCCAGTCTGAAGGCCGGCAGGACGACGACGTGGTTGACGCCGACTATACGGAAGTGCGGCAGTAAATTTGCCTGGCCGGATTCCACGTGGGGCCGGCCGGCAAGGCCAAAGGAAACCAGCCGTCCTTTGAGCGTTCCGGAGCGGAGCCTCCTCCAGAACCTGCCGCTCCGGAACGCAATAGCCCAATGCAAAAAGGCGGCGAAAGCCGCCTTTTTTCATTGGCCCAGACTGCCGACAGGGAAAGCGAAACAACAAGTGCTTGCCGGACTTCCTGCCTTTTCGAATTGCGTCGGCTTTGTCGGCGGTCCGACCAATGGAGAAGGAGGAAAGCCGCACTGGCCTCCGGGGGCTTCGTCCGGGGCGGCTCGATATGGGCCGTACCCGTCGACCGTGTACATTTTCCTGAAGTTCCTCTATAAAACACACCTTTGCTTTGCCAACAGACCGGGAAGGCATCTCGCCCAACCCGGCGCAACCCTAACGCGAGCAGGAAAACGTGGCCCTTCCGTCCCGCCCGATCCGTACCGTCCAGGTCGTCAATGTCCGTTGGTTCAACGCCACGGCCTGGTATGGGATCAAGCTGGCGGAAGCCCTGGGCAGGGCCGGTCACGCGACCCTGCTGATCGGCCTGGAGGGGACGGAATCTTTTGAGCGCGCCCGGGAAATGGGGCTTGAGCCTGTCGGCTTGCCGCTGAACAGCAAGAACCCGCTTATGCAGCCGGTGCTGCTTTCCCGTATCGCGCGGCTGCTGTTCGATTTCAAGCCGGATATTGTCAACTGCCACCGGGGCGAGTCCTTCGCCCTGTTCGGCCTGCTGAAGCGGCCTCTGAACTATTGTCTGGCGCGCACGCGCGGCGATCAGCGCCTGCCGCGGAACTCGGCCGTCAACCGCTGGCTGCACGGCCGGGCCGCGGACGCGGTCATTGCCACCAACAGCCGCATTGCCCGGTGTTTCGTCAATGATTTGCATGTACCGGAAAGCCGCGTCCATCAGGTGATTGGCGGGGTGGACGTCAATGCCTTCGCCTTTGACCTGGCCGGGCGCGAGCGTGTGCGCGCGGAATTCGGATTTGGGCCCGAGGTTCAGGTGGTCGGCTTGTTGGGCCGTCTGGATGTGGTTAAGGGCCAGAAAGAGCTGATTGAGGCCACGGCCTTGCTGCACCGGGAAGGGCGCCCGGTGCGCCTGCTGCTGGTCGGACATGATGCGATATACAGCGAGACGGAAATCCGCGCCTTCGCCCGCTCGGCGGGCATGGCGGACGCCACCGTGGTTACGGGGATGAGGCCGGATGTCGCGGCCTGCATTTCCGCCATGGATCTTGGGGTGGTGGCTTCCCTGTACTCCGAGGCCATTGCCCGGGCCGCGCTGGAGATCATGGCTTGCGGCCGCCCTCTGGTAAGCACGGATGTCGGCGTCATGCCGGATCTGCTGCCGGCGGAAGCGCTCTGCGCGCCGGCCGACGTGCCGGGTCTGGCCAGTCTGGTGGGCCGGGCGCTGGCGGAACCGTCGTTCCGCGCCGCCCTGCTTGAAGAAAACAGCCGCCGTATGGCGGGCTTGTCCATCGAAGGTTTTGTCGGCTCCACGCTGGAAATATACTCCTCACTCCTTGCGCTTAAGGGAAAATAGCATGGAAAACGCGCGTCTGATCAGTTTTGCCAGTGACAATACCAGCCCGGCCCATCCGCGCATTATGGAAGCTGTGCTCAAAGCCAACGAAGGAGCGGCCAGATCCTATGGAGCCGACCCTTGGACCGCCGAGGCCAAAGCGCTGATCCGTCGCCACTTTGGGCCGGACAGCGAGTGCTTTTTCGTGTCCACGGGCACGGCCGCCAACGTTCTGGGCATGCACACCGTGCTGCGTCCCTGGCAGAGCGTGTTGTGTTCCGTCCAGAGCCACGCCTACGAGGATGAATGCGGCGCGCCCGAGGCCATTACCGGGGCCAAGCTGGAGATTGTTCCCTCAAAGGACGCGAAGCTTGAGCCCAAAGACATTCTGCCCGCCCTGGGCAGGCTTGGCACGATGAAATTCAGCCAGCCACGCGTCATTTCCATCACGCAGTCCACTGAGCGCGGCGCCCTGTATTCGCCGGAAGAAATACGGGCCATAGCCGACCTGGCGCATAGCCACGGCCTGTTGCTGCACATGGACGGCGCGCGTCTGGCCAACGCGGCGGCGGCTTTGAATACCGACCTGCGGACCATTTCCGGGGACGCGGGCGTGGACGTGCTTTCTCTCGGCGGCACCAAGAACGGCCTGCTGTTCGGCGAAGCCATAGTCTTTTTTAATGCCGCCCTGGCTCGGGATCTGCCCTATGTCTGCAAGCAGGGCTTGCAGGTTATGGCGAAAATGCGCTTTATTTCCGCGCAATTCGTCGAATATTTGCGCGACGGCCTGTGGTTGGAGAACGCCCGCGCCGCCAACGCCATGGCCGCGCTGCTCGGCCGGGAGCTGGAAAAGCTGCCGCAGGCGGTTCTGTCCCGGCCGGTGGAAGCCAACGCCATTTTCGCGCGCCTGAAGCCCGAGCATATCAATGCGCTGCTCAAGGAATTTTATTTCTACGATCTCGGCCCGGTAGGGAATGCCGATGGCGGTTTGCACGAAGTGCGCCTCATGACCGGCTACGATACCCGCGAAGAGGACGTGCGGCGCTTCGTCACGGCTGTCGCGGCCCTGAAATAGGCCGCGCTAGCGGAAGGCGTGGATCAGGTAGAGCGCGACGGCCGCATAGGCCGCGCTGACATAGTCGTCCAGCAGCACGCCGTAGCGGTTCTTCATGCGCTTGTCGATGCGGTTGGCGGGAAAGACCTTGATCATGTCCAGCACGCGGAACAGGACAAAGCCCCACAGGGCCGAGGACAACGAGGCATCGGCCCGGAAGAGGATGGGCACCAGCAAATAGCCGGCCACCTCGTCCAGCACAAAGCTCTGGTGGTCGCTCTTTTTCCAGTAGCTCTCCGCCCAGCTGTTCAGGCCCAGGCACAGGGCGCTGAACAGGATGAAAAAGCACAGCAGCGCGAACCATTGCCAAGCGGCGGGCAGGGTATGCAGAATAAGCAGGTGCAGCCCGAGTCCCAGCAGGGCCGCGCAGGTGCCGGGCAGAATGGGCGAAAGTCCCAGGCCGAAGGCCGTGCTGAGCCAGAAATTCAGTCGTTCGTGCGGAACCGAGTTTTTCATCACTCCGTACTATACGCAGTCGCGCTTTATGACGCAAGCGCGCGGAAGAAAAGTACGGTGGCTTTCGAGACCGTTTTCGCGTTATATGCCGTCCGGGCATTCCCCGCTTGTCGCTTCATGCCGACTGCGGTATGCTGCGGCCGCTGCGCTTTTGAGGCCGCGTGTGGGTTTCACCTTTCAGGGGGTATTGGGACTATATGATCGGGCATTATTCCGCATTGAATATCGTTCTCTTTTTTGTGATCGTGGTCATCGCGCTGGCGGTGGACTTGTTCGCCCACAAGCAGGACAAGCCAATTTCCGCCCGCTCGGCGGCGCTGTGGTCGGCCGGCTGGATAGCGCTGGCCTTCGCCTTCGCCGTATATATCGGGCTGACGCACGGCTGGGGCGATTCGTCGCTTTTCGTCACGGCTTATCTGCTGGAAAAGTCGCTGTCCGTGGATAATCTTTTCGTCATGATGGCGATTTTTTCCTCCTTCTCCGTGCCGGCCGCCTACCAGCACCGGGTGTTGTATTACGGCATTCTGGGTGCGCTGATCATGCGCCTGATCTTCATCGCGGCCGGCACCGCGCTGATCCAGATTTTCGGCCCCTACGCCCTGGCGGCTTTCGCCCTTTTCGTCTTGTGGTCGGCCTGGAAAATGTGGCAGTCCATGCGCAAGCCGGAAGAGGAGGTTGTGGATTACTCCAACCACTGGTCCGTGCGCTGGACGCAGAAGATCATCCCCATTTTTCCGCGCCTGGACGGGCACGGTTTTTTCACCAGACAGAACGGCAAGCGCTTTGCCACGCCGCTGCTCCTCTGCCTGATCGCCGTGGAAATAGCGGACATCATGTTCGCCTTTGACTCGGTTCCGGCGGTCATGACCATCACGCAGGAGCCGTTCCTGGTGTATACCAGCAATATTTTCGCCATTCTCGGCCTGCGTTCGCTCTTCTTCCTGCTGGCGGCGGCCGTGCGCTACCTGAAACATCTGGAAAAGGCGATTATCGCCATCCTGGCCTTCATCGGCGTCAAAATGCTGCTGGACGTGACCGGCGTTATCGAACATCTGCACCCGGCCTGGAATCTGGCGGTGGTGGGTTCGTTGCTGGCCATCGGCATAGTGGCCTCCATTTTTGACAAGCGGGACGAGCCGGAGCTTATGAAAGAGGCGCTCAGGGAAGAACGTCGGAAAAGGCACGAACAGACGGAAAAAGCGGACAAGGAATGAGGCGTGGCGGCGGTTCCCTGGGCGTGTCGCTGAAGGCGGCGATAAAGGAGACGTTGCGTAACGCCTTCCGGGCCTGGGTCATGCTGCTGCGGGCCATGGTGCCGGTGACCATCCTGGTGAAGGCACTCACGGAACTGGATCTGTTGCAGTACCTGGTGGCGCCGCTGAAGCCGATCATGGCCCTGGTGAACCTGCCGGCGGATCTGGTTATCGCCTGGATCAGCGCCGTGTGCGTGAATCTCTACGCCGGCCTGTTCGTTTACGCCGACCTTTTGAAAACCCTGCCCGAGCCGCTCAGCGTGGCGCAGGCCACCACTTTCGCCACCATGTCCGTGATTGCGCACGCCATCTTTGCCGAGGGCAAGATCGCCCAATATTGCGGCGTGAGCATGCTGCTGCAAATGGCCATCCGGGTATGCACGGCCCTGGTTTTCGGCCTGGTGTTCAGCCAGGGCTGCGCCGCCTTCGGCTGGCTGGCCGAGCCGGCGGTGATGCTGTACACGCCGGCGCCGGCGCCTGGTTCGCTCTGGCTCTGGGCTCTGCTGGAGGCGCGCTCCTACCTGCTGCTGCTGCTCGTGGTAAGCGGGCTGATGCTGTTCATGCGCCTGCTGCGGGCCGTGCGCGTCACGGATCTGATCAACACGATCCTGAATCCTCTGTTCCGGCTCATGGGCATAGGCCCTTCAGCCGCCACCATTACGGTGATCGGCCTGACCATGGGCCTTTCCTACGGCGGCGGGCTGATTATCAACGAGGCGCGCGGCGGCGTCATGCCCAAGCGGGACGTGTTCGCCTCCCTCACTTTCATGGGGCTTTCGCACGCCATGATTGAGGATACGCTGATCATGGCGGCCATGGGCGCGAGCGTCATTGGCGTGATCGGCGGGCGGCTGCTTATTTCCTTTTTGGTGATGTTGCTTGTGGCCAGCCTGCTGCGGCGCTTGGGCCCGCCGGCTCCCCTGGACGCGCCGCCCGCTCCGGCCACGGAGGTTTCGCTGTGAGCGGGCCGAGCATCTGGATCAACACGGGCGAGGTTTCGGGTGATCTGCACGGTGCGCATCTGCTGGAAGCCTTTAAAAAGCTCGTGCCGGACGTGCGGGCCATGGGCATGGGCGGGCGCTTCCTGCGTGAAGCCGGGCAAGAGGCGTTGCTGCGCGTGGAAGACCTGTCGGTCATGGGCTTTACCGAGGTGCTCGGACATTTGCCGAAAAGTCTGCGTATGTGGCGCCGCATCCGGGCCGACCTGACCGCCCGCAGGCCGGACGCGGTCATTTTAATCGACGCGCCCGCCTTTAATTTCCGCGTGGCGTCCATTGCGAGGGATCTGGGCATTCCCGTCTACTACTACATCAGCCCCAAGGTCTGGGCCTGGCGCGAGGGCCGGGTGGCCTTTCTCAAAAGCCACGTCAAACGGCTGTTCTGTATTTTTCCCTTTGAAAAGTCCTTTTACGCCAAGCACGGCATGGACGTTGACTATGTGGGCAACCCGCTGCTCGATATGCTGGACTTCGCCGCCCTGGACGCCATTGCCCCGGAGCCGAACCGCATCGCCCTGATGCCCGGCAGTCGTAAAAAGGAAGTGCGCGCGCTGATGGCTGAATTCGGCGGCGCGGCGCGGCTGCTTTTGGCCAAACGTCCGGATCTCGAGTTCGAGTGCATGGCCGCGCCTTCCATGAACGAGGATTTTCTGCGCTCGTTCTGGCCGACGGACATTCCGCTGACCATCCGGCCGCCCGAGGTCCGTTACCAGGCCCTGCGGCGCTGCGCGGCCGTGCTGGCCGCGTCTGGCACAGCCACGCTGGAGACCGCCCTGCTTGGGGTGCCGACGGCGGCGACATATAAGGGGTCGGCTCTTTCGGCCTGGATCGTCCGGCGGGTAATCCGGGTGCGTTATGTCAGCCTGGCCAATTTGATTTTTGACGCGCCGGTTATTCCCGAGCTGCTTCAGGAAGAGGCCGTGGCCTCGGTGATGGCGAAGACAATCGGCCAATGGCTTGACTTTCCCGAGCAGCGTGCGATCATGTTGGCACGTTTTACCGAACTGCGCGAGCTTCTGGGACCGTCCGGCGCGGCTTCGCGTGTCGCGCGGCGAATTCTGGAAGATATTCATTTCCGTTAGAGCATTTTGACCTTGAAATTTTAAACTGAATAAAATGCTTTGGCGGCGCGAAGCGAGGCGTGGCAGCGCCCGCGAGTTTGTCGCAGGCGGGCTTTGCCCGCCGTTAAGCGACAAACTCGAGCGTAAATGTTCTAATGTCCTATCGCCAGGACCAAGGAGAAGCGAATGTCCAAGTCCCAGCAGCATGTGATTGATGCGCTTTCCATCAATGAATCCTGGCGTCTCTTCAAAATCATGGCGGAAATCGTCGAGGGTGTTGATACTATGAACGGAAATTCCCGCAGCGTGTCCAGATGTGGTTCCGCGCGCGTGCCGGCCGGCTCGCCTCTGTATCAGGAAACGGAAACCATTGCCCGCTTGCTGGTTGAGGCCGGATTCAGCGTGATCAGCGGCGGCGGACCGGGCCTGATGGAAGCGGCGAACAAGGGCGCGCTTGAGGCGGGCGGCAAGTCCATCGGCCTGCACATCCATCTGCCGCTGGAGCAGGAGTGCAATAAATACGTGAAAATACGGGCGGATTTTCGCTATTTCTTTGTGCGCAAGCTGATGTTCGTCAAATACGCGGACGGGGATGTGGTGATGCCGGGCGGCGCGGGCACGCTGGACGAGTTGAGCGAAGCTTTCGTGCTCATGCAGACCAACCGTATCAAGCCGTTCCCGGTGGTGCTCTATAATTCGAAATTCTGGCGGCCGCTGCTGGACTGGATGCGCGGCGACATGGTCGACGGCGGTTTCATCAGCCAGGAAGAAATCGACATGCTCAAGGTTTGCGACACGCCCGAAGAAGTGGTGCGCCATATCAAGGAAAACGCGCCCTAGGCGGTGTCGTCACGAGGGTCTTTTTGCCCTTGCCGGCTGGCCGGCACAACCAAGGATACACCATAATGAAAGAAATTCACTGGGTTATGATCGCCGTGATTATTGTCATGGTGATGCTCTACAGTCTGAAGGCGCGCAGGGCCAAAAAAAAAGGGTCGCGCGCCCCTGTGATCTGCGAGCCCTTGCCTGGAGAGCCGCTGCCCTACACGCGGATCCGCGGCGAGATTGGCGGAGCGGTTGCCGGCAACGGCACGTTTTGGGCCGCTTCTTCCGTGCATACGCAGCAGACCATGCTTTTTTCCTACCTGTACCAGTATGTCCGCTATTGCTGCGCCAAGCGCCTGCTCGAGGTTCTGGAGGAAAAAGGCGCGGCCGGGGAAGCCTTTGCCAAAGATCCGCGGTCCCGGCTCCTGGCCGAACGGCTGCTCCTCCGCCTGATACCGGAAATTGAGGCGCCGCTGGAAGGCATGGACAAGCTCATGCGCAAGTGCGCGGCCATGGACCTTTCCGCTACCTCCGCGCCATCCAGGCGCTCCCAATTGCTGGAGCAGGAAATCGCGGGCACTGGCCTGGCGGCGGATCTGCTGGCCTACTGGAGCCAGCGGCGGGAAGAAGCCGTGGCGAGCTTGCGCGAAGCCGGGCAGTCCGCGCCGGACCGTGAGGCGGACAAAGCCCATTCCGCCTTCCCGAAGAGTTATCAGGAAAACAGCCAGGGCCTGCGGCAGCGCCTCCAGGATCTGCTTGTCCCCACGCTCGACACCCCGCATACCTCCGGTGAGCATTTACGGTATCTGATTGAAAGCATAGGCATGGCGGAGACCTGTTCGCGCGGCATCCAGGCGGAGATGGCCTCGTCCCGCGCCTTGGCCGGGGAAGCGGCTTCATACGCCAAGGAAACTTTACGGCTTATGACCCAGGCTTTTTTTGACGTTTTGGCCCAGTATCTGAACTCGGAAAGCCTCACCTGGACGCTGGCCAAAGGGGAGAGCGAGGATCTGAAAAAAGTCATTCCGGCCCTCTTTGACCAGGCCAAACATCTCGCGGAGGAGTTGCGGAGCGTCACATTCAGCAGCCTTGAATAAAAACGGCGCCCGGGAGAAATCCTCGGGCGCTGTTTGTTTTTACGTATTGCCTCAGTGTTTGTCCGAATGTTCGCTGTTCTGCGCGTACTGTTGCTGGACGAGCCGGGTACCCGGCGGCACGTCGCGCGTCAGCCAGACGTTACCGCCGATCACGCTGCCCGAGCCAATGGTCACGCGGCCGAGAATGGTCGCTCCGGAGTAAACAATCACCCGGTCCTCCAGAATTGGGTGGCGCGCTATGCCTTTGACCAGGGTATTATCCTCGTTCTTCGGGAAGGAGAGCGCCCCGAGGGTGACGCCCTGATACAGGCGGCAGCCCTTGCCGATAATGCAGGTCTCGCCGATTACCACGCCCGTGCCGTGGTCGATGAAAAATTCCTCGCCAATGTCCGCGCCGGGGTGGATGTCTATGCCGGTGGCCGAATGGGCCATTTCCGTCAAAATGCGCGGAATCAGCGGCACTTCGAGCAGATACAGCTCATGCGCGATGCGCTGGTGGATCATGGCCGTAATCGACGGATAGCAGAAGATGGTCTCGCCTGGGCTTTGGGCGGCCGGATCGCCTTCGTAGGCGGCCCGCACGTCGCTGGCCAGCAGGGCGCGGATGCGCGGGATGGTTTCCATGAAGCGCATGGCATATTCCGCGCTGGTGGATTCGCACAGGCCGCAGTCTGTGGCGAAATCCGCGCAGGTGAAGCAGCCGCCCCGCCGGATCTGCTCGGCCAGAATGCGGTAGATCGAGTCCAGATTGGCCGCGATATGGTAGCGCATGGATTCCAGGGCAACGCGCGAGGAGCCGTAAAAGCCGGGGAACAGCGCGGCTTTCAGGCGAGAGATGAGCTCGCCCAAATCCGCCAGCGAGGGCATGGGCGAATCGTGCAAGGGCTGGTGCATCACGCGCTCAAGGGAAGCCGGCGAGCACAGCTCGTCCGCGATGCGGTCAATCACCGGCAGGCTGCGCCGGCCCACGGATCGTAATTTTGTCGGGCAGTTCTTTTTCATAGGGCAATCACCTGAACAGATCGGTGGACAAATAGCGCTCGGCCGTGTCACAGACGATAAAGGCAATGGTCTTGCCTGTATATTTCGGTTCGTGCGCCAGGGCCAATGCCGCATGCGCCGCCGCGCCGGAAGAGATGCCGCAGAGAATGCCTTCCTCGCGAATCAGGCGTTTGGCCGTATTCAGAGCGTCTTCCGTGCGCACGGGCAGCACGCCGCTGAGCAGCGAACGATCAAGCACGCCGGGAACAAACCCGGGGCCGATGCCCTGGATGCCGTGCGGCCCGGCTTTGCCCCCGGAAAGCACGGGCGATTCGGCCGGCTCGACCGCGTAAATCTCGATATCGCTCTTTAGTTCCCGAAGCCTTTTTCCGATGCCGGTCACCGTGCCGCTCGTGCCGGCGGCGGAAACCACTACGTCGATCCGTCCGTCCGTGTCTTGCCAGATTTCCTCGGCTGTGGTCGCGTAATGGACGGCTGGATTGGCCGGATTGTCAAATTGCCCCAGCATCAGCGCTCCGGGCGTTTCCCTGACCAGGCGTTCCGCCTCGGCCACCGCCCCGGCAACGCCCAGTTCTTTGGGCGTGAGCACCAACTCGGCCCCCAGGCCCTTCAGCAGGATTTTCCGTTCTTCGCTCATATGCTCCGGCATAGTCAGGATCAGGCGATACCCCCGCACCGCCGCCACAAAGGCCAGCCCGATGCCCGTATTGCCGCTGGTGGGTTCAATCAGCACGTCCGGAGGCGTCTTTCCGGGGCGCAGCGTGCCCTCTTTTTCCGCCGCGTTAATCAGGCTCAACGCAACGCGGTCTTTGACCGAGGAGGCGGGATTGTAAAATTCGAGTTTGGCCAGGACCTGCGCGCCAGTGTCGGCGGAAAGCCGGTTCAGGCGCACCAGCGGGGTGTTTCCCACCAAAGCCGTCATATCGGAAGCTATGCGCATGGCCTTCTCCTTTCCAATGAGCCTAGCGTAAAAGCAGGCGGGAGGAAATAGAAAAAGGCGGGTCTTCAGCGGCAAAGATAGTCCCACCGGGATGGACCTCTTTGATTTCTACGATTTGTTCGCGCGCTTCACATGGGAGGCGTGAGGCCGGGCCGTGCATTCACTGGGTGAACGCGCGGCTTGTGCCGTGACGGGGCCGGGGGAGCGGCGCTCCCCTGGCCCCGAAGGCGTTTTTGATCCTACGCCAAAGCCGTGGCGATTTGATAGATGGCCACGGCGATGACGAAGGCAAGGAAGGTATTGAAGACGACGCTGAACACGGGCCATTTCCACGAGCCGGTTTCGCGCCGGATGGCAACCAAGGTGACGAAGCAGGGCGCGTAAAGCATGACGAAGATCATGACGGCCACGGCCTTGCCCGCGTTCCATGACGGGTCGGCCTGAATCTGGGCGGCCAGGGGGGCGGCTTCCTCGGGGTCAACCTCGCCCAATGAATAGGCGGTGCCCAAGGTTGAGACGATTACTTCCTTGGCCGCAATGCC
>JAVBVM010000083.1:0-12173 GCA_031554295.1 Desulfovibrionaceae bacterium | reverse complement strand
CCGGCCAGGCGTTGTTCCTGGATGGCGCGCGCGGCCAGAATGCGCGAGCGCATGGCGGCGGAGCCGTGGCGGTCGTTGGCCCGCACGGGGGCTTCCAGATCGTCATAGGGCACGGCCGGCACTTCGACGTGCAGGTCAATGCGATCCAACAGCGGGCCGGAGAGGCGGGCCATGTAGCGCTGCACGGCGTCGGGCCGGCAGGCGCACTGGTGGCGGGGGTCGGCGCGGAAGCCGCAGGGGCAGGGATTCATGGCGGCCACCAGCATGAAATCGGCCGGGTAGGTCAGGGACAGGGCTGCCCGGGCAATGGTCACTCGGCCGTCTTCCAGGGGCTGGCGCAGCCCCTCCAGGGTGGTTTTGCGGAATTCGGGCAGTTCGTCCAGAAAGAGCACGCCCCGGTGCGCCAGCGAGACCTCGCCCGGCCGGGGCAGGCCGCCGCCGCCGATCAGGCCGAAGTCGGAGATGGTATGGTGCGGGCTGCGGAAAGGGCGCCGGGTGATCAACCCCTGGCCGTCCAGCAGGCCGGCCACGCTGTAGATGGTGGTCACCTCCAACGCCTCGTCGAAGACCAGGGGCGGCAGGATGGTGGGAATGCGCTGGGCCAGCATGGTTTTCCCGCTGCCAGGCGGCCCGATGAACAAAAGATTGTGCCCGCCGGCGGCGGCGATTTCAATAGCGCGCTTGGCATGCTCCTGGCCTTTGACCTCGCTGAAGTCCAGGTGAAAGGGGGCGGCTTCGCCCAGGCCGGCGGCCGCGTCAAATACTGCCCGCGGGAGATCGAGCTTGCCGGCCAGGAACGATGCGGCCTGGCCGAGGCTCTGTACGGCATAGACCGGCACGTCGCCGACCACGGCCGCTTCCGTGGCGTTTGGCCCGGGCACGAGAATGCCTTTGGCTCCTTCGGCCCGGGCCAGCACGGCCATGGGAAGCACGCCGGGCACGGGCCTGACCTCGCCGGTCAGGGACAGTTCACCCACGGAATGCCAGCCGTTCAGGGCGTTTTCAGGCAGGGCGCCGGAGGCGGCCAGCAGGCCGAGGGCCACGGGCAGGTCAAAGCCGCTGCCGGTTTTCCGCCGGTCGGCCGGGGCCAGATTGATGGTGATGCGGGCGGGCGGCAGGCTGAAGCCGGAGGAGCGCAGGGCGGCGAAGACGCGCTCGCGCGATTCGCGCAGCGCGCCTTCGGCCAGGCCGACCATGGTGAACACCGGCAGGCCCTGGCGGGAGAAGTCCACTTCCAGATCCACGCGGAAGGCGTCCACGCCCTGCACGGCCGCGCACGCCGCCTTGACGATCATGCCGGCTCCGTGATGTGCGCGTGGGTTTCCAGATGTTTGCGCGTCAGAGAGTATAAAGTATCCAGGAAAAGCGTCTGGAAGGAGGCCGGCCCCTGGGCCGATTCCCCGGCAAAGCCGCCGGCCGCCGCCATCATCGCCATGCCGGCCACCGCCCCTTCGAAGGGCGTGATGGCCACGGCCGCGCAGGCGGCCACCAGGGCGGTGGCGGTGCAGCCCATGCCGGTGATTCTCGGCATCAAATCGTGTCCGCCGTAGATATGATAGAGCTTCGCGCGGTTGAGCACCAGGTCGATTTCGCCGCTGACCACCACCGTGCAGTCGTAGCGCTCGGCCAGCAGGCGGGCGGAACTCAGGGCCGCGTCCGCGCTCAGTGAGGAGTCCACCCCGCGCGAGACTGTGAGCGCGCCGGCCAGGGCCATGATTTCCGAAGCATTACCGCGCAGGATGGCCGGCTGGATCTCCTCAAGCAGATCCAGGGCGGTGCGGGTGCGCAGGCGTGAGGCGCCCGCCCCCACCGGGTCGAGCACCACGGGAATGCCCTTGTGCCGGGCGGCGCGGCCCGCCAGGAACATGCCGCTGATCCAGTCCGGGCTCAGCGTGCCGATATTCAGGACCAGGGCGTTGGAGATGTGCACTATCTCCGCCATTTCCCCGGCGGCATGCGCCATGATCGGCGAGGCCCCGACCGCCAGCAGGGCGTTGGCCGTGACGTTCATGACCACGTGGTTGGTGATGTTATGCACGATGGGCGCGGAAGCGCGCAGGCGTTCGCACAAATCCCACGCGCCGGAAAGGGCCTGGGGCGGGCTGACTTCAGGCAGCATACGGGCCTCCTTTCGTTTCAAGGGGAAGATCCGCTGTCTCGCTTTCCATAAAATTTTCGGGCAGGGCCACAATGCACAGCCCGGCGGCGTCGGCCAGGGCCAGGGCCTTTTCCCGGTCAAAGAACAGGGTTTTTCCGGCCTGTAGGGCCAGACCGGCGAACTTGTGCTCAATCAGCACATCCATGGTGGCGCTGCCGATGGAGGGCAGGTCCATACGTTCGTCCTGGCCGGGCTTGGCGATTTTGATCGCCAGGCAGCCCGGACCGCCCAGGACAGCGCCGCGCTTGAGCGTGGCGTCCGTGCCCTCAAGGCATTCCACGGCCATGACGATGCCCTGGCGCACCACCAGGCACTGGCCGATATCCAGGCGGCCCAACAGGCGGGCCATGGGCCAGCCGAAACGGATGTCCAGCCACTCGTCCCCGGTGGGAGCCCGGGCGGACAGCACTCCCTCGGGCGCGAGCAGGCCGGGCGCAAGCGCGGCCGGCTGCACCACCTGGAGCCCTTCCGATTCCAGCTCCTCAGCCACAGTGCGCAGGAGCGCGTCATCGCCCTTGTGGCGCATGCGCATGAGCATGCGGGCGGCGCGCCAGTCGGGGCGCAAACTCAGGGCCTTGGGCTTGCTGATGGCTCCGGCCATGCAAATACGGCGGGCGTGCTGCTTTTTGAAGAAGGCGATCAGTTTGGAAAATTGCCCGAGATGCAACAGGGTGAAGGCGTCCGCCGCCGAAGCCAGGGCGGGGTCGGTGTGGCCGTGAAAGCCGCAGATGGCCACGCTCAGGCCCTGGGCGCGCGCCCCCGCCGCAATGAGAAAGGGAAATTGGCCCGAGCCGGCGATGATTCCAATGATTTCCTGTGGCATGGCGGCCTTGCGGCCCGGCGCCGGAGTATTTCAGCTTGCGGATTACGCAATTCGCGTATCCGCGGAATCTGGCAAAATACCCGGCGGCGGTTCCCCGCCCGCCGCGCGGACCTAGGGCGTTGCCCGCCGTCAGGCGCCGGAGCGAGCGTCTTGTAAAGAGTTACAGATCTTCGGAATCCCTGCCCGCCGCGGCGATGCCGCGCTCGCTGCCGCGCACGAAGCTGACGAAATCCAGCAGCTCGGGAAAATTCGCGTAGTCTTTTTCCAGTTGCTCAAGCGCTTCCTTGCGCGGCATTTCCGCGTGCCAGACCAGGCGATAGGCGGACTTCAGGGCGTGCATCAGTTCCGGGGAAATTCCCATACGGCGCAGGCCGACCAGGTTGGGGCCGATCACCTGGGCCCGGTGCCCGCTGGCCAGCATGAAGGGGGGCAGGTCCTGGCCAATGCCGCTGGCCCCGCCTAAAAAGGCGTGGCGCCCGATGCGGCAAAACTGGTGCACGGCGGAAAGCCCGCCGAGAATGGCGAAGTCGCCCACCTCCACATGCCCGCCCAGCGTGGCGTTATTGGACATGACCACGGAATTGCCCACCTTGCAGTCGTGCGCCACATGGACATAGGCCATGATCAGGTTGCCGCTGCCGATGCGGGTGACGCCGCCGCCGCTCTCGGTGCCGCGGTGCATGGTGGAGAATTCGCGTATCCGGTTATTGTCGCCGATTTCCAGCCAGGAGACTTCGCCGTGGAATTTCAGATCCTGCGGCGCGCCGCCCACGCTGGCGTGGTGAAAAATCTGGTTTCCCCGGCCCATGCGCGTATATTGGGAAATATAGGCAAAGGAGCCGATGCGGCAATCCGGCCCGATATGGACGTCGTCCTCGACCACGGCGTAGGCGTCGATGCGGACGTTCTCGCCGATATGCGCTCCCGGCGCGACGACGGCGCTCGGGTGGATCTGGGAGGTCGGGTGGATATTGGCCATTTACGCCCCCTCCCCGTTCCGGCCGCGCTGGAGAATAGCTGCGGTTAAAATGCCTTCAGCCACCAGGGTTCCATCCACATATGCCTTGCAGTCCGTTTTCCACAAATTCATGCGCGAGCGCAGGATGGAACAGTGCATGTCAATGCGGTCGCCCGGCACCACCGGCCGCCGGAAGCGGACGTTTTCCATGCTGGTGAAGAAAAAAAGTTTGTCGTGCGTGGACATGTTCTGGCTTCTCACCACCAGAACGCCCGCGGCCTGGGCCAGGCCCTCAATGATCAGCACGCCGGGCATGACTGGATTGCCGGGGAAATGCCCCAGGAAAAAAGGCTCGTTGATGGTGACGTTTTTATGCGCCCGGATGTGTTCGTTGGGGACGATCTCCGTGACCCGGTCGACCAGGAGGAAGGGGTAGCGATGCGGCAGCACGGCCATAATTTCCTGGATATCCACAAGCGTCGGCACGGCAGCCTGGCCAACGGACGAAGCGTTTGCAGTCATAGAATCATCCTTCCGCGCAGTTGGTGAAAGCTCGCCGCCGCGCCCGGCGCGGGCTCAATGCTCAGCGTCTTTTTCCGGAGCGGCCGGCAGTCCGGCAAGCTCCTTTTTCAGCCGCGCGACTTCTTTTTCCAGGGCGCCCAGGCGCTTGTACATGTCCGGCAGTTTGGGCATGACCGTGATCCAGCGCATGAATGTGCCGCCGTCCATGGCCGGTATGCCGCCTACCCGGGCTTTTGTCGGCACGTCTTTGCCCACGGCGGAATAAGGGCCGATGGTGGCGCCGTCGCCGATCTTCAGGTGCCCGGCAATGCCGGCGTGCCCGGCAATAGTGACTTCATCGCCGACTTTCGTGCTGCCGGCGATGCCGGCCAGGGCCACCACAACGCAGCGCTCGCCGACGTCCACATTGTGGCCGATCTGGACCAGGTTGTCGATTTTCGTGCCGGAACCGATGCGCGTCGCGCCCATGACGGCGCGGTCCGCCGCCGAATTGGCCCCGATTTCCACATCATTGCCGACAACCACCCGCCCGATCTGAGGAATTTTCTGGATGCCGCCGGGAACACGGGCAAAGCCGAAGCCGTCGGCCCCAAGCACCACCCCGGCGTGCAGTACGCAGTTCGCGCCGACTTCAGTGCCGGCCATGAGCGCCACATTGGGAAAAAGCACGGTGTTTTTGCCGACAACGCAGTTCTCGCCCACGTAGCAGCCGGAAAAGATGAGGCAGCCCTCGCCAATGCGCGCCTCGGGACCGATGTAGGCAAAGGGGAACACGCTCGCCCCCGCGGCCACCTGGGCCGAAGGATGAACAAACGCCTGCTCGCTGATGCCGGGAAAGGCGGCGGGCACCCGCGCAAAAAGCGCAAGCGCCCGTCCGAAATCCGCATAAGGTTCCTGGCTGATCAGGGCGCGTTGCACCGAGCCGGCGAATTCCGGCCGCGCAATCACCGCGCCCGCCCGAGTTGAGCTTAACAGCGGCGTATACTTCGGGTTGGCCAGAAAGCTTAGTTCATCGGGGCCGGCGGCTTCAAGGGTGTTCAGGCCGGTGACCTCGTGATCCTCGCCTTGCAGGGTCAATCCCAGGGTCTGGGCAATGCGGGAAAGCAGCATGCCTGACTATTTGCTCCCTTTGGCCTTCCACAGGGCGTTCACTTCAAGCAGGATCGGCTCGGTGACGTCCACCGCCGGGGAAGCGTACATAACGGCCATGGTGGTTTCCAGGACGATGTCGATCTTGTTCTTTTCCGCGTAGTTTTTCGTGGCTTCGGCCACCAGGGCGATGATTTCCTCCTGAATACGGGTGCCTTCCGCCTCAAGCTTGCGCGCCAGGGTGCGGGCCGCGTCTTCATAGTCGCGCTGCAGACGGACGATTTCCGTCTGGCGATCCTGCTGCGCATCGCGGCTCAGGGCGCCGGCCTGCACGCGCAGTTCCTCGCTTTTCTTCTTCAGGGTGGCTTCCATCTGTTGCAGGCTGGCCCGCTCGGCGGCGAACTTCTGCTCTATTTTCTGGCGCTCGGACACGGACTTTTCACATTTTGTGGTGATCTCGCGCAGGCTGAAGACCGCGAGTTTCTGTTCGGCAAAGGCCGGCGCGGCCACGACGAAAACCAAAACCAAGGCGATAAGTATAGAAAGACGACGCATAAATGCTCCTTTGTATTCTTTTGGATAGGCGGAATTTCCGCACGCATGCAGCTATAGCAGAAGATGCGCCAAAAGCGCAATACGCCTTTGGAAACGAAAAAAACACCGCCGGGACGTGGGGAAATCGCCGAAAACGGAACGGCCGCCCTGAGGAGGCGGCTTTGGGGGCCTGTTCATACATTAGGGAAGCGAGCGGCAAGGGCAAGGAAAAACGCGGTTTTTCCGAAGGAGCGGACGCAAATGACCCTTGACGGAGGCAGCGCCGCTCTTTGATGCGGCCATTGCCCCGAACACCATTTATTAATGGACAAGCCCTTAGTTGGGCAGGTCGGGACCCGACCGGGAGCGGGCGCCGGACTTGCCGGCGCGGGCGGATGGTTTGGCCGGCAGCGCTTGCACGGGCGCGGCCGGAGAGGGCGCCTTCGCGGAGCGAAGATATTCGAGCGTGGATTGCGCGTCACATGGACCGCAATACAGGTAGCCCTGGCCGAACTCATAGCCCAGGGAGCGGACCCGCTCGCTCTGCTCATCGGTTTCCACGCCTTCGGCCACGACAATGGCGCCGATCCACTCGCCCATGCCGCGCACGCCCTTGACCAGAGAGGCGCTATCGGGGTTGGCGCCCATTTCGCGCACATAGGTTCCGTCCACCTTGAGGAAGGCGATGGGCAGGTTGCGCAGGTAGGCGAAGGAACTGTAAACGCTGCCGAAATTGTCCACGGCGATGCGGTAGCCTTTATCCGTATACCGCAGCAAGGCTTCCTGCAGGTGCCCGCGCGGACTTTCAAAGGCCGATTCGGTGATTTCAAGCACAATGCAACTGGGCGTCAGGTTGTGGGAGGCCAGGGCGCTTTCCAGCACGGTCATAAGTTGATCGTTCCGGGTAAGCGCTGGCGAGATGTTCAGGGCCAGGTACAAATCCCCCTGTTCTTTCAGCAGGGGAACAAAACCCTCGAACGCTTTGCGGATAATCTGCTCGCTCAGCGGCATGATCAGGCCGGTTTCCTCGGCCAGGCGGATAAAGGAGCGCGGAGAAGGGGCGTTTTCGTCGCCGCTTTTCCAGCGGGCCAATGCCTCCACCCCGAGCACGGTGCAGCCGTCGAAAGAGACGATCGGCTGGAAATAGACTTCGAAATTGTCGCCGGCCACGGCGGCGGTGAGCCGCGTTTCCAGGCTGGAACGCTGCTGGCTTTCCGCCTGCAGGGAGTCGCTGAAAAAGCAGAAACAGTTTTTCCCCATGCCCTTGGCAGCGTACATGGCCATGTCGGCGTTCTTCAGAAGCTCCTCGGCGGTCAGGCCCCCTTCGGGCGGCATGGCAATGCCCAGGCTCGCGCCAATGCTGCATTCCGTCCCGGCCACGGCAAAGGGCTCGCGCAGGCCGTCCAGCAAGCGCTGGGCCACTTCGGCCGCCTGCTCCTTGCCGCGGATGCGCTGGCAGACGATAACGAACTCGTCGCCGCCCATGCGCACGATAACGTCATGCGCGCGCAGCTTTTGCAGCAGGCGCTCGCCCACCATGCGCAGCACCTGGTCGCCCGCGTCGTGCCCCAGATTGTCGTTGATCCGCTTGAAGCCGTCCAGGTCGAAATAGATGATGGCCATATGCTCGCGGCCGCCCGGCGTGGCCAGGGCCTGCTCCAGGTGGTGCTGCAGGAAGTTCCGGTTGGGCAGGCCGGTCAGGGCGTCATGCAGGGCCATATGCCGGATCTGCTCTTCCCGGTCCTTGGATTCGGTGATGTCATGGAAGCTGGCAATATAGTAAGGTTGCTCAAATGCGCCGGACAGCGCCGCCACGCGCAGCCAGATCGGAAACTCCCGGCCGTCTTTGGCGTGGGCGACCGCTTCGCCTTCCCATGCTTCGGCTTGCAGGTTTTTTTTCACGCCCGAGCGGATCAGGCGCAACTCCTGGCTGCGCAGGATGGAATCCACCGGCTGTTTGAGCAGGCTCTCCTGGCTCCAGCCGGTGATGCGGGAGACGGAGGCGTTGGCGTCCACGATGTTGTGCTGCTGGTCGAAAACCAGCAGCCCTTCCAGGGTGTTCTGGAAAACGCTGAAGACCATTTCCAGGCGCAGGCGGCTTTCCCCCAGCGTTTCCAGGGTCTCGTCCAGCTTTTTGGCTTGCGCCCGGTACAGGGCTTCCAGTTCGGCCTTTTTGCCCGAATACGCGGCTGTTTGGCTGCGGGCCTTGCGCATGAAAAAAGCCAGGAGCAAGGCCAGCGGAGCCGCCCCCACCAGGAAAACCGCAATGACTCGCGTTATCGCGAGGAAAACGGAAGGCGGGGAGGACTCGATTACGGATTGGTAGAGCACCAGCCCGGCAAAGGCCAAAAAAAGAAAAAGCAACGCTCCCGCAAGGGCTGCGGTGGCTTTGGGCGAGGCTTCGAAAGGTTTCATGCAATACTACCCCGATCCTGGCTGTGGATAAAGGAATATCCTTCCGCTTCCTGCAATATTCCGCACAAAGCGGGATAGTCTCGCATGCAGTATGTTTTTGATAAACTTACTCTTCGCCTAACTGGCACGATGGCTTTGTCTTTTCGCGGCGTGCATCGCGAAAAGAGCCGGTTCTATACTATGTCAAGAGTATATAAAATGGAATAGCTTCTTTTACGCAAAAGCAAGTTTAATTTTTAATTAACTGAAATATATTGTCATTTTTTATAAGCAATAAAGCAAAATATATTGTCTGAAGAAACTTCTAAGGCTTCGCGGGTCCATCATAGACAAGTGGATAGCGCGCTTCCACAATAACCAGAGCCTTTTTACCGATGCGCAGCGCATGCTCCGGGTCGGCCTGGTCAGGCAGCAGGCGGATGCGCGCGGAAAAGCGGCCGCTTCCTTCCGGCGTCGCTCCCGCCTGGGCGGGATTTTCCTCGGCCTGGATCGCTTCCACCACGCCGCGCCATTCAAGCGGGCGCGCCTCTTCCCGAATTTGCACCCGGCAGCGCATGCCCGGTTTGATCCGTGTACCGTCCGCGCCCGTGAACAGGGCGCTGATCCAGAGCTGTTCCATATTCAGGGGCTCCAGTCGCGCCGCCACCGCGCCGCTGGGCAGCGATTCGCCCGGGCGGGCCTCCAGCAGGCGCACGATGGCGTCGGCCGGGGCTGTGAGGCGTGTGCCCGCCAGCGCCTCCTCGGCTTCCCGCACGCGCTTGGTCAGCAGCGCGGTCAGTTCCGCCATGGTGTCGCCGTCCGTCCCGCGGTCGGAATAGGGGGGGCGGGCGAGATCGGCCCGCGCTTTGGAAGCATGGGCCAACTGTTCTTCCGCCGCGGCCAGGGCCGCGTTGTTCGTTTTTTCGCGTTCGATCGCCGCGGCGATGATCTCCGGGGCCGGACGCGGATTTTGCAGTTCCAGACGGCGGCGTTCCAGGCGAGCCTGCGCCAGGGAGACGGATAAACGCTCCATCAGGGCGCGCGCCGTTTCCTCGGTCTGCTGGGCGGCGGCCAGACGCCGGGCGTGTTCAAGGCTCATGCCCTGGGGGATATAGGCCGGCGGCGCGGCCTCCTGCCGCGTGTCCGCCGAGAGGCGGATCAGGTCGGCCCGGGCCGTTTCCAGCGCGGCCAGTTGGCGGGAAGAGTCCAGGGTCAGCAGCGGGGCTCCGGCCTCCAGCACGTCGCCGGCTTTGGCCTGGACCTCTTCCACCACGCCCGGCACGCGGACCAGAATGACTATTTCCTGCCCGCTAACCAGGGCGGCGGACGACTCGATGCGGCCGGCGCGCAACCAGACGAACACGCCGGCCGCCGCGAGCAGGATGAGCGCCGCCGCGGCGAACAGGATATTTTTCAGGAATTTTTTCGACATGAGCACTCCTTGCGCCGAAGGGACTGAAACAGTTATGCAAGGATCGTGCTTGAAAAGCGTCAAAATATTCAGCTGATGGAGCCGGCCCGCTTGCCGCGCGCCAGCACGGCGCACAGCGCGCCGGCCAGCACCAGGGCCGCGCCGGCCAGACCGAGCCCGTTCAAGCGCTCGCCCCACCAGGTTGCCGCGAAAAAGGCGGCCGCCACCGGCTCAAGCGTGGCCAGCACCGCCACCCGGGTGGAGCTCAAGCGCCGCATGGCCGCGCAATAGGCCAGATAGGCGGAGTAACACGTCAAAAAGCCGATGCAGAGGATCAGCGTCAGCCACACGCTGCCGCTTTTCGGGGCGAAATCCACAAACGGCAGGAGCGTGAGCGCGCCCACCGGCATGCAGCAGGCGTAGAGCAGGGCGGCCGGGTAGGTTCCGAGGAATTTTCGGGTGAACACATAATGGAGGGAGTAACAAAAGCCTGACGCCAGACCGCAGATGATGCCGAGAGCGCCGACCCGCGCGGGCAGGCCGCCGCCCGAGGCGCAGACCAGGGCCGCGCCGGCCATGGCCAGGACCAGCGCGACCACGCGCGGCCCATCCAGAGCTTCCTTGAAGATCAGGCGGGAGAACAGGGCCACCCAGGCCGGGGCCGTATAAAGCAGAACCGCCGCCAGGGCCGAGCCGGCCTCGCGCACGGCAATCTGGTAAGCGCTGAAGAACAGCCCGACGCCGACCAGGCCGAAGGCCGCGAAGATGACGCCCGTGCGCAACTGGACGCGCATATGGAAAAACAGGGCATGGGCGATGAAAAACATCGCGCCGAACAGAGCCCGCCAGAAGGCCACCTCCTGCGGGCTTAAGCCGGCCCGCATGCAGTAGGTGCCGAGCGGCCCGATCAGCGCCCAGCAGAGCGCCGCTGTAATAGCCCAAAGATAACCCATGAAGATTTTTACTGTACTCTCAGGGAGATGTCCAATCGCTTTGTCTGGCCGCCATATCCGGCGCCCGTATTCGGGGGGGGCCGGGGCTGAAGCCCCCCGGCCCCCGGAGGCGTTTCAGGCTAGAATTTGGTGAACGGCACAATCGCCGTCAACGGAATGCGGAAACTAATGGCGTCTTTCGGGCAGCTGAGCACGCAGGCGTCGGCGTGCCAGCATTCCTCGGGGTAGCGCACGATGGGGTATTCGCCTTTCCGTGAACCGTAAAAGACGTCGGCCGGGCAGACTTCCACGCAGCTCCCGCACTTGCTGCATTTTTTCGTATCAATGATCGGGGGCATGGCTTACCTCCATTCCAGGACGATCTGGCCGTCTTTCTGGGAAATGATGTGTCGTTTTTCGTCCAGTCGCACGTCGGGCATGGTGTAGTCGTGGCGCTTGAAGTTGGCCCGGCTCTCCTTGCGGTCTTCCGCCAACACGAAGATAAACTCGCCCAGATCGTACAGGTTGATCGCGCCCAGACAGTACATGAGCTCGTGCGGGTTTTCCGCGCCCAGTTCCTCGTTCACATGCGCGCGCACCCGGCGCAGATGGGTCAGGCCGGCGTCCAGCATGGTTTTGGAGCGAACGTAGCCGCAGTAGTCCTGCATGGTTTGCTCCAGGGCGCTGTTGGCCTCGGTCCAGTGCGCGGGGTTGGCCCGGTCGAGCAGTCGCTGGAAGAGATCCTCGCATGCCTTCACCTGGCCGGCCGCGTCGTCCATGGCGCCGGACGGCTGCGTTTTCGCATAGGCCGCGGCTTCCTGGCCGGCGATGCGGCCGAAGACCGCCGCGCCGGCCATGCCGCCGTAGCCTTCGTCGCCGGCCGCGTAGAGGCCGGGCAGGGTGGTTTCGGCCTTTTCGTTGAACACAATGCCGGAAGAGAGGGGCAGGGTGATGCCGTGGCTTTCGAATTCCACGGCATGGGTCATCAGGTTGACGCCCTCTTCGTCCAAATGGCGCACCAGGGTGGAGTTGCCCTCGTGCGAGAGCCACATGCGCATGTCGTCGATTTCCTGCCGGGTGGAGCCCTTGAAGTCCATGTACACCGGCCCGCGGGCGATTTCGGCGTATTCGTTGAAGATGTTCTTGTTCACTTCAATGGTGATGTCGCCGTAATCGTGCAGCGGCTTGTCCACATAGGGGCCCACCGGGTTGCCGGCCGGGTCGCGCAGCACGCCGGTCCAGGTGGCCTGGCCGCCCCGGTTGAAGTACTTGATGCCGGCGTGGATATTGGGCATTTCCAGGTTGCACAGGGCCGCGCCGGCGCGGAAGGCCATCATGCGGCCGTCGGCCGT
>JAVBVM010000124.1:0-4016 GCA_031554295.1 Desulfovibrionaceae bacterium | reverse complement strand
ATTCTATTCCGTCGCATCGAATTCTGGCTGGCCATGCTGGCCCTGCACGCCCTGGGCGCGGTGGCCATTCCGGCCCCCGGCCAGCTTACGGCCAAGGATATCGTGTTTCGCAACAACCGCGCCCGCGTCAAGGCCATTCTGTCCGACCGGACCGGCTGCGAGCCGGTGGAAGGCGCCCGGGCCGAATCGCCCAGCGTGCGCCTCTACGTGCGCGTGGGCGCGGAAAAGGCTGACGGTCCCACTCCGGCCGGCTGGGTGGATTTCGATGACCTGTGCGGCGTGGCCGCCACATCCGTCGCCCGTACGCCGGACACGGCCGGCGGCGACGATCCGCTGCTGATCTTCTTCTCCTCCGGCACCACCGGCATGCCCAAGATGGTCGAGCACAAACACACCTACCCGCTCGGGCACCTCCTGACCGGCATGTACTGGCACGACTTCAACCCCGGCGACGTGCACTTCACCCTGGCCGATACCGGCTGGGGCAAGGCCGTGTGGGGCAAATTCTACGGCCAGTGGATGGCCGGCGGCACGATCTTCGTCTACGACTTTCGCGGCAAGTTCGAGCCCAAGGCCCTGCTCGAACTGCTGGCCGAGCACAAGGTCACCACCTTCTGCGCCCCGCCCACCGTCTACCGCTTCCTGGTGCGCGAGGATCTGGCCGCCTACGACCTCTCTTCCCTGCGCCACTGCACCACGGCCGGCGAACTGCTGAACGAAAGCGTGTTCTGGGACTGGAAACGCGCCCTGAACATGCCGCTCTACGAAGGCTACGGCCAGACCGAAACCACCCTGCAAATCGCCACCCTGCCCTGCATGCGGCCCAAGCCCGGCTCCATCGGCCGGCCCCTGCCCGGCTGGGACATCGTTCTTTTGGACGCCGACGGCAATGTCTGCCCGCCCGGCGAGGAAGGCGAAATCTGCGTGCGCCTCGACAGGGGCGCGCCCATCGGCCTGTTCTGCTGCTACGTGGAAGAGCCGGAAAAGATGTCCACGGCCGTCTGCGGCGGCGTCTACCACACCGGCGACAAAGCCTGGGTGGACGAAGACGGCTACTACTGGTTTCTCGGCCGCGTGGACGACCTGATCAAAAGCTCCGGCTACCGCATCGGGCCCTTTGAAGTCGAAAGCGCCCTGGTCGCCCACCCGGCCGTGGTCGAAGCCGCCGTCACCGGCGTGCCCGACCCATTGCGCGGCCAGGCCGTCAAGGCCACCGTGGTGCTGGCCAAAGGCTACGCCGCCTCCGAAGACCTGACCAAGGAACTACAGGAGCACGTGAAAACCACCACCGCGCCCTACAAATACCCGCGCATCATCGACTATGTGGCCGAATTGCCCAAGACCATCAGCGGCAAAATCCGTCGCGCCGAAATCCGCGACCGCGATACGAAAATGGCGGAGAGTCTGGAAAAGTAGGGAGAAAGGGAGAGCCGGGGGCGGGGGAAAAGCCCCCGGACCCTCTCTCCCTTTTCCCCGAAAAAACCTTTGGTAATTTTATTGCCTATGAACGTCGCTTTTCTCATTCAGGCGCACAACAACCCCGGCATGCTGCTGCGGTTCGTCAAACGCCTGATCGGGCATGGCGACATTTTTATTCATATTGACGCCAAGGCCGACATCGCCCCGTTCGCGGAACTCGCCGCTTTCGCCGCCCTTCTGGAAAACCGCGTCATTGTCCGCTGGGCCGGGGCCTCGCAGATCGAGGCGTTGATGCGCCTCTTTGGCGCGGCCATGGAACGCCGGGCCTATGACTACTACTCCTTCCACTCCGGCTCCGACTACCCGGTCCGGCCGCTCGAGCGCTTCCGGCAATTCCTGGCCGAACATGCCGGCGAGGAATTCCTGGACCGCACCCCCATGCGGCCGGAAACGCTGTCGCGGGTGGAACGACTGCACCTGACGGACTTCTACAATCCCAAGGAACGCGGGCCGGACGCCCTGCTCTGCCACGCCATCGAGGCGGAACTGGCCTTGTTGCCGCCCCGCCCCATGCCGCACGGCTGGAAGCCCTATACCGGCTCCCAGTGGTTCACCGTCACGCACGCCCTGGCCGGGGCCGCCCACGCCGCCTGGACCGGCGACGCCGAACTGCGCGCCTTCACCAAATTCAGCTACTGCCCGGACGAGTGGTTCATGCCCACCTTCGCCATGGCCAACGGCTTCGGCGACAGAATCAGCGCCGCCAACAACCTGCGCCACATCGACTGGTCCGGCAAACGGAACCGGGGCAAACCCGCCCTGCTGATGAAGGACGACTATTTCGACATCATCAGGTCCGGCGCCTTCTTCGCCCGCAAAATCAACGGCACCGATCCGGAACTGTTGGATCTGCTGGACTATCACGCTCTTAAGCGGATGAGGGCCTGAAGGCCGCTTCTCCCCCGCACAGAGGGCCGAAAGGCATGGACCCGGCTTTCGCCGTGATGGCGCATGACTGGGACGCATCGCGGCGGCGATGGTCATATGCCTTTATCCGCGCGGCCCTCCTTTTCGCGCTTTCAGACAACATACATTGACAGGCGGCGGGTTTTGTGGAATGCCTTCTTTTCTGTGTGAATTTTGAGGCTTGAGGACAGCCGCCGCGGGAGCGGCGGGCCTGCCCGGGGCCTCTGAAGCTGGAGGTTGCATGGCGAAAGAAGATGCCATTGAGGTTGACGGCGTGGTGCAGGAAGCCCTGCCCAACGCGATGTTCCGCGTGGAGCTGGAAAATGGGCACGAAGTTCTGGCCCATATTTCCGGCAAGATGCGTAAATTTTATATCCGTATTCTGCCCGGCGATCGCGTGAAGGTTGAGCTTTCTCCGTACGATTTGACGCGCGGGCGCATCACGTACCGGATGAAGTAGCCTTTTTTCCTTGAAGGCGGCCGGCCTGCGGGCGGGGCGCCGGAACCCTTGTATGACCCGGGAAAAGCTCACCTATGCGCAGAAACAGTGCGTGGGGCTCACCGGCAAGCTTATGCAAAAGCTCGCCATGGTGGGGCCTGGCGCGCGTATCGGCGTTGCGGCCTCAGGCGGTGAGGACAGCTTCACCCTGCTTGAGGTGTTGCGCCGGCGGCAGCGTATTGTCCCGTTCCGTTTTGAATTGATGGCCCTGCACATCAATCCGGGTTTTGATCCGGCAAGCCATGCGCCGTTGGCGGACTGGCTTGCCCGGCACGGCATCGCCGGGCATATTGAACTCAGCAATCACGGTCCGGCCGCGCATTCCCCGGAAAACCGCAGCAAATCCCCCTGTTTCTACTGCGCCATGCAGCGCCGCAAGCGGCTGTTCTCCCTGACCCGCGAGTATGGCCTGACGCATTTGGCCTTTGGCCATAACGCGGACGATCTGGTGAGCACGTTTTTCATGAATATGCTGCAAACGGGCCGCGTGGAGGGCCTGTCGTTCAAGGAGTCCTTCTTCGGAGGCCGCCTTTCCGTGATTCGCCCGCTGGGGCTGGTGGAAAAAAATGTGATCCACCGGGCGGCCCGGCAGTGGAATTTACCTGTCTGGGAAAACCCCTGTCCTTCGGCCGGCCTGACCAAACGCGCGGAAATAGCCCAGCGGCTGTCTTTGTTGACGGAAAAAAAATTATGGAAAGTCAATATGTTCAGGGCGCTTACGCGATGGCAGTCCGGCTTGACAGAAAGTGATTTCCCAAGCTAGGAAAGTTTCATCGTTTAAAGCGCACAAGTTTTTTGGGGGGGGGAGATCCTTTTCACGGCGGAGCTGAGTCCTGGAATTTTCCGCCGTTTGTATCACGTCCGGCCGCGGCCTGACATACCAAGGGCAAGAACCGACAGATGTTTAAGAAATACCACATTGTCATTTTCAAGGATCGTGAATGCGCTCACCGGCATTTGCGCCTTAGAAGCGGGTGGCTGGTTCTCCTGTTTCTCTTGCTGGTGGGGGCCGTGGGATGCAATGTGTGGTTGTGGTCGCACCTGGCCAAAGGGCGGACGCTTGAGCATCAGTTGATGCAGTCGCAGCGCACAGTGGAAGAGCAGAACGCCCAACTGGTGGCCATGACGGAAA
>JAVBVM010000185.1:0-5464 GCA_031554295.1 Desulfovibrionaceae bacterium | reverse complement strand
TCCACACCGGGCCCCCCCCCCGGCCCGGCCCCACCCTCCCAACCCCGGGGGGGCGCCCCCCCCCCCCTTTTTTTTGCATGTTGCCCGCCGGTGATCCTAGATTGGGCCGGAAGCGGTGATTTGTTGAATGAGCTGCTCGCCGCCGCGGGTTGTCAACAACAGACGCAGCTTTTCCACAACTTCCGGGTCAAACTGGTTCGTCTGGTTGGCCAGCAGGGTCAGGGCCTTGTCCAGCGGCAGGGCCGGCCGGTACGAGCGCGGCCGCATCATGGCGCAGAAAGCGTTGGCCACGGCCAGAACGCGCGCGGGCATTTTTATCTGGTCGCTCTTCAGGCCCTTGGGATAGCCGGAGCCGTCCATATGCTCGTTCATCTGCTCAATGGTCTCCAACACCGGCAGTTCGAATTCGATATTCTCCAGCAGGTTGTGTGCGTATTCGACATGGCGCTCCATTTCCTGCTTTTCCGCGGCGGTCAGCGCCCCGGGCTTGGTGAGGATTTCCTGCGGCACGAACATCTTGCCGATCTGCGAGAGGCTTGAGGCGGCGGCAATGGTGCTTACGTCGGCTTCCGACAGCAGCATTTCCCGGGCCAGCAGCATGGCGCATTGGGACATCATGCGCGAATGTCCGGCCAGATAGCGGTCGGTCTGTTCGATGGCGCGCACCAGGGCGTCGATGGTTTGCTGCACTACGCGCTGGCTGCGTTCCTGGATTTCCACCTGCTCGGTGATGTCGCGGAAAGCGGAAACAACGCCCACCACGCTCAGGCGGGTCGGGTCGTTTTCATCAGCCTTGAACATGGGGGCCATGACGATTTGATAGTAGTGGCGCTTGCCGCGCAGGAAGATCACTTCGGTGACGGTCAAAGGCTCGGCGCCAATGGAGACCTGCTGGTACAGGCCGCGTAGACGCCTGGCCTGCTCGCCGCCGCCGAACACCTCTTCCATGTCCCGACCGAGAATTTCCTCGGACGAGCGCCCCACGGCCTGGGCAAAGGCGCGGTTGACATAGTGATGGACGCCCTTTTCCCCTTCGGTGAGCGAAATGGGATCGGTCAGGGCGGAGTTGATGCTGTACAGAAGCTGGTTCTGACTGCTGATCACCGAAGTCAGGGCCTGTAATTCCTCCGCGTGGTCCATCTGCTCGCGGCTGACCACCCAGCGCCACAGCGCGGCCAGTAGAAACAGCAGACCGACAACGCTCATGCCCACCAGGGCGAGCATGGTGTTTTCAGCGGATCTGAGATTGGCCCGCACTTGGTCCACATCCATTTCTTCAACAACCCACCAGTCAAGCTGGGGAATTTTTGCGCCGGAGGAGAAAACTTCCTGGTTGCCCGCCAGCGCGGCGCGTTCGGCAAAGGGCAGGTCGTCGGAACCGGCCAGATCAAGGCCGGAAAGAACGCGCAGGCTGCCGCCCGAAGTGATTTCCTCAAGGCCGCGGGCGCCGCGCTGGATGAGGTGCATGCTGTTGCCGGCATCCCGCTTGGTGTTGCCGGCGGTAATGAATTCGTTCACCTTGCCCGAGATGTTTTTGGAGAGAATCAGCAGGGCGATGGGTTTGCCCATGGGGGCGGGGGTTTCAAAGCGCGGTGCGAATATGGGCAGCATTACGTCAACCATCAGTCCGCCCGATTTGAGGTAGGCTTCGGAGATGAACGGCTCGGCCGACTGCAGGGCCTTGCGCGCGTTTTCCTTCTGCCGGTCGGTCAGGGGTTCGGGTATGGTCTCGGTAGCCGCGTAAGAAGAGAGCTGCGTGCTGACAATGCGGCCGGAGGCGTATTCCGCGTAAGCGGCGGCGTCTCGCAAATGGCTCTCAATATACTGCAAATGTTGGGCAAAGTCGGCGACGTTGATGTCATCGCCGGCCGGAGTGCCCGAGGCGCCGGAGGAGCTGTCTGACTGGTCGCGCGCGGCGGAGGCGAACACGCGCACGATGTCGGCTTCCACAATGCGTTTCGCCGGCGGCAGTAAGGATTCCGTGATCCAGTAGGATACGCCCTTTGCTTCGGCGTTCAGTTGCATTGCCTGGTTTTTGCGGATCTCTCCCTCATAGACCGCCCGTTTATTGGAAATGTTCCAGTACAGGGCGATGCAGACCACGCAAATAACCAAAATAAACAGCCCGATTCCGAACCACAACATGCGGCGGCTTTTGACGCCGCGGGCCGAGCTGCTTCCTTGTGCCTGAGACATATGTCCCTCCGTAAATAGCCGACTGGCTGTTTTCGCCTGTCGTACGATTGTATCCGATTCAAATTTTTAAGGCTAAAATGCTCTGAAAGTCATTTTTTCACCGGCACATGGGCCCACCGGTAATTCTCATTCACTGAAAGCTGCGGCCGGTAGTGCCCAGCCTTGGTGTGCGACAATATCAAATTGGACATGTTATCCAGTATCAGCACGTCATTATCCGTATAAACGGCCAAGACCGCGTGCGCCTGATTGCGGAAGGTATTTATGACCACAACGATGCGCAATTTGTCCGCCGGCACGCCAAGGGCGCGCAGGGCATAATATTTTGCGATGCTGTAGTCTTCGCAGTCCCCCGACTTTTGCAGAAATTCCCTCGGTGTTTCCCAGTAGTCGGGCACCCCCCAAAGTTCCGGGTCCAGGCGGTACGGCCATTGGTTAAAGTAGGTGTTAACAGCCTTCAATCGCTCATCAAACGGCAGACTCTTCCATTCGGCCGCCAGTTCGCTCCATTTGGTATTTGAGCCCACAATACGCGACGCCACAAAGGTGGGGTCGGCTTTTTCCGCGCTCAGCACGCGCGACCACTTCGGCAGATCCTTAATCGGACCGCGGAACTCGACGCTGTTCAACAGGCGTATGGGTTCCGCCGCCTCGGCCCGGGGCCCGGAGACAGAGAAAAGGGCCACCAGAAAAATCGAAAAACATGCCCGGAAGGATAGGCGGCGTAAAGCCGGCCCAGGCACCTGTTGTTTCATTATTTTTCAGTCATCGCATACTGCCGCGCGCGCAGGATCGGTTTCAGCAAATAGCTCAACACCGTTTTTTTGCCGGTCATGATGTCCACAGTGGCGGTCATGCCTGGCTTGATTTCCTTGTTCTCCCCTTTCACCATGACATAGTTTTGCAGCGTGCGGATCAGCACCTCGTAGTAAAACTCGCCGGTGCGGCTGTCCTGCAAGGTATCCGCGCTGATCACGTCGACCACGCCCTCGATCCCGCCGTAAATGGTGGAATCATAGGCGGAAATACGCACAATCGCCTTGTCGTCGGCCTTGATCTGGCCGCGATCCTGGGGTTTGATCTTGGTTTTGACGATCAGCGTATCATCCAGCGGCACCAGCTCCATGATCGTGTCTTTCGGCTGGATGACGGAATCGCGCGCGCTGATGTTGACCTTTTTTACCACGCTACGGGAATGCGCGACAAGCTCCGTTCGGCGGAAGGTGTCTTCGCCCAGGGCCAGGCGTTCGTTCAAGGCGGCCAGTTCGGCGCGCTTTTCCGTCAGTTCGCGCTGGGCCTGTGCGCGTTCTTCGGCCTCGCGCGCCTGGATGCGGTCTTTGGCTTCCTGCACGGCGCCCTGGGCCTTGTTGATGTCCGAGGTCAGCGAACTGACCTGGCCGTCAAGCTCAATCACCCGGTTTTCCAGGTTCAGGTATTCCTGGCGGGAATAGGTGCCGCGTTCCATCAGGGGCTTGGCCAATTCGCGTTGTTGCACAACCACGTTGCGGCTGGCGCGCGCCTGCGTCAGCCGCGCGCTGAGGCTTTGCACCTCAAGCGAGCGCTGGCGGGACTGGCTTTGCAGCAGGGCGACGTCGGAATCGAACTTCCGCTTGCGCGTGTCATAGAGGCTTTTCTGGTCGGCCAACACGGTTTCCGCATTGTCGACATCCAGGCTGTTCAGCTCTTCCATGGGGAATGCCAGCGGTTTGCCGGACAGCTCCGCCTCCAGGCGGGCGATGGCGGCAATGGCGTCGAACTTGCGGTTCAGGGCGTCGCGGTAGTTGGTGGCGGCGGTCTGGTTGCGCAGGCGCGCGACCACGGTCCCCGGCTCGACAATATCGCCTTCCTTGACCAGCACGGCCTCAAGAATGCCGCCTTCAAGGTTCTGCACGGGCTGCACGCCTTGGGTGGATTCCACCTGGCCTTCGCCGCGCGTGACCTCATCGAGTTCCGCCACCGAAGCCCAGCCGACGAAGACGGCAAGGGTCAGGAGCATGCCGAAGGAAAGCAGATAGGTCAGCGGGTGCGCGCGCCGGTACATGGCGGCGTCCACTTCGCTCATATAGGTGATGTCTTCAATCGAATTTTTCTTCGAGGGCTTCTGCCCTTTGGGCTTATCCTTGGAAGAGGGATCCTGCCCAATAAACGAAGTGCTTTGCATGGAATCGTTCATTCTTCTGTCCTGTTTTTTTCAACACTCGCGTCCGCCGGCCTGTGGCGGCCGGCAACGCGTTGTCGTCACGTCATGCCCCTTGGATGCGGCGCGGCTATTGCTGGCCCGCGCCCGGCTGTGGCGCCGGCTGCGGGCTCGGGACTCCCGGCGCGGCCGCCGGTGCGGCCGAAGGACGCGGCGCTGCGGCTGGAGCGCGTTTCTGCGGATTACGCAGGGCTTCCAGCACCGCCTGTTTGGGGCCGTCGGCCACTACATGCCCATAGTCCATCACGATCAGGCGATCCACCAGATCCAGCACGCTTACGCGGTGCGTCACCAGAACCAGGGTCTTGCTGTGCAGAATGCTGGACAGGCGCTTTTTTAGGTTCGCCTCGGAGGCGTTGTCCATATTGCTTGAAGGTTCGTCCAGGATCAGCACGTCCGGGTCGGTCAGCAGAGCGCGGGCCAGAGCCACGGCCTGGCGCTGGCCGCCGGAAAGGGCCATGCCCCGCTCGCCCACCTGCATGCCGAAGCCGGCCGGGTGCGCGCGCACAAATTCCGCCACGCCGGCAAGGGTGGCGGCGCGCAGAATCATGCGGTCGTCGGCGTTGGGCACCCCAATGGCGATAGTGTCACGCACCGAGCCGTAGAAAAGGTAATTGTCCTGCGCCAGGTAGCCGACGCGGCTGCGCAAATCCGCCATGTCCAACTGGCGGATGTCGATATTCCCGAACTTCACCGCCCCTTCCTTGGGCTGGAACAGGCCGATGGCCAGACGGCCCAGGGTGGATTTGCCCGAGCCCATGCGCCCGAGAATGCCCACGCGTTCACCGGGCCGGATGATCAGGTTGATGTTTTCCACGGCCAGGCGCTCGGCATTGGGATAGGAGAAGGAAACGCCCTCGAACTCAATGGAGTGGTTCAGCGGACCGAAGTCCACGTAAGAGCCTTCCTCCAGGCGCTCCGTCGGCAGGTTCATGAGCATGTCCAGCGACTTCAGGGACATGCGGGATTGCTGGAAGCGCGTGAGCAGTGAAGCCACCTGGCTTAAGGGGGCCATGGCGCGTGAGGCCAGCATGTTGGCGGCGATGAGCGCGCCCATGCTCATCAATCCTT
>JAVBVM010000165.1:0-6401 GCA_031554295.1 Desulfovibrionaceae bacterium | reverse complement strand
TCTGCGATGCCTACAAAGACAAGCGTTTCGCCATCAAGCCCCAGGAAATTCTGGAGCGCGACCTGGCCTTTGCCGAAAAGCACTGTCGGCGCCAGGATCGCCTGTTTCTTATGGACGGCGACGCACTGGTCGCTCCGCAGGCCCGCTGGGAGTGGATGCTGGAACGAATTCGCACCCGCCTTCCTTGGGTGAAGCGGGTCGGCGTCTACGGCAATTCCAAAAGCGTGATGCTGAAGTCCGACGAGGAACTGCGCCGGCTCAAGGAATTGGGCCTGGGTATTGTCTATTATGGTGTTGAGAGCGGGGATGACGAGACCCTGGAGCGCATCCGCAAGGGGGCGGATTCCTCCCGCCTGATTGAGCAGGGCAAGCGCCTGAAGGCGGCGGGGATCAAAATGTCCATCACCGTGCTGCTTGGCATCGCCGGGCCGGAGCGCAGTCTGGAGCACGCGCGGGCCACGGGCCGGCTGCTTACCGCCATTGATCCGGAGTATGTGGGCGCGCTGACCGTTATGGTCATGCCCGGCACGCCGCTTATGGGGGAACTGAACGCTGGCGCCTTCGCCCTGCCTTCGCCTCAGGAAGCCCTGGCCGAGCTGCGGGAAATGGTGGCCCACACGGACTTGAGCAATGGCCTGTTCATGTCGAACCATGCCTCGAACTATCTGCCGGTCAAGATTCAGTATCCGGACGGCAAGGAACAGGCCCTGCGACTGCTGGACAAAGCGGTGGACGGGGCGACGCACCTGCGTTCGGAGTGGATGAGAAGGCTGTAACCGGCGTTCGGCGCCTTGTCGCCGGAAACAAAAAGGAGCTGCGCGCATGTCCGTACCGTATCGTGCCGGCATTGTTTCTTGCTTTTGCCTGCTGTGCGTCCTTTGTGCCCTGGCCGCGACCGCGCGAGCGGCGGAAAATCCTTTGCCCTGCGACTTTGACGAGACCCTGAGCGGGAAGATCGCGGACGCGCGCCCGAATGCCGACGGCTACACGCTGACGCTCCGTGCCGCCGGGGAAACGCGTGCCCACGAACTGCGCCGGACCGACCCGGAATTCGCGCAGGTGGAGCTGTTCCTGCAAAAAAAGAGCGGCAACCCCTCGCGGGAAGTCACGCTGCTGCTGCGCAAGGACGGCGCGATCTGCGGCCTGGTCGCGCCGACCATCGCCACCGTGGTGCGCGTGGAGCGCTTTGAGCGGGCGGATGACGGGGGCTATGTGCTTGCCGGCTACTGCTACCCGCTGGAAACCGGGTACAAGATTGATACGTGCGCGGGCGAGCCGGACGAATATATCCTCAAGGTCAGCCCGGGGAACAGGCTCCACACGCCGGACAGCGGCGTATTCCGGGGTCTGGTGGACCAGATTATGGACGTGGGCTTCACGGAGTCGGGGGAGATTCTTTACTACCGGCGCTGGTAGGAGACGGATAAGGGCCGGAACCCGCTCAAGGTTCCGGCCCTTTTTTTGTTTTTATTCGCCCGGGTGTGCTTACTTTCTCAGCGCGTTCACGAGATTGGTGAGCTGCTGGGTCTGCTCGCCGAGCTCCCTGACCGCTTTTTCGGCCTGTTGCATGGCTCCGGCGGTTTCCACCGCGATGGCGTTGATACTTTCAATGGACGAGGCGATTTCGCTGCTGGAGGCGGACTGCTCCTCGGCGGCCGTGGCGATGCTGCGCACCTGGTCGGCGCTGTGCACGGATTCCTGCACTATTTCCACCAGCGATTTGCCGGACTCATTAACCAGTTCCGTGGCGGTTTCCAGGTTGCCGGTGCTGGTTTCCACCGCCCCGATGCTGGCGCGGGCGCTGGCCTGGATGCCCTGGATGGCCGAGCCCACTTCCTTGGTGGCGGTCATGGTTTTTTCCGCCAACTTGCGCACCTCGTCAGCCACTACAGCGAAGCCCCGCCCGGCTTCGCCGGCGCGAGCCGCTTCAATGGCGGCGTTCAGGGCCAGCAGGTTGGTCTGGTCGGCGATGTCGCTGATCACCCCCATGACCGTGCCGATGGATTCGGCCTGCTTGCCGAGTTGTTCCATGTTGTCTTTCAAGGAAATAGTGTCTTCGCGCACTTTTTTGATGGCATTGACCGAGCGTTCGACAATCTGCTCGCCCTGGCGGGCCTTTTCGCGAGCCCGTTCCGATGCCTCGGACGCGGTCGCGGCATTACGGGCCACCTCAAGCACTGTGGCGTTCATTTCCTCCATGGCGGTGGCCGATACGGCGATACGGCCGCGCTGATCCTGGGCGCTACGGTCCGCCTGGGCGATCTGGCCGGTAAGCTCCTGCGTCACGCCGCCCAGTCTGACCACCACCTCTTCCACGTTCTTGGCCGTGCGCAGGATGGCTTCCTGGCCTTTTTGCGCTTGCTCCGTGGCCTTTTTCGCCTCCACCAGAGCCTCGTTCGCCCGGCCGGATTCGCGCTCCGCCTCTTTGCTCTTGGCCTCCGATTCCGCGATTTTTTCCTTCAGGTTGCTGACCATGCTCTGCATGGAGCGCGACAGAACCCCGACCTCATCCTTGCCGGTGTAGCGCAGTTCCTGGCTGAAATCGCCGCCGGCCACGGCCGTGGCAAAACCGGTGGCTCGGATCAGGGGGCGGGAGATAGCCCTGGCCATGAGAATGCCGATAACGATCAGAATAATGCCCAGCACCACGCCGGTGATGATGAAAAAGAGCACGACGGTGCGCTGCATGGCTTGAGCTTCAGCCAGCGGATAGCCGATGAAGAACATGCCAGCGATTTTTCCGCTCATATCCTTCCAGGGCCAGTAGATGCTCGTATACTGCTGCCCGTTGATGACGCTGGGGCTGCGCACGGTTTCCCCCCGTTGGAGAACCGCGTCGGAAATTTTTGAGTTATTGAGCGGCGTGTTAATAAAGGGCTTGCCGTCGCGCATCACGGTGGTGGTTACGCGGGTATCGCCGAGGAAAACCGTGCACTCAACGCCCATCATTTTTTTAATACGATTTACGAATTCTCCAGAGGAGATGATTTCACCAAGAATGATCGCGCCAACGCGCTGGCCCTGGTGAACAAGGGGCGCGCCGGAGGCGAGCGTCAGGCGCGTTATGGTGCCGGGCTCCATACCGGCGACGGCGTTGCCTTCTTTCAAGGGAGTGGCGGAACTGAGGCGGCTTGCGCCCAGGGTGTCGCCCGCCCGATCGCTGTGCCCGCGCGCCAGCACTTTGCCGTTGGCGTCGCAGATGGTGACCAGTTCAATAATGGGCAGGGCCTCAAGGTCTCTGGCGATTTTCTTTATGGCGTCGGTATTGCCTTCGGCCACGGCCTTGGCCAGTTCGTCATTTTTCGTGACCATGTCGCTGAAGGCCACGTAGGCGTCCATGCTGTTCCGAATATTCCCCTGTACCGTCTCAAGATATTTATTCAGGCTTTTTTGCGTTGTTTCCTCACTGGACGAGGACATCAGCAGGTGGCTGACGAGGCTGAGGACCACAACAAGGCAGACCACGCTTCCCGTGGTCAACAGAATAATTTTTTTTGTGATGGACATCTTTCCTCCTGCGCTGCCCCTTGAGGGCGCACGAAAAGCGCCTCATTCGGCGCGTTTACGAATATGTGTTCTGGTAAATCTAAATAGTATAGCGGGATACAGCAAAGGTGTAAAATATTATAACGCTTTTGACAATTAGATTCTCGAAAAAATGAATGAACAAGCGCGTGTCCCGGCAGGACCGTCCGCATAAGAACGGCTCCCAATGGGAGCCGGATGGATAAGCGCGAAGGCCGACGTGGCCGCGTTGTGGGGCGATGTGATTACGGATGGTTTGTTTTTATCCAGTGGGCGAAGCCCTGCATGAAGCCCTGGAGAAAATCGCGGGTGCCTTTGTTGGTGATAGCGCCGGCTTCGTCAAAGAAGCCGGGCCCGGCGGTCAGGTAAATCTCGGGAATGCCGAACACGGACATGCCGAGCATCAGCATGGAGTTGCGCAGCTGCCCTTGCGCCACCGCCGTGCCGATGGGGCCGCCGGATATGCCGCAGACCGTGGCCGGCTTGCCCTTCCAGATGCTCTGGCCCGCCGGGCGCGAGCACCAGTCAATGGCGTTTTTCAGAAGGGCCGGAACGCCCCGGTTATATTCCGGGGTGACGAACAAGGCGGCGTCGGCCGCTGCGGCTTCGCTCTTCATGCGGGCGACCGGCTCCGGCAGAGGGATTTCCGTATCCTGGTTGAATATCGGCAAATCGTCCAGGCGGATGCGTTTAAATGTAAGAAAATCGGCTCCAAGAACCTCCAGGTTGTCGGCGAGCTTCTTGTTTATTGATTCTTTTCGCAGGCTTCCAACGAAAACGGCGACTGTATACATTATATCCTCACTTGCTGCGGTTTTTGGCGATACTACATTCTATATCTACAGAAAGATGCCAGGCGGCGCAAGTTTGGCAGGGGCGTTTCGCGGGCTTTACACGCCTGGCTTTTCCCGCCATACTTCATGGATATCTGACGGACTGGGAAGCGCTATGCCCAAGCAGCGTTTAGTGGATTCAAAATTTCTTCTGATTGCCGGCATTCTTTTGATCGCCGCCAACATGCGGCCTGCCTTGACCAGCGTGGGGCCGTTGCTTGATGCCGTCTGCCGGACCCTGGGCTTAACGGCCACGACGGCCGGCGTAGTGAACACGCTGCCTTTGGCCGCCTGCGCCCTGGTTGGATTTTTTGCGCATTACGCCAACAAGATAGGCATGGAAAAAAGCCTTTTCGCCGCGCTGGTCGCTCTGGCGGCGGGCACACTGATCCGATCCGCGGGGTCGGCGGCCGCCTTTTTTCTGGGCACCGCGCTTTTGGGCGCGGGCATCGGCGTGTGCAACGTGCTGCTGCCCAGCCTGATCAAGCGGGACTTTCCCCGGCATGTCAACCTGCTGGTCCCGGCTATCGTCATCATGATGGGCGCGGTGGCTTCAACGGCCTCGGCTATTGTCGCGCCGCTGTCAAAAGCCTTGAGCGGCGACTGGCGAATTCCTTTGGGTATTTGGGGAATAGGGGCATTGTTGGCCATAGCTTTATGGATTCCCCAGATGCGCGCGGCGGCCTGTTCCGCCGGCAGATTCGACTCCGGCGCGCCGGCCGAACCGGTATGCGAACTCCCTTTAAATGGGAGAACCGCGGTGTGGCGTTCGCCCCTGGCCTGGGAAGTCACGGCCTTTATGGGCATGCAGCTGATGAATTTTTACGTGACCGTGGCCTGGTTCCCGCTGGTTCTGCAAAGCCGGGGAATGTCGCCCGAATCCAGCGGCGTTATGATCACGGTATTCCAACTGGTGGCCATGGGCATAGGCTTTGTCATGCCCCTGCTGATCAACCGCGGAAAAGATCAGCGGCTGATTTCCCTGGTATTTTCTCTGGCGCTGGTCATCGGGGTTGCCGGCCTTGCCCTGGTTCCGAACGCGGCGCTGCTGTGGCTCGTTCTGGCCGGGCTGGGCAGCGGGGGTAGCGTTATCCTGGCGTTTTCCTTCATCAGCTTGCGGGCGGACAACCATTTGCAGGCCACGGTTCTTTCTGGCATGTCGCAGTCTATAGGTTATCTGATAGGCGCGGTCGGTCCGATTTTGTTTGGCGTGCTGTTCGATGTCACAGGCGGGTGGAGCGTTTCGCTGTTCGCCCTGGCCGGCGCGGCTGTGATTCAAACCTGGTTCGGGCTGCGCGCGGGCCGGGCTGTGACGCTTTTTCAGGATTTTCGTGCATAAATATTTTTTATATATACGTTTTTAATAAAGATCCTCTGTGCAAACCAAAGTGATTTCTTCTTGCCTCATGTTCGCGGCTCGGGTATTTCTCGTTTGATCCTTGTAAAATCACATAAGGTCGCCTTTATGCACACTGACGGGAGGAGTCGTGGCGTTTATTAATGCGAACTACCTGAATTTGAGCGGCAGTTATTTATTTGCGGAAACCGCCAAACGCGTGCAGGAACACGCCGCGAAAAATCCCGATAAAAAAATCATCCGCCTCGGCATTGGCGATGTGACCCAGCCGCTTGCCCCCAGCGTGATCGCCGCCCTGCACAAAGCTGTGGACGAGCAGGCGGTGGCTTCAAGTTTTCGCGGTTACGGCCCGGAACAGGGCTACGCCTTCCTGCGCGAGGCCATTGTCAAAAGTTCATATGCGGGCCTGAATATCCAGCCCGACGAAATATTCATCAGCGACGGCGCCAAGTGCGACATCGGCAATTTTCAGGAACTGTTCGAAGAAAAGTGCCGCATCGCCATCACCGACCCGGTTTACCCCGTGTACGCCGACTCCAACGTCATGGCCGGCCGGGCCACAGCCCAGGACAAGCAGGGCCGCTTCGGCGGGATCATCTATCTGCCCTGCACCGTGGAAAACAACTTTGTGCCGGAACTGCCGGCAACCAGGCCGGACCTCATCTACCTCTGCTACCCCAACAACC
>JAVBVM010000132.1:0-15144 GCA_031554295.1 Desulfovibrionaceae bacterium | reverse complement strand
CTGCTGGACGGCGGCGTGACGCAGGCCATGGGGAATACGGAAGACCTGTTCCTTTCGCCGCCGGAAAACCTGAAGAGGTTCGTGGAGGAGGATTTCACCGTTATCTCCACGGGCGCGAATATCCGGCTGATGTTTCCGCGCGAGATGTCGCAGAAAGCGGTGATCACCGCTATGGCGCGGGATCTGGACATCGATTTTTCCATTGTCGGCGGCAGGCTGGAACGCTACCGCGACGATGTGCTCGGCTTCTTGATCATCAACGTGGACGCCAAGGATGTGGCCCGGGTGCTGAAATACATGGAGGCAAAGGATCTGCGCTGGGAGGTTTTGAGCAATGGCGGCTGAACTGGCCTGGGCGTTTCTGGAAACGCTGTACATGGTGTTTTTTTCCACGCTTTTTTCCGTGGCGCTGGGCTTCGGCCTTGCCGTGGCGCTGATTCTCACCGGCCCGCACGGCCTGCGGCCGAAAGCCGCGGTCTACCGCGCGCTGGATTTCGTGGTGAACCTGCTGCGTTCGTTCCCGTTCATGATCCTGATGATTGCGCTCATCCCCTTCACCTCCTGGATTGTGGGCATGGCCATCGGCAGCACGGCGGCCATTGTGCCGCTGACCGTGGCGGCCGCGCCCTTCACCGCGCGCCTGATCGAAGGCAGCATGCTGGAAGTGGACCAGGACGTGGTGGAAGCGGCGCGGGCCTTTGGCGCCACCAACAGTCAGATCATCTTCCGGGTGCTGCTGAAGGAGGCATTGCCCTCCATTGTGCTGAACATCGCGGTGCTGGCCATTGTGTTGCTCGGCTTCTCGGCCATGGCCGGGGCCATCGGCGGTGGCGGCCTGGGGGCCTTCGCTTACAACCACGGCTATATCCGCTTTAAAACCGATATGATGCTCTATTCCGTCGGCCTGCTGATCGTCATCGTGCAGATTGTGCAGTCGGGCGGCAACTATTTGTATAGAAAGCTTCGCTGACATTAAAATTTAATCCGAAAAACTCAATCCGAGGTGTTTGTATGAAACGCGTGATTCTTGCCTGGCTTCTGATTTTGAGCCTGGCCGCGACGGCCGCCGCGGCCGAGAAGAAGACCATTGTGATCGGCGTTACCCCCTTCCCGCACAAGGAAATCATGGAAGTGGCCAAACCGCTGCTGGCAAAAGAGGGGTATGAACTGAAGATTCGGGAATTCAACGACTATGTTCAGCCCAACCTGGCCCTGGCTTCCGGAGCGCTGGACGCCAATTTTTTCCAGCACATCCCTTATCTGGACAATATGATCGCCGAGAAAAAGCTGGACCTGGCCTGGGTGGCCAAGGTGCATATCGAACCGCTGGGCCTGTATTCGACCAAGATCAAGTCGCTGGATGAATTGCGGAAGGGCGACCGCATCGCCGTACCCAACGACCCGACCAACGAGGCCCGCGCCCTGCGCCTGCTTGAGGCCAACGGTCTGATCAAGGCGAAGCCCGGCGAACTGGTCACGGTGCTGGACATTACTGACAATCCTAAGGGACTGAAATTCATCGAAATGGAAGCGGCCCAGATGCCCCGCACCCTGAATGACGTGCGCGCCGCCGTGATCAACACTAATTTCGCCTCCGAGGCCAAACTGGTGCCCGCGCGCGACGCCATCATCATTGAAGGCAAGGATTCGCCCTATGCCAACGTGGTGGTGGTGCGTAAGGCCGATGTGAACACCCCGGCCGTGCAGGCCCTGATCAAGGCCGTGCAGTCGCCGGAAGTGAAGGCGTACATTGAACGGGAACTGGTGCCCAGAGGCATGGTGCCGGCCTTTTAGCGTGTGTTTTCCAAGCGGCCCGATCCGGCGCGAAGCCGGATCGGGCTGCTTTTTTATTGGCTGCCGGGATCGGCCAGGTGGCCCAGCACGCGGATTTTCTTCCACGAACCCCGGAAGAAACGCACCAGAACAATGGCGCCCACCAAGGCGATGTGCGCGCTGAAGCAGAACCACAGCCTGACCAGGGTGGCCGTTTCCGTGGCGAATAAGATGGCGATTGGGGCGAGGATGCACACGGCGCAGCTCAACAGCATGGCTTTGAGCAGAAACCAGGTGTCCCCCGCGCCCTTCAGCGCGCCGCCGAAGACCAGGCAGAAGGCGTCCAGGCAGCAGTACAGCACCAGGAACCAGAACAGGGTAATGCCGATCTGGCGCACCTGGGCCTGTATGGCCGGGTCGCCGGCCACAGAGAACAGATCCATGAGCGGGCCGGGCAAGGTGAGGAAAATCGCCGCCATAAAGGCCATCCAGAACACGCCCATATGCATGGTGTTCACGGCGGCCCAGCGCGCTCCGGTTGGATCTTTCGCGCCCATGGCCTGCCCGACCAGGATGGAGGCCCCGAAGTTGAAACCCAGCATGGGCAGGAAAGAGACACTGTTGATCGCCAGCACGATGTTCGTGGCGGCCTGGGCTATTTCCCCCAGGCGGCCCACGGCAAAGGCGAACCAGGTGATGGTGAACATTTCGAGAAAGGAGTTCACGCCGCTGGGCAGTCCGAAACGCAGCATGCGCAGCAGCAGCGCGTTATCCCGGGCGCGGCCTTTCCAAATATGGAAGGCCCGGTTGTTTTTCCGGGTGAAGACCATGAGCGCGAGCAGCACCGTGGCCAGCAGCCAGCCGCACACGGTGGCCAGGCCCGCGCCGAAAATGCCCAGTTCCGGCAGGCCGAAGCGGCCGTAAATCAGGGCGTAGTCCAACGGGATATTGACGGCCACGGCGGCAATATTCGCCAGCATCAGGGGCCGGGTGTGCCCCCGGCCGGAATAGAAGCAGCCCAGGCTGCTGCCGAGCAGGGCAATCCAGGACCCGGCCATGAGCACGTTGAAGTATTTCAACTCAAGGGCCAGAACGGCGGGTTCATGCCCGGCCAAGGCGAAGATCCCCGGCGCGGGCAGACGCAGGAGAAGCAGGAATATCCCGGCCGCCGCGCTGATGCGCAGCGACTGCCAGAGCGTCGGGCCGACGCGGTCCGGCCGGCCAGCGCCCACGAACTGGGCGATAAATACGCTGGCGTAGCTGCTGATACCCATGCAGGCCATCAGGAACAGCAGGTTGGCGAGCGAGGCGGGCACGCAGGCGGCAATGGCCTCCACGGAATAGCGGCTCAAGAAGAGCCGGTCCGTGAATTCCATGATTGTGCTGGAAGCCATGCTGGCCACCAGGGGCAGACTGACGCGCAGGACATGTCGGTAACCGCCCGGCGCGGACCAGCGCCGGGCCAGCTTGCGGGAGAGTCCCTGAAGCGGGGGCGCGGCCGACGAGGGCGCGCTTGGAAAAGACGGGAAAGGGTTTTCAAACGGCATAATTCCCTATATAACCCGTTTCATGCGTATTCGCCAGCCCTGGAAGACCGGGAAGCCGCTTCCCGCGCCTTCTCCGTGCCAAGCGGGCGTTACCGGCCTTAAACGCTTCCAAGGAGATCCCATGAGCCAGCCGATGTCGCCGAATTTACCCACGCCGCGGGTCGGAACCGCGGGAAACTTCTGGAGCCGCGCTTTCGGGGCCGTGGCCGGCGCGCCGTTACCGGCGGTGATCGCGGTGCTGATCATCCTTGGCGTCCAGACGTTTCCTTTTCTGGGGGCGCGGGATCTCTGGGCTCCCGGCGAGGTGCGGCAGGCGGCCATCTATATGGAGGCGGGGGAGGGCGGCAACCGTCTGATCCCCAGCTTGAACGGGGCGCCCCTGCCTGACGCCCAGCCCGGCTACTACTGGTTCTTGCGGGCCCTGGACCAGATTCCCGGCCTCGATCAGCCTTCGCTTTTTCCGGCCGGAGCCGCCGTTTCCGCCGCCTTGCTGCTGATCGCCACCGGCCTGCTGGCCGGCGCGGCGGGTATGGGCGGCCGCCGGATCGCCCTTGGAGCCATGCTCGTTCTTATGGCCTGTTTCTTTTTTATGGGGGCGGCGAGCTATGCCGGCCCCGAACCGCTTTTCGCCGCGCTGGTCACCTTCGCGCTGGCCGGTCTGTACCACGGGTTGCAGCGGCCAGAAGCCAATATCGGCACGGTGCTCGGCTTTGCCTGCGCGGGCCTGGCCGCCCTGGTCAACGGGCCGCTCGGCCTGGCCCTGCCGTTCGCGGGCATGCTGCTGTGGCTCATTTCCCGTCTGCGGCTCGGCCGTTTGAACAGGCTGGATGTGCCGATCGGCATTGTTGCCATGCTGCTGCCCTCCGTCGCCTGGCTGGCGGCGTTACTGGCGACCGGGCACAGGGAATTCGCGGGACAGGCTTTTCTCGAACAACTGATCGCCACGGGAATGAACCCGCCCGTTTTGCCGCAAACCTGGTGGCGTCCAGGGCTGACGGTGGTTCTGGCCTGGCTGCCCTGGGCGCTTTTGATCCTCGTCCTGCCGTTCGCCCTGCCGCGCCTCGGGGGCAAAAAGGCGCAAGCGGAGACGGGTCCGGGAAAACCGGGCACGGTCGATTCGGATAAAGCCAAGCCGGGTAAAGTCAAGACGGACCGGCTGGCCGGAGCGGGAGCGAGTTTCCTGATCAGCTTTGTAATCGCGGGTTTTGTTCTGCTTTCTCTGTTTTGCCGGGGGAATCCGGTTTGCCATTTGCCGCTTCTGCCCGCGCTGGCGGTACTCTCTTCGCGCGCCTTGTTCAAATTTGAGGGTCGGCGCCTGCGCTGGTTCGCCCGGTTGTATGGTCTGCTCCTGCTGCTTCTGGCCTTGGCCCTGGCCGTGGCCGCCGCTTGGCCCCTGCCGTGGCTGCCGGAAAGGTGCGCCGCGCTGCTGCCGGAACGGCTTGCGCTGTTTCTGCCGCAGGCGCGGGGCCTCTGGATTTTGGCTGTGGCCGCCTTTATCGCCGCGCTGCTGCTGTTCGGATGTTCGCGGCGCAACACGGCGGCGGGCGTGCTCATTCTTTCCACCCTGTTTATGACCGTGTTCGCGCTGACCGGCGCCGGCCTCACCGCGCCCTCGCTCAACGCGCTGATGAGCCCCCGCAATCAGGGCGAGCACATGGGCGATTTGGCCCGGCGCGGGTACAATGCGGCCGTGTATGGGGCGCCGGGCGACCGGTATGCCTATTATGCGGGCATGAATGTCCCCGGCATTTTCAGTGAGGCTGAATTGAGCGCTTTCGCGGCCGGACACGCGCATCAGGGCCTTGTGCTCGCCATGAGCGCGAAAGATTGGAATGGCTGGACGAACCGCCCCGAAGGGCTGCGCGTTGTTCAGCGCCAGTGGATTGTGGATGCCGAATATGTTCTGGCCGTGCGCGCGCCTGATTCCCCGGCCGTTGAAAGCCCGGCGGTCGAGTCCGCGCGGCCGGAAGCAGATGGAGAAGCCGGCCCGGCCGTTCCGGTCGAGCCCTGGAAACCCGCGCCCGATGCGGCCACGCCTGAGGATTCCGCGTCTCAGGGGCGGGACGGTGGGCTTGAAGGGCTTGCGCCCGAGGGCTCCGACGGGCCTGGCGTACCCTCCATGCCTGATGTGCCGGACGAAGAGACCGCGCCTGAAAGAATCCGGATCGAAACGCCCGCCTTGTCCGTAACGCGGCTGGAAACGTCGGTTCCTGCCGACGGGCCGGTGAACCAAAGCGCCCCGGCGCGATAAATCAAAAAGCCGTTTGTTGCGCGTCGCGCGAATGCCGCCGCCTGGCGGGGCATTTTCAGTTCAGGTACATGGACAGGAGGCGGATCAGCTCATCCACGTCAACCGGCTTGGTGATATGCCCGTTCATGCCGGCGTCCAGGCATGCCTGTACGTCTTCCCTGAAGGCATTGGCGGTCATGGCGATTATGGGGATGTCCAGCGCGTTCGGCAGTCCTGACGCCCGTATTGTTTTGGTGGCTGTCAGCCCGTCCACCCGCGGCATTTGCACGTCCATAAGGATGAGGTGGTATTTTTCCCCCTGCCGCCGGAACAGTTCGACCGCCTCCAGCCCGTCGCCGGCGGAGTCAATCGATATGCCGGTGCCTTCAAGAACTGTGACGGCCACCTCCCGGTTGAGCTCCATATCTTCCGCCAGCAGGATGTTTTTTCCGCTCCAGTCCGGGAGGCCATCCGGCGCGCCGCTGCTTCCCTGGACAAAGGTGCGGCTGGTCAGGCGCATGATCATATTCAGCAGGGCGGAAGGCAGAATGGGCTTGGGCAAAAAATTGGCGATGCCCAGGGTTTTCGCGCTGTCTTCGATTTCTGACCAGTCCAGGGCCGAGATGGTGACAAGAATGATATCGTTGTCCATGATCCGCTTGATTTCTTTCGCGGTCTGGCCGCCGGTCAGGTCGGGCATGTTCCAGTCAATGAAGATCAAATCGTACGGTCTGCCATTCTGCAGGGCCGAAGACACCATCTCCAGAGCCTGTTCGCCGTTGGAGGCGCAGTCATTCTTCAAGGAGAAGCTTTCCAGAATATTGGAGAGATACTCCAGCACATCTTCCGCGTCATCCACCACCAGGATGCGTAAATCCTCATGCGCGGCCGAGTGGGGGAGGGGACGCATGATTTTGCCGCCCCAGCCGACGTTGATGGAAAAACTGAAACGGGAACCTTGGTCCGGCTCGCTTTCCACCTGGATGTCGCCGTCCATCAGGTTGACGATCTTTTTACACACGGCCAAGCCCAGGCCGGTTCCACCGAAGCGGCGGGTAAGGCCATCGTCCGCCTGTCCAAACATGGTGAACAGGCGGCCTTGCTCTTCGGGCGACATACCGATGCCGGTATCTTTCACTTCCACATGAATGGTCGAATGGTCGTCATCCAAGGGAGATTGGCCTATTTTGAGCGAAAGGATGCCGTATTCCGGAGTGAATTTTGTCGCGTTGTCCAGCAGATTGATTAATACCCGCGAAAGCCGCAGTTCGTCGCTGATCAGGGCGCGGGTGAAAATTTCCTTGCACTCGAAGACGAACTTCTGGCGTTTTTCGTCGACCTTGGGCTGGATTATGTTGAAAACGCGCTGCAGCATACTTTCAAAGTCAAACTCGTGCGAGGCTATTTCAAACTTGTTCGCTTCAATCCTGGACATGTCCAGAACGTTGTTGATGATGTCCATCAGCTGCTTTGCAGTGTGGTCAACTTTCTCAAGGCAATACTGTATTTTGGACATTTCAGCCGTGCGTTTGGCGATTTTGGTCATGCCGATAATCGCATTCATCGGGGTACGGATTTCATGGCTCATGCGTGAAAGGAATTCGCTTTTCGCCTTTGTGCTGGCCAGCGCCTCCTCTTTTGCCGCCATGATTTGACTGTCTTTTTCGAACAGCTCGGCTTTCGCGGCCCGGGAGACTTTTTTCAGGACGGTAATGGCAATCAGCGAAAAAATGCTCACCAGCGCAACAGTAATGCCGATAAGGAGAAACTTGAGATGGCGGTATGCGGTGTACAGCCTTTCAACATCGAATTCCATGCCAATGGCGCCTAAAACGGCGCCGTTCCGATCGAGGACGGGAAAATAGGCGGCATAGACAACGCCCCAGCCCGCTTCCAGAATATCGTCCTCAAGAACCTCCTGACCTCGCAGGCATTTTTCCAGTTGAGGGCTAATTTCTTCCTCAATCGGCGTGCCCACATGGCGGAAGCCTTCAGCCTGGCGATCAAGTCCATCCAGAATATAGACATACTCGCCCTGGGCGTTTTTTTTCGCCGTGTACAAGTAGCGTAGGTTCGCTATGCGTCTGATTTGATTCATCTTTTTATATGTATCTAAATATATTTCCTTATTTTCGTCATTAATAGCGTTAAGGTCTTCGAATGTATTTTTATCAATAATTTCTTCTATATAGTGATAGATGACCCTGGCGTTATCTTTCCGGTTTTTAATGGCCAGGGAATAATATTGAGTGTGGATTATAAGGAATAAAACCAGCGCCAGCGCACCCATGCTGAACAAAAGAACCAGGATTATCTTTATTTCAAAGCGTTTCCAATAAGTACGCGGACTGCGCTCATACATATTAATAATCCTTGATCCTTTCCGACGTCGCTTGTGTAACTTAAGTATAAAAAATTGCTAATGACTATTAGTATTCCAGATTGAAACGGGAAAGTCAGCAAAAAAATACCGCAAAGGGCTTTAATCCCCTTGCGGCAAATGTTTTTCTTGTCTTTTCTAGGCTTTAAGCGCGTCGGAGATTATCTCCAGGGCTTTTTCCACCATTCCCGCATCGGCCTGCGAGCCCATGTGCCCAAGCCGGAAGACCTTGCCCTCCATGGGGCCAAAGTTACCGGTAATGCCCAGGCCGCGTTCGCGCAGGCGGGTATACCAATCCTCCCAGGCAACGGCTTCGGGAATCAGTGCGGCGGTGACGGTGGGGGAGGGCACGGCATCAGGCGCTGGCCAGAGCTGTACGCCAAGTTCCACGAGGCCGGCGCGGCATTGCCGGGCGGCGTTTTCATGGCGCTGGTAGACATGCTCAAGCCCTTCGTCAAGCAGCAGCTTGGCGGCGGCGTTCAGGGCGGCCATGCCGTGCCAGTAGGGCGTGTACGGGTGCAGGCCGGTCCGTTCCATTTCCTTGAAGGGCAGCAGGGCGTCGTAGCCTTGGTAATTGACGGCGCGAACATGCTCCCAGGCGTTTTCGCTGACCGCCATAAAGCACATGGATGGCGGCGCGGAAAGGCATTTCTGCGAGCCGCCGAGCAGCAGGTCCACGTGGCAGGCGTCGGCGTTCACCGGCATGCCCCCGATGCTGGACACCGCATCCACATAGAGGAGGGGGACGCCCATATCTTTTTTCAACGCGCCCAGCCCTTCCAGCGGGTTGATGGTGCCGGAGGGCGTTTCGCAATGCACGGCCGTGATCATTTTCGGCTTGAAAGCGCGGATCATGTCCGCAAGCGGATTTAAGTCCACCAGACTGGCGTTGAAAGGCAGGGAAAGCTTGCGCACCTCGCAGCCGAAGCTGGCGGCCATGTCGCCGATGCCGTCCCCGAAAATGCCGGTGGAAACGGAAAGCACCCGGTCGCCGGGGCGCAAAGGGCTTTTCAGGGCGGCCCAGAGGGCGAGCATGCCTTCACCGGTCATGATCACCACGTCGTTTTTCGTACCCAGGATCTGGGCGAGACGGCCTGACGTTTCGTTGTAATAAGGGGTGAACTCGGTCTCGCGGCGGCCGGCGCCATGGTTCTTGCGCAGGGCGTCGAGCACGGCGCCGGGTACGCTGACCGGGCCGGGGAGCATGGGAACAGGGGGCAGATGTCTGGACATGACGTTTTTCCTTTTATCACTATGGGTTATTTTTTCGCGAGTGGGCAAGCGCTCTCCAGATCCACCAGTTCCACGCGTTCCTGCGGAATGGGCACGCCGAAAAACAGCGAGCCTGTGGCCGCGAAGCGCGCCGGGTCGTCGGTGGTGAGAAAGCGTATGGTTCCCGTTTTTTGCGGGTTGCGCAGCTTGCGCCGGATCAGTTCGTCCCGCACCACAGCGGCGGTGGTGGCGGCGGAATCGACAATGGCCACGGGGCCGGCCGCGTCATCGGCCCGGATGGCCGCCCGGATGGGCCGGTCCAGCAGGGGGAAATGCGTGCAGCCCAGCACCAGGCAATCAGGTCGCGCCCCGGAATCCGAAAATATGGGATCAAGATATTGGGCGGCGATGCCCTGCACCAGGGGACCGTCAAACCAGCCTTCCTCGGCCAGCGACACGAACAGGCCGCAGGCCAGTCCAGTGACGCGGGCGCTGGGCCGGATGCGCTCGATGGCCTTATGGTATGCCTGCCCTTTGATTGTGGAGGCTGTGGCGATCACGCAGATGGAGCCGCTTTTCGAGGCGGCACAGGCCGCGGCCGCGCCCGGCTCGACCACCCCGAAAACCGGGATGTCGAGATACGTGGCCCTCAGAGCTTCAATGGCCACAGCGCTGACCGTGTTGCAGGCGATCACCAGCAGCTTTACGCCGCGTTCGGCCAGTGTGGCCGTGGATTGCAGGGCGTAGCGCGTGATGGTGGCCGGGCTTTTGGTGCCGTAGGGCAGGCGCGCCGTGTCGCCCAAATAGAGAATATCCTCGCCCGGCAGCAGGGCGGCCAGGGCTTTCAGCACGGTCAGCCCGCCCACGCCGGAATCGAACATTCCGATGGGCAGGGCGTTTTTGTCTTGCATATTCACGAACGCTCCTCAAGCGCGCGGTACGTTTCAGTGGCGGGGGACGCGCGCAACGTATGCAGAACGCGCTCGATCATCAAGCCTTCGCGTACGGGCAGTCCATAGCAATAGGTGGCCTGTATGCTCGCCGTGACGAATTGCACAGCCCGATCCATAGCGGCGGGCAAAGTGTCTCCCTGCAAAAGCGCACCGGACAGAACGCTGGCAAAGGCGTCGCCCGTGCCGGGGTATTGCACGGGAACGTGGGGGCAGTCCACCCGCCAGTAACGATCCTGTTCCCGATCGTAGGCGACGGCGGAAATCACATCGGCCCGAGTCTGGCAATTCTCATCCCCAACAGGGGCGCTGGTGATTACGGCAATGCGCGGCCCCATGTCGGAGAGGCGTTTCAGCCACCGCTTGGCTTGGGGAACGCTGATGGAAGCACTGAAAGGCTCGCCCAGCAAAAACGAGGCTTCCGTGAAATTCGGGGTGATCACGTCGGCTTTGCCGACCAGCCAGCGCATGCGCTCAACCATTTCCGGGGTCATGGTCGGGTCAAGTTTCCCGTTGTCGCCAAGCACCGGGTCCACCACCGCCAGCCCGCCAGGCAGACGGCAGCTGTCGATGACTTCCGCCACAATGTCCATCTGCTCGGCCGAAGCGAGGAAACCGCTGTACACCGCGTCAAAAAGCAGGCCCAGGTTCCGCCAGTGCGCGAGCATGCGACGCATTTCCATGGTCAGGTCCAAAAAGCTGTAGCCGGTGAATATGGTCGTATGCGTGGAAAGCACCGCCGTGGGCAGCGGGCAGACCTGGATGCCCATGCTGGAGATGACCGGAATCGCCACGGTAAGCGAGGTCCGGCCGAAGCCGGAGAGGTCATGGATGGCGGCGAGCCGCCGCACGGGCGGGCTGGATGGCGTGTTCATTTCCCCATATTACGCCCGGACCGGAAAAAAATCTATGGAAAAGCGCGTCCGGACGGTCCGTCCTCCTTTTCGTTCCGGCTTGACCACGCGTCGATGGAAGGGTTAGGTTGTGCGCTATCCTTACCACGGAACCATCAGCAAAAGGAGCTTTCATGCCGCCTATTATCAATGCGGAAAAGTGCAAGCCTTGCGGAACCTGTGCCGCCATCTGTCCGGTGGACGTTTTTGAGAATATTGGGCCGGGGAAAACGCCGTTGATTAAGTATCCTGATGAATGCTGGCACTGTAATTCCTGTGCGCTGGACTGCCCCACGCAGGCCATAAGCCTGCGCGTGCCCCTGCCCGCCATGATGCTGTACGTCGACGCGCCGCGCGCGTCCAAAAGGTAGGTGCGCCGTGACCCTGCTGCATAAGGACATTCTTGAGGCGGACGTTTTGGTGGTGGGCGGCGGCATTGGCGGCCTGATGGCGGGCATGAACGCCTCCAGACATGGAGCCTCGGTGATCGTGGCGGAAAAGGCCGATGTGCGCCGTAGCGGCTCGGGCGCCACGGGCAACGACCATTTTTGCTGCTGGATTCCCGAAGTGCACGGCCCCATGGAGGTGGCCATTAAAGAAACGCTGAACAGCATGCACGGGAAGGCGCAGGACATCGCTCTGGTCCGGGCCTTTTTCGAGCAGTCGACCAAGACCGTGAAGGATTGGGACGACTGGGGCATTTCCATGCGTCCGTCCGGCACCTGGGACTTTTCCGGGCACGCTTTTCCCGGCCGCCCAAGAATCTTTCTGAAATACGCCGGCGCGAACCAGAAGGAAGTGCTGGCGCGCGAGGCCAAAAAGGCCGGCGCAAAGCTCGTCAACCATCTGTCCGTGCTCGACCTGCTGATGGAGGGCGGCCGGGTGGTGGGGGCTTTGGCCCTGGATGTGTCGAAGCCGGAGCCGGCGCTGAAGCGCATTAAGGCCAAAACGGTGATTTTGTGCACGGGCACGGCCAACCGGCTATACCCTTCGACCAATAGCCCGGGCTGGATTTTCAACACGGCCTTCTGTCCGGCCTGCACGGGTTCGGGGCGCTCGCTCGCTTATCGCAGCGGCGCGCGGCTGGTGAACATGGAAATGCCCAACCGCCACGCCGGGCCGAAGTTCTTCTCGCGCTGCGGCAAGGCCACCTGGATTGGCGTGTACCGCGGGCCGCACGGCGAAGCGCTCGGCCCGTTCGTAACCAAGCCCACGCGCGAGTCGGGCGACATCACGGCGGACGTGTGGAACTCGCTCTTCTCCGATCGCATGAAAAACGGGCAGGGCCCGTCCTATATGGACTGCACGGAAATCGACCAGACCGATCTTGACTATATGATGTGGGGCCTGGTGCACGAAGGCAATACCGGCATGCTTGATTATATGAAGCGGGAAGGCATTGACGTCCGTAAGCACTATGTCGAATTCACCCAGTACGAGCCGCATCTGATCGGCTGCCGGGGCATCGACATTGACGAGCACGGGCGCACCACGGTGCCGGGTCTGTATGCGGCCGGCGACGAAGTGGGCAACTTCCGGGCCGACCTTTCCGGCGCCGCCGTGTTCGGCTGGCTGGCCGGAGCGGACGCGGCCAAGGCCGCCAAAGTGCTTGCGCACGGTTCCGCCAAGGTGTTTGACGGGGATACGGTAGGCAAACGCGTGGATTTCTGCGAGCAGCTTCTGGGCCGGCGGAACGCTCCGTCGTGGAAAGAGGCCAATCTGGCGCTCCAGCAGATTATGCGCGACTACGCCGGTGTGGAGGTGCGTTCGGAAACGTTGCTCAGCGCGGGCCTCACCTATTTGGCCTTGCTGCGCAAAAAAGCTATGGAAACCATGTGCGCGGACAATTCGCACACGTTGATGCGCTGCCATGAGACCTTGGATCTCATGGACTGCGGCGAGGTGATCATGATCGCGGCGCGCGAACGCAAGGAAACGCGCGAACGGCATATCCGGTCGGACTTCCCCTTCACCAACCCCCTGCTGGCTGAGAAATTCCTTGGCGTGTGGAAGGAGAAAGGGAAGATCCGCACGGAGTGGCGGGATATCCGATAGGATAAGCAACTCTTCAACCAGTCGCGGGCTGGCATTGCCAGTCCGCGACTGGCTGGCGGCGGGAATTTGCATACATTTTAAATGTGAAACGTTCTGAGCCGGAACGGCTGAAGCCGGGCAAGAGAGGAGATGGTCCATGCGCGTATTGCGCCATGTGCCGGCGGCTGACCGGAATGCGAACGTTGGTGGATGGTCTTTTCGCTGGAGGAGCCTACCTTGAAGCCTGGAGCGGACTGACGGGGCGGCTGACGCGCCGGAAAGCCGGAATAGGGCGTTTTTTTAACCTGTTGATGCGGACCATTGAAGTGCGAGCCGATAATCCGCTGACGCGCGAACAGGCGCGGGCGCTCGGCCTGGCGGAAGATGCGGAGTTCATTCTTGAACGGTATGCTGAATATGCGCGAGGAGTTGCGGAAGGAAACCCGGAGGCGGAGCCCCGTTTTTCCCGGCGATGAGAGCCTGATTCGTCCGCGCGAGCAATCCTTAAAATAATTAGCGCTTCAAATAGCTGCTCAACGGCTGACAAAGCCGGTTTACGGCTGTTTGGCTGCAAGGATCTGCGGACAAATCCGTGCGAGCATTCCAGTGTGAAATGCTCTGGAAATCCCGGATATCCCGGAAGACATAATTTCATGGCGGCAGTACTTATTTCTTTTGTGCTCGGCCTTGCGCCGGGTTATTTTTTGCGCAACAGCGCGCCTGTCCGGCAACTGACCGGCTGGGTGACCCGCTGCGCGGTCTGGCTTCTGCTATTCCTCCTGGGGGCGGCCCTGGGCGGAAACGAGGCGGTTTTTCGCGATCTGCCGATTCTGGGCGCGCGCGCAGTTTTAGTCGGCTTTCTTTGTACTATGGGCAGCGTGCTGGCGGCGGCGGCCGTCACCCGGCGCATAGGCTTCGCCCGGAGCGACATCTGCGGCGTCGCGGGTGAAAAAGACGCTTCGCTCAGGGGCGCGTTGCTGGGTACGGGAATCATCCTCGGCTGTTTTTTCTTCGGCCTGGTCCTTTCGCGCCTGGATATCCTGCCGCGGAGCGTGCGCGCGGGCGAATTCACCACGCACGCCATTATCCTGCTTATGCTCACGGTGGGCATGGGCATTGGCTTTGACTTGTCCGCCCTGGGCATTCTGCGCCAGATGCGGGAAAAAGCCCTGCTTCCGCCGCTGATGGCCGTGATCGGAACGTTCGCCGGGGCGCTGGCGGCGGCCCTGCTGCTGCCCGGCATGGCTCTGCGGGAAACGGCGAGCGTGGGCTTCGGCTTTGGCTATTACAGCCTCTCCAGCCTGATCATCACCGGCATGGGCGACGCCCCCCTGGGTTCAGTGGCATTGATGTCCAATATTTTCCGCGAGCTGTTCACGATCGTGACCACGCCTCTTCTGGTGCGCTTTTTCGGCCCCCTGGCGCCCATCGCGGCCGGCGGAGCGACCAGCATGGACACCACCCTGCCGGGCATTGTGCGTTACAGCGGGGAGCGTTGCGGCATTCTTTCCGTGTTCAGCGCCATTGTGCTCACGCTGTTGGTGCCGTTGCTGGTGCCGGCGGCCTTGCGCGTTTTTTAGGAAGACTCCGCGGCCGGGCGAATATTTTTCGAGCTGGAAAAAAGATCCAGTGGAAAAATTTTAAAAAAAACTTGACGAAATGTCGCGGTGCGAGTAGACACATTTTTCGCCGCTTTTGAACGGGCGGCGAGGCAAAGTCCCTAAGAAGGCCGAAAAGGCCGTAGGGGACGGGAGCAAACGGCCTTCGGGCCGGGCGTTCCAAGGGCGAGTCGAGCTTGCCCTGCTGCGTCCGGGTGACCGGATATTGACATTTGCAGGCGTTGCTGAATGCCGCAAATATCAGGTGCCGTTCCAGTCCGCTCTTGTTCTCCGGTGAATGCGGGCTGCAAGGTATGATCGCGGGAAGGGTTTTAGCCCCTTTATATTCGGCGATCCTGCAAGTCCGCCTTTCATCGCTTCAGCGATGACCGGCCGGCGACAATGTGGGCGATCTTCGCTTAAGGCGTAAGAGAGGGCTCAAAAAGAACGCCGATCGGCTTCTTTTTCTCCTCTCCTCTTAAGCGTACGAAGATCAAGGACTCTTCGGGGTTCCGGCTTTGCGCCGG
>JAVBVM010000130.1:0-6179 GCA_031554295.1 Desulfovibrionaceae bacterium | reverse complement strand
CCGGCGCCTGCCCCTTCAGGTTCAGCTCCGTGGTATCGCTGCCCAGCAGCCGTACCAGCTCATTATGCACGATCAGCACGACCAGGTGGCCGGAAGTCAGATCTTTAGCGCGCACAAGGCCCAAAGCCGCTTCCCGGCTGCGTTCGATAAAATCGCGCACCACCTTGAAATTGACGTCCGCCTCCAGCAGCGCCATCCGCACCTCGCGCAGGCCCGCGTCAATGGCGGCCTCGTCCAGGCGCGCGCTTCCGCCGAATTTGCGGAACACGCCGGAAAGTCTGTCCGTCAAGCTGTCAAACATGCTGGTGGCGTTCCTTTTTGTATACTGGCAATGCTGAAAACAAGCTGATTTGTATAGCCCATCAACACGGAAGCGTCAAGTTGCGAGGAGATGGGAAAAATATGCCCCCGGCGGCCGAAGGGGGTATGCCCCTTTGGAAATCTTCTGTTTTTTATAATCCGTTCGCGCTTTTTCCCAGGCCAAGCCACAAAAGGATGGATTTTCCCGCGAGGCAAGGAAGAGGAGCCATCTGGCGCGGTATAGCGGAAAAAGCCACCCCCTTGCCCAAAAAAGAAAACGGGGGCCTTCCGACCCCCGCCCCGCCGCGCGATTCGGGCGCGCGGCGGATGAGCACAACCAGCGTAAAATTTGGGGCACGCCTTCCTTGGCGAAAAAAGCCTTCCTTGGCCGGCCCGGGTGGGGAACCGCCGCCCGCCGGGTATGGCGGCGGGCGGCTGTTTGGATTACCGCTTCATTTGAATGACGGTTTCCAACATTGTGTCAACGGTGGTGATGACCTTGCTGTTCGATTGATAGCCGCGTTGCGTGGTAATCATCTGGACGAATTCGCGGGCCAGGTCGACGTTCGATTGCTCGAGCGAGTTGGAATGCACGCTGCCGTAGCCGTTGTGGTTGGCCGGGCCGGAAACGGCATCGCCGGATTCGCGGGTTTCCGAGAACAGGTTGCCGCCTTCGCGCCGCAGTTCCTGAGGCGACATGAAATCGTACAGGGTAATCTGGTAGAGTTGCAGGGTCACGCCGTTGGAATAGCGTCCGGACAGGATGCCGTCCTGGTTGATGGTAATATTCTGCAGGAACCCGTAGCTGTAGCCATCCTGCTTGCGCGTGGTTTCCGAGGAGGAGCCGGAGTAGCTGGTGGTGGCGTCAGGGTTGCGCGCGGACTGGGTGATCATCTTGGGCATATCGCCCAACGTGTTGCCGATGGCGGCCGGATTCGTGTACCCCCCGGGAATGACGAACGGGGCGGACGGGTTGGTGTTCTTCAGACCCAGGTTCAATTCCATCAGATACGGCTGCGCCCCGGACAGGTCCGTGCTGCTCGCGTTGGGAATGCCGGAGAAGTTCGCGACCATCAGCGGATAGCCGTTGCTGGAAAATTTTGCCGGTATCCAGTCGGCCAGGTTGTTGGGGTCTCCGGCGCCGGTAGCGGACGGCGGCGTGAAGGCGGCCATGTCTTTCAGTTGGCCGCCGGTATCGAAACTCAGCGTGCCGGTCATGAGGATGCCCGCGTTCTTATTGGCGGGCAAACCCGTCACCGGGTCTTTTGCCGACAGATCCACAGGGGTGCCGCCGGCGTCGAACACGCGCATATCATCGGACGGATTCATGGTCACGACGAATTCCCACTGCCGCTGGGCGTTGTTGGGATCGCCCAGCGTATCATTGGAGACCTGGTCGAAGTAAACGGTCAGCACATGTTTGGTGCCGCCTTCGTCATAGACTTCAATGGAGCTCTGGTAGGCGAAGAGATCTTCGTTGAGCGGCACCTTCTGCGTGGCGTCCCAGTTTTTGAAGAGCGAGAAGAACGGATCCGCGGGATCGGAACTTTTGTCGCCGCCGATGGTGGAGTCGAGGTTCAGGCCCAGAGTTACATTGCTGGTATGCTTGGGGTCGGCGCTGAAGTTCTGCAGGCGCACGTCCACGGGCACGCCCGCGCCCTTGATCATCGAGTTGGTGCTGGTGGCCGACTGCGTGCCGGTGGCCACGGTGTTCTGGGGCAGATCGATCTTCCAGCCCTGCAACGCATAGCCGTGCGGATCCGTCAGGTAGCCTTCCTTGTTAAAGCGGAAGTTGCCCGCGCGGGTGTAGAAAGCCTCGTCCGAGCCAACAGGCTTCACTTTAAAGAAGCCCTTGCCGCTGACGGCAATGTCGGTCACTTCGTTCGAGGTTTCAAAAGCGCCCTGGCTGAAGTCGCCGTAAATGGCGCCGATGGCCACGCCGCGCCCGACCTGGGAAACGCCGGCCGCGCTGTTGATGTCCTGATGCACGTAGTCTTCAAAGTCCATGCGGGAAGATTTGAAGCCCACTGTGTTCACGTTGGCGATGTTGTTGCCGATGACGTTCATCTTTTCGCCATGGGCCAGCAGTCCCGAAACGCCGGTCCACATTGATGCTGTCGTGCTCATACTATTCCTCCATTAAATTGCGCCATTCCATGAATCGCGCTGTTTTTCCATTTGCGCCCCCGCCGCGTCGCGGCGCTTATTAGGGGGTCTCTTCTTCAGTCTCTTCCTCGGCCTCTTCCTCGGCCTCTTCATCAGTCGTGGCCTTCTTGCCCTGGCTGATTTCGCCGACCAAGCCGTAATCCACGTAGCGGCCGTCTTCGAGAACCAGGTAGGTTTTGCCGCCTTCGGTAATAACGCCGTCGACCTTGCCGCTGACTTCCATCTGGATGTAGACAGCGCTGCCGTCCTTGTCCTCGCCGGCAATACCCACAGTATAAATGCCGTCGGGCACCGGGTTGCCGTTGTAGTCCTTGCCGTCCCACTTGAACTCGTGCATGGTGCCGGCCTGCTTCGCCCCGAGAACCTGGGTGTACTTGAGGTTGTAGTCCTTGTCGTACACGTTGATGTAGCCGCTTTCGATATCCGTTTCGAAATAGTAGTTCAGCTTGCTGATCGCGCCGCCTTCCTTGGACAGGCTGTAGCCGGTGGCGCTCACTTCCTTGCCGATCAGGCCAACAGCGTCGCTGATCGCCGCCTTATTCTGGTTGTCGATCATGGTTTCCATGCTGCCCGCGATGTTGGTCAGCTGTTCAAGGCTGGTGAACTGCGCGAGCTGGGCGATGAATTCCTTGTCATCCATGGGGTTCAGCGGGTCCTGATAGGTCAGCTGGGCGACCAGGATCTTGAGGAAGGCGTCCTTGTCCAGGTCCTTCTTCGCCTCGGCCTCCTGCCTATAGTTGCTGAGCGTTCCGCTCTGCTGAAGCACATCCAGTGATGTCAAACCCATGATGAAAACCTCTGTCTACCTGTTTGTTATCCGGCTGTTACGCGATCAGGTTCAAACCCGATGCAATATTTGCCGGCATACCAGGTATAAGCATTTCCTGTGCCAAGCCTGCGGCATCCGCTTCACGCATGCGGCGCAGGCGCTGAAAGCGCTCGCGCTCTTCCGCGCGGGCCTGCTGTTCCTGTTCCATATTGTGCTGCTCGGCGCCCTGCCAGGCGTTCTGGTCGGCGCCGCTGTCGGCCACTTCGGCCTGCACGTCCAGCTTCGCCACTTTCAGACCCTGCTCCTCAAGACTGGCGCGCAGGTGGTTCATCTGCTCCTGCAAAAGCTGCGCTGTTTCCGGCTGGTCAGTTTTCAACACCGCGGTGACCTCATTGCCCCGCACCACCAGAGTCACGGTCAGAGCCCCCAGTTCGGGCGGGTTGAGCTTCAGGGCGAGCTGCTTCGCGCCGTCATGCATGTTGGACAAAATTGCCTTCTCAACCTGCTGCGCGGCCTGCTCGGAAAGATATGCCGTCTGCCCGGCGCGCCCGCTTCGCATGGCGGCCTGAGCCTGTTCGGACTGGCCCTGGCCCGCCGCGTCCGGCACAAAGTCGGCTGAAACGCCCACGCGGCTCAACAACGTATCCCAGGCGGAACCGCGACCGGAGGCTGTCTTCCGCCCCGATCCGTCTCTGCCTTCCCGTCCGTGCTCGCCGTGTTCCTTCCGACCGTCGTGCAGACCCAGGGCCGGGGAATCTTCGCGCTTGCCGATTACGGTTTCCAGAATCAGCGCTTCGCTGTTGTCGGCGGTTTTTGAACCGCGATTGTCAGCTTGGGCCGAACGCGTATTCTGCTCGCGCAGTTTCGCCATGACGTCGCCCAACGATTCCCCCAAGGCGACGTTCAGTTGCTTCAATGCCTGCTCACGACCGGCCATTTCCTGCGTAATGGAGGAAAGCAGATGCTTCACGGCATCGTTGTTGGCGCTGAGTTCGCCGCCGGCCAGAAGCTGCTGCAGGGTCGCGGTCACGCTTTCGGAAAGCCCCAGACCTTTGGCCAAGGCGGAAACTTCATCGGAGGAAAGATCGAAGAACTGATCCGGCTCGGCCTTGGACAAGCGCTTCATAATTTCTTTCCACACGCCGGTGGCCTTGCCTTCGCCCATGGCCTCGATCAGGGTGTCCGCCTCTTCCGGCAGGAAACCGATTTTCTGGAGCATCTGCTTGGCCGCCAGAAATTCCGGACCTTCCAGGGGGGCGCCTTCGCCGCCGCTCACCTTCTGGCGCAGCTTGTTCAATACTTTATTGATGCTGATCTTATCCACGCCTTCGGCTAATTTGTTCAGCTCGGAGGCGACTTCCCGGGGCAAACCGTTCTTTTCCAGCGCGTCCCGCAGCTTCATGATATCCTGGCGGGAAACCGCCTCGACCTTTGATTCGGCAAGGGGATTGCTCCCGGAAAGCCTCTGCTCCACCGCCTCGGCGAGTCGTTCGCCGAAGGAAAGGGCGGAAGAGCCCACACCTTCCATAGGCGCGCCCAGCACGGAAAGACCGGCGTTCACCGCGACGTCCTGCGCCTGCGCTCCAACTCCCGGACCAAAGAAAGCGGAAAAAATGTTCATGGTTCGCTCCTTGCGGCGTGAATATTCAAAGACCGTTCCAAAAAAATTTTATCAATATTTTCAGTACTATTTTTCATTCTTCCGCTATTTCGGCAGGCAGAAATTTCCCCACAGCGCGGGCCAGCGGGCGATCTTCACGCTCAGCTTTAAAAATTCCCGCCGCTCAACAGCCGCATTGTCAAAACGCGCTTTAAGCTATATATAGATTGAGCCCGAATATGGCTGAGTGCCCCGGGCAACCACGGAGGACTCATTGAACCAAATCTCACGGAATCTCATTTTCTGGATAGCCATCAGCGTCCTCATGCTGGCGCTGTTCCGCTTCACGAACCAGCCGCAGACGGACGCTAAAGAGCTTACCTACACCGAATTCATGCAGCGGGTGGACGCGGGCGACGTCCGCCAGGTGACCCTGCAGGACAATAAAATTACCGGTACATACAGCAAGGACAATAAAGCCTTTGAAACCTACGCGCCGGATGATCCGGAACTGGTGAAACGCCTGATGGAGCGCGGGGTGGCCGTTAAGGCCGAACCGCCGGAAAGTTCGCCCTGGTACATGACCCTGCTGGTCTCCTGGTTCCCCCTTCTTTTACTTGTAGGGGTATGGATATTTTTTATGCGCCAGATGCAGGGAGGGGGGAAGGCCATGTCGTTCGGCCGCTCCAAGGCGCGGCTTATTTCTCAGGACGCGGCCAAGGTGCGTTTCACCGACGTGGCCGGCGTGGATGAAGCCAAGGAAGAACTTCAGGAAATCGTTGAATTTCTCGCCAACCCGCGCAAATTCACACGCCTGGGCGGCCGCATTCCCAAAGGCGTGCTTCTGGTCGGCCCTCCGGGCACCGGGAAAACCCTGCTGGCCAACGCCGTGGCCGGTGAAGCGGGCGTTCCTTTCTTCTCCATTTCCGGTTCAGAATTCATGGAATTGTTCGTGGGCGTGGGCGCGGCCCGCGTGCGCGATCTGTTCCTCCAAGGTAAAAAAAACGCGCCCTGCGTTATCTTTATTGACGAAATCGACGCCGTGGGCCGCCAGCGCGGCGCCGGCCTGGGCGGCGGCCACGACGAGCGCGAACAGACCCTGAACCAGCTGCTGGTGGAAATGGACGGCTTTGAAACCAACGAAGGCGTCATTCTGATCGCCGCCACCAACCGGCCGGACGTGCTTGACCCGGCCCTGCTGCGGCCTGGCCGCTTTGACCGCCAGGTGGTGGTGGCCGTGCCGGACGTGCGCGGCCGGCGGCAAATTCTTGAAGTCCACATCAAACGCGCCCCGCTTGATAATACGGTGGACCTTGACCGCATTGCACGCGGCACGCCTGGCTT
>JAVBVM010000032.1:0-10110 GCA_031554295.1 Desulfovibrionaceae bacterium | reverse complement strand
GCGGCGCGCCGCGAAACGTCTGCAAGCGCCTGGGCGGACGCTTATATGGCCCGGCTGTACCTTCAGCCTTTTGCCGCGCGAACTTGCGGCACACCGAGCCCAGTTCGCGTTCCAGGTTGCGCAGGCCGGCCTCGCGCGTATAGCCCCGGATGATGCGCTCGATCATGGCGTCCGGCACTGAGATTTCTTCCGCCGCCAGGCCGTTTTCCCCGATCTGGCGGGGCAGCAGGTGCCGGCGTGCGATGGCCAGTTTTTCCTGCTGCGTGTAGCCGGGCAGCGAAATCACCTCCAGCCGGTCGCGCAGGGCGGGCGGGACGGGGTCAAGCTGGTTGGCCGTGCAGATGAATAATACCTTGGACAAATCGAACGGGATATTCAGGTAATGATCGCTGAAAGCGTGGTTCTGTTCCGGGTCCAACGCCTCCAGCAGGGCGGACGAGGGGTCGCCCCGAAAATCCGTGCCGAGCTTGTCCAGCTCATCCAGCATGATCACCGGGTTGCGCGTGCCGCATTGCTTCATGCACTGGATGATGCGGCCGGGCATGGCCCCGATGTAGGTGCGGCGATGGCCGCGTATTTCCGCCTCATCACGCATGCCGCCCAGAGACACGCGCTGAAATTTGCGCCCCAGGGCATTGGCGATGGAGCGGCCAAGCGAGGTCTTGCCCACGCCCGGCGGGCCGACAAAGCACAGGATGGGGCCGCGCGACTTGGTGTTCAGCTTGCGCACGCTCAAATATTCGAGAATCCGGTCCTTGACCTTTTCCAGTCCCAGGTGGTCGGCGTTCAAAATATCCTTGGCCCGGCTGATGTCGAAATGATCCTTGGACAGTTTCGACCAGGGCAGCTCGGAAATCCATTCCAAGTAGGTGCGCACCACCGTGGCTTCGGATGAATCCTGGTGCATGGAAAGCAGGCGGCGCAACTGCTTGTCCGCCTCCTTCTTCGCTTCCACCGGCAGGCGGGCCTTTTCCAGGGCCCGGGAAAGCTCATCCAGGTCCTCGTCATCATTGCCGCCCTCACCCAGCTCGCGGCGGATAATCTTCATCTGCTCGCGCAGGAAATAGTCCTTCTGGGCCTTGTCCATGCCCTCGCGCGCGCTGTGCTGGATGCGCGCCTGAATTTCCGTGACTTCCGCCTCTTTGGCGAGCTGCGAGTTGACCAACTCCAGGCGATCGATCGGATCAAGGCAGTCGAGAATGGCCTGGGCATCGGCCAGCTTCATGCGCATGTTCGCGGCGATCAAATCCGCCAGGCGGCCGGGATCGTCCACGCTGTTCAGAACACCCATGATTTCCACCGTGGCCACGCCGCGCAGGGAAAGAATCTTCTCGCTCTGTTCGCGCGCCGTGCGCATCAGGGCTTCACGCTGAAAGGCCTCGCGCTGAAGCGCGTCCTCTCGATCGGGCCGCTCGGGATCAAGCGCCGCCACAGGCTGCACGTCCGGCTCGGCGAACGCCTCAATCTCGGCCAGCATGAACGGCTCTTCCGCCGCCACACGCCGGATGCGCCCGCGCGAAATGCCCTGCACCAGCACCTTCAAATGGTTGTCCGGCATTTTCAGCAGGCGCAGAATAACGGCAATGGTGCCGGTTTCGTATAGATCGTCCTTGCCGGGAACTTCCGTGTCCTCGCTTTTCTGGGCGCAGATAAAAATGTGCCGGGCCCCGGTCAGGGCGGCTTCCACCGCTTTGACCGAACGTTCACGGCCTACGAACAGCGGCAGGATCATGTAATTGAACACCACCACATCGCGCACGGGCAACACCGGCAATTCGGCCGGAATCTCCGGACGCTGCCCGTCCGGCGCCGGAACGGCTTCCTCGTCGCGCCGGGCCTCGATCACCTCCGGGTCATGCAGCGAGCCGAGTTGCGTCTCGCGGTCGCTCTGCGGTTCCGAAAAAGCAATGCTACGGGCGTCCTGTATTTTTTCAGACATGAAGTCTCCTTATTCGAATTACAATTCAGGCAGACCTGAATTGATAAGGCGCCAAAGTTTTTTAACAGGCAAATCCTGATTTTTAAAAAAACTCGCGGCGCCTGAACCAGGCGCCATTCCAAATCTAAACAAATTTGGCATTAATTCAAACGTCAGCGGGCTAGTCATCCAGCAGCCGGTCCGAATACATGCTGTGGCACTGGCCGTCCGTGACGATCACATGGTCCACAAGACGCATGCCGAACTGGCGCGCCAACTGCGCCAGATGCTGGGTCAAATCCACGTCCACTTTGGACGCCGCCACGGTTCCCGCCGGGTGGTTGTGCACCAGAATGATGCCCTTTGCTTTATGGTGCAGGGCCAGTTCCAAGATCTCGCGCGGATAAATGGATACGGAATCCACAGTGCCTCGCGTCAGGCGCTTCCAAAGCAACAGCCGGTGGCGCTTGTTCACCAAGGCGACCCACAGTTCCTCCTGCGCGCAGGCCGCAAGGCGGATACGGGCCATTTCCTCCAAAGCCGCGAAATTCTCCAGTACTGGCCGTTCGCGCACCTGGGCCTCGGCGTAGCGGGCCATCATCTCGCGCAGCAGCAGCCAGAAATCCTGGGACGACGGGCCAAAGTCCGCCGCCTGCCCAAGCTCCGTCGGGTACGCGTCAAAACAGCCGCGCATGGTGGCGAAGCGGTCCAGCAACTCTTTGGCCAGCGGCTTGGTATCCTTTCTTCGGTGCACGTAACCGAGCAGAAGCTCAAGCACCTCGGAGTCGCCGACCTTGGATGGGTCGTCCCGGAAACGGTCGCGCAAACGCTCGCGGTGGCCTTTTTGATAATCCTCTGTCATAAGTAAGCAGCCATAGCGGGTAGGCAAGACCCGGCAAAAATTATTTTGTTCTGGGTATGATAAAGAAAGAATGCCCGGACGGCAATTATTGAGAACGGCTAGTTTTTTCTGGCTCCAAGGCCGCCGAACACCGTGAACAGGTCGGCGGTCAGCAGATCCAGGGCCTGATCCGGCGTGCGTTCGCCGCTTTTTATGCCGAATTCCGCCTGGATCACGGCCTCCCACACGCGCCCGAGGCCAGCCGGCCCGAGCGCGCGAGCCAGCTCCCGCTTTTGGCCGATCACGGAAGACGGCAGGCGTACTTCCTCGCCGAAAAGCAGCTGCCACATCTGGCGAGCCTCACGCTGCAACACGCTGAGCAGAGTAAAAATAAATCCGTCGCCGGAAAGCTGGCCCTGGGCGATGTTCCGCCACACGGCCGCGCCCTGCCCGCCCTCGCTTTTGCCCTGAAATGCGCGCACCAGAGTGAAGATATCCATGGCGGTTTCGCGCCGCACGATTTCCACCATCTCCAGCGTCACTTCATCCCGCCCGGCATAGAGCGAAAGCTGCTCCAGCCCGGCGGCGGCGGCCGAGGCGTCGTTGGGCAGAGCCTCCAGCAACGCGGGCTCCACGCCACGGGCGAATTTCAGCCCGAGGGCCGTGGCGCGCTGCCTGACGAAATCCCGCATGCCCCGCGCGTCCAGCCCCGGCGAAAGCCATACCCAACCGCGCTCCCGCGCGAAGCGCAGGCAGGCGAGCTTGTTGATGTGCGCGGGGATTTTCGGCTCGCCGTACTCAAACTCCACCTCCAGGCACAAGAAGAGCCAGGTGGATTCATTAGGCCGAGCCAAGCGGGCGGAAAGCTGCTTCCAGGTTTCGGCCGGCAGCAGGTTGGCCAGCCGCAGCACCAGGGCGGTGCCGCCGCCGAACAGATTCGGCAGGGTAAGGGCGTTCCAGAAGCCATCCGGCAAGGATTCGTCGCCCCAGGCCACCTGACGCTGCCATTCCCCGCCCCCGGCCGGCGGACAGGCGGCCAGGGCCGCCTCGACATGATCGCGAAGCAGCCGGCTGTCCGGGCAGATGCAAAGGCTGAATCCTGGACGCTGCATGGAGAATAGTCCCGTTGGGTCTTTGGAGCGCGCCGAAGCGCGTCCTAGAGTATTTTACGTTTGAAATGCTTGCTTAACGGCGAGCAAAGCTCGCCTACAACCATTTCACGGCAAGGATTTGGAGACATCCTTGCGGAGCGGATAAACCTTTTTCAAAGCTAATCCGCTCTAAAGCCGGATCAGAATTCCTGGCGCATCCGGTCGGCCAGGCGGCGGATCAACTCGCGGCTGAGCTCGCGCGCCGCCTCCTGGGCATTGGCCGCCTCATAGGTTTCGCGGTAGACGATGGTGCCCGACTGCCACTTCACGGTATTGGTCGCGCCGTCGTAAACCGTAGCGGAAAGCCGCATGGTGGCGGTGTACAGCAAAGTGACGTCCTGGGCGCTGCGCGCGTCGCCGCGGACCCGGAAGGACTCCACGATCAGGCGGATTTCAAAGTCGGTCGGGCCGCTGTCCCGCCATTGCGCGAGGTTGCGCGCGTTTATTTCGTCGCGCAGGGTCGAGCGGAGCGTGTACGGCAGCCAGGTATACATGGTGGGGTTGTCCACGGCCTTGACTTTCAGGGTCTTGCTGCCGTCGCCCAGGACGCTGGGCTGCATGGACGTAAGCGAGTAGCCGCCGCACGACGCGCAAACAAGACATACTAACAGCGCACCTAAGAACCGAACCGGCAGCCGCATCGCCACACCCCCGCTCCCGCGCCTACTGCGCGACAATATTCACCAGTTTGCCGGGCACAAAAAGCACCTTGCGCACGGTCAGCCCTTCCAAGTGGCGGGCCACGTTCCCGTCGGCCAGGGCCAGGGCCTCTATCTCCTCGCGGCTGGCGCCGGCGGCCGCTTCAAGCCGGCCGCGCAGCTTGCCGTTCACTTGCAAGACGATGGTCCGCATGTCGCGCGCCAGGGCCGTCTCATCCCACATTGGCCAGGCTTCGCTGGCCACGCGGCGGGTGTGCCCCATCCGCTCCCACAACTCCTCGCAGACATGCGGGATCATGGGCGAAAGCATGGTCAGGGCCGAGGCCACGCAAGAGGAAATTACCCTGCGCCCGGCTTCGGTCTGCGCCACTTCGTCCTTTTCCAGGTACAGGGCGTTCATCAGTTCCATGATCGCGGCAATGGCCGTGTTGAACTGGAAGCGATCACGCATGTCCGCCCCGGCCTTTTTCACCGTGGCGTGCTCCTTGAAGCGCAGTTCCCGCGCCTTGGGACTGACGGCGGCGTCGTCCCCGGTGGAGGAGCAGGCCGCCACGGGCAGCAGCACTCCCTCAAGCTGTTCAACCAGACGCCAGACGCGGCTGATGAAACGGAACGCGCCCTCGATGCCGGAATCGCTCCAGTCCACGTCGCGCTCGGGCGGCGCGGCGAACAGGCAGAACAGGCGCACGGTGTCCGCGCCGTATTTGGCAATCATCTCAGACGGGTCAACGGTGTTGCCTTTGGACTTGGACATCTTGGCGCCGTCTTTCAGCACCATGCCCTGGGTCAGCAGGTTGGCGAAGGGCTCATCCAGTTCCATGTACCCGCAGTCACGCAGCAGCTTGGTGAAAAAGCGCGCATAGAGCAAATGCAGAATGGCGTGCTCCACCCCGCCGATGTACTGGTCCACGGGCAGCCAGTATTTCAGGGCGGCCGGGTCAAAGGCGGAGGCGTCGCGCTTGGCGTCCGTATAGCGGGCGAAATACCAGGAAGATTCCACGAAGGTGTCCATGGTATCGGTCTCCCGCCGCGCCTTGCCGCCGCATTTCGGGCAGGGGGCTTCATAGAAGCTGGGCGTGTCGGGCAAGGGCGAACGGCCGTCCTCGCGCGTCCGCACATCCAGCGGCAGGATCACGGGCAAATTTTCGTATTTTTCCGGAACCATGCCGCACTGATCGCAGTACAGCACGGGAATGGGCGCGCCCCAGTAGCGCTGGCGCGAAATGTTCCAGTCGCGCAGGCGGTAGTTCACAGTGCGGCGGCCTTTGCCGGAAGCTTCCAGGTTTTCCGCCACCTTGATTTTGCCGGCCTCGTTCTCCAAACCGCTGAATTCGCCGGAGTTGACCATCAGGCCGGGGCCGGTCCAGGCCTCGTTCATACGTTCGGCCACAAAACTTTCGCCCGCGGGCTGGATGACCACCTGGATCGGCAGGCCGTATTTGCGCGCGAATTCAAAGTCGCGCTGGTCGTGCGCGGGCACGCCCATGACCGCGCCCGTGCCGTATTCAGCCAGGACGAAATTGCCCGACCACACCGGCATTTTCGCGCCGCTGAACGGATTTGTGCAGTAGGCGCCGGTGAACACGCCCTCTTTTTCCAGATCGTCGGCCTGGCGCACCACGCGGTCCATGGAGCGGATGCGTTCGACAAAGGCGCGCGCCTGAGCTTCCTGCGGCTTGCCGGCGATCAGGCGCTCCATGAGCGGATGCTCAGGCGCGATGGTCATGAAGGTGGCGCCGAAAACCGTATCCTGCCGGGTGGTGAACACGTCGATCTTTTCGTCCAGACCGTCCAGCGGGAAAGAAATCTCCGCGCCCACGGATTTGCCGATCCAGTTGCGTTGCATGCTGATCACGCGCTCGGGCCAGCCGGCCTCCAGCTTATCCAGATCACTCAGCAGTTCTTCGGCGTAGTCGGTGATGCGCAAAAACCACTGGGTCAGCTCTTTCTGCTCGACCACGTGGTCGCAGCGCCAGCACAGGCCGTCCACCACCTGCTCGTTGGCGAGCACGGTGTTGCAGTCCGGGCACCAGTTCTGCGGCGCCTTTTTGCGGAAGACAATGCCTTTTTCCAGGAAGCGCAGGAAAAATTCCTGCTCCCAGCGATAATATTCTGGCGTGCAGGTGGCCAGCTCACGGCTCCAGTCATAGGAATAACCGAGGCGCTTGAGCTGCCCGCGCATATTGTCGATGTTGGAGAAGGTCCAGGTCGCCGGGTGGATGCGGTTTTTGATGGCCGCGTTCTCGGCCGGCCGTCCAAAGGCGTCCCAGCCCATGGGGTGCAGGACGTTGAAGCCCTCCATACGCTTGAAGCGCGCCACCACGTCGCCCAGAGCGTAGTTGCGCACGTGCCCCATATGGATGTTCCCCGAGGGATAGGGGAACATTTCCAAGACGTAATATTTCGGGCGCGCCGCGCCGGGGCCGTCATGCCCGCAGGCGAAGGCCCGCTCCTTTTCCCAAACTTCCTGCCATTTCAACTCAATGGCCTGCGGATTATACTGCATATCCAATCCGTTATTATGATTATCTAAGGATTCCAAAGGGCCACGCCCTTTGGCCGCCGGAGGCCATCCCTACTCCGCCCGTCTCTGTTCCTTGCCCGCTTCCAGGGCGCGGGCGGCAGCGTCGAGGATGCCGTTGACAAAGCCGCGCGAGTTCTCGTCGCCGAAGTTTTTCGCCAGTTCCACCGCCTCATTGATGGCCACTTTCAGCGGCACATCCAGGGTCGATGGCGCAAAGAGCACTTCATACATGCCGATGCGCAGGATCGTCAATTCAATGCGGCCCATGCGCTCCACCCGCCAATTCTGGGAATAGCGGGCAATGGCCTCATCTATCTCGCCCCGGTTCAGCCAGACGCCGCGCACCAGTTCCCAGGTGAAGCCCTCGGGATCGGGCGTAAGGCCCTTGGCCTCAAGGTCGGGGGAGTTGGCGAAAACCGTGTGCAGCCGCCCTTCGTCCACATCCGGGGAAAAGCTCAGGCTGTACAGGATCTGGAAGGCGACTTCCCGCTCGACCTTGCGACCGGGACGCCCCTGCCGACCAGGGCGACCCGATCGATCTGCCTGGCCGGCTTTTTTCGGAGCCGGATTCGACATTGGCCGATCTCCGGAGCCATGTGACGACGCCATGCTAGACCTGCTCGAGCACGCGCAGGGTTTCCAGCACGGCGGCGGCGGCTTCCACGCCCTTGTTGCCCGCCTTGCTGCCGGCCCGCTCAATGGCCTGCTCAAGCGAGTCCGTGGTCAACAGGCCGAAGCCCACGGGCAGGCCGGTTTCCAGCGCCACCTGGGCCAGGCCTTTGGTGGCCTCGTTGGCGACGAACTCAAAATGCGGGGTCGCGCCGCGGATTACCGCGCCCAGAGCGATGATGCCGTCGTACTTGCCGCTTTTGGCCAGACGCTTGGCCACCACCGGCAGTTCAAAGGCGCCGGGAATGCGTACCAGGGTGAGCATTTCGCGCGAGGCGCCGTTGCGCAACAGGTAGTCCACCGCGCCGCCAATCAGGCGATCCACGATAAAATCGTTGAAGCGGGTGGCCAGCAGGACGAAACGCAGGCCCTGAGCGTCAAATTTTCCTTCAATGGTGTTAATGTGCAGCATGGTGCTTCCTCTTTATGAAGATCTTCGGGTACAGGCGGCCTACAGTTGCAGCAGGTGCCCCATTTTTTCCTTTTTCGTGCGTAGATAGGCGGCGTTGAACTCGCCCGCGCCCAGGTCAATGGGCAGGCGCTCGACAATTTCAATGCCGTAGCCTTCCAGACCAACGATCTTGGTCGGGTTGTTGGTCAGCAGTCTGAGTTTGCGCGCGCCGAGATCCACGAGGATCTGCGCGCCCACGCCGTAATCGCGCAAGTCGGCCTTGAAGCCGAGCTTGTGGTTGGCCTCAACCGTGTCAAGACCCTGATCCTGAAGGGCATAGGCCCGGATCTTGTTGGCCAGCCCAATGCCTCGCCCTTCCTGGCGCATATAGAGCAGCACGCCCTTCCCTTCATCGGCAATACGCCGCATGGCGGCGGCCAGCTGACCGCCGCAGTCGCAGCGCAGCGAGCCGAGTACGTCGCCGGTCAGGCATTCGCTGTGCACGCGCACCATGGTCGGCTCGTCCGGCTTGATCTCGCCTTTGACCAGGGCCAGGTGCGTCTCGTCATGCATATCGCTTTCATAGGCGATCACCTTGAAATCGCCCCAGAGCGTGGGCATTTTCGCTTCGGCCACCCGGCGGATGCCCAGCATGCCGGCACGCATGCGGTAGCGGATCAAATCCTTGATGGCGGCGATCTTCAGGCCGTGCTTTTCCGCAAACACGGTCAATTCGGGCATGCGGGCCATTTCGCCGTCCTCGCGCATGATCTCGCAGATCACGGCGCAGGGTTTTAAGCCCGCCAGATGCGCCAGATCGACGCTGCCCTCGGTCTGCCCGGCCCGCACCATCACCCCGCCGCGCTGCGCGCGCAGGGGGAAGATGTGGCCGGGCGTGACAATATCCTCGGGCCGGGCGTTGTCCGCCACGGCGGCCTGGATGGTCGTGGCCCGGTCGGCCGCCGATATGCCGGTGGTCACGCCCTGGCGCGCCTCAATGGACACCGTGAAGTTGGTGCCGAATTTTGAATTGTTGCGCTGGGTCATGAGGGACAGTTGCAATTTGTCCACCCATTCCGGGGCCATGGGCAGGCAGATCAACCCCCGGCCGTGCATGGCCATGAAATTGATGATTTCCGGCGTGACAAATTCCGCCGCAATGGTCAGATCACCTTCGTTTTCGCGATCCTCGTCGTCCACCAGAATAATCATCCGGCCCTGGCGGATTTCCTCAATCGCTTCGTCAGTCGTACACAAAACGCCCATGCTTCATTCCTTATCAAAAGCCGTGTTCCCGCAAAAATTCCATGGTCAGGCCGCCGGATTCGCCCCCGGCGTTTTCTTTCCATGGCGCGAGAAAACGGGCCACATATTTCCCAATCATGTCCGTTTCCACATTCACCCGGCTGCCCGGCTTCCAGGCGCTCAGGGTGGTCGCGCCCCAGGTTTCCGGAATGATGTTCACGCGCAAAAAATCCGCCCCGCAGGCGTTCACCGTCAGGCTCACGCCATCCAGAGCCACCGAGCCCTTGGGGATGACGCCCCGGCCCAGTTCCGGCGGAACGGAAAGTTCCACTATCCGGGAATTTCCGGCCGGCGTTACAGATCGTACAGCCGCCATGCCGTCCACATGCCCGCTCACCAGATGCCCGCCCAGGCGGTCGCCCATAGCCAGGGCGCGCTCAAGGTTCACCCGGGCGCCCGGGCCAAGTTCATTCAAGGTGGTCATGCGCAGCGTTTCCGCCGAGGCGTAGCAGATATACCAGGCTCCGTCGGGCGCGTGGCGCTCCACCGTCAGGCAGACGCCGTTGACGGCGATGGATTCGCCCACGGCCATATTCGGCATGCCTCCCAGCACGCGGATACGGAAACGCGCCTCGCCCGCCGTCGAATCGGCCCCGCCCGGCGCTTCCCTGGCGACAATCTCGCCCTGCCCCTGGATGATCCCCGTAAACAT
>JAVBVM010000005.1:0-13541 GCA_031554295.1 Desulfovibrionaceae bacterium | reverse complement strand
CCGGCGCTCTCACCCGCGCCGCCCGCCCCCGCGCCCCGGCCGGCGGGCGGCGGGCGGCGCGGGCGGGGCGCCGCGCGGGGCCGCGGCGCGGGGGGGGCTCATGCCAGCCGGTCCGCGCGCCCTTTTCAATCCATCCGCGTTTCCCGCTTGTTTTGGAATGCGCATGACGGTATCATGCTCCCGGCAGCCGCCTCAAAACCGGAGTCCGCCATCCGGCGGCCTTATGACAGGTCAACGCTTTTTGACAAATGCTGAATCCCGGGAGTTCCACATGCACTTACGGCAACGCATTTTGGTGACAGGCGGTTCGGGTTTTCTCGGCTCGCACTTGTGTGACCGCCTGCTTGCGCTTGGGCACGAGGTGATCGGCCTGGACAATTTCTTTACCAGTTCGCGCGCCAATATCGAGCACCTGCTCGACCATAAGCACTTTGAGATGCTGCGCCACGATGTGACTTTTCCTCTCTATATCGAAGTGGACCAGATATATAACCTGGCCTGTCCGGCCTCGCCCGTGCATTACCAGCATGATCCGGTGCAGACCATAAAAACCTGCGTGCACGGCGCCATCAACATGCTCGGCCTGGCCAAGCGGACGCGCGCCAGAATTTTCCAGGCATCGACCTCCGAAGTTTACGGCGACCCGGAACAGCACCCGCAGCGGGAAACCTACTGGGGCAACGTGAACCCCATTGGCGATCGTTCCTGTTATGACGAAGGCAAACGTTGCGCGGAGTCCCTGTTTTTCGCCTACCGCCGGCAACACGATCTGCCGATCAAGGTGGGCCGCATTTTCAACACCTACGGGCCGCGCATGCACCCGAACGACGGCCGGGTGGTGTCCAACTTCATCATGCAGGCCCTGACCGGCAAGCCGATCACCCTGTTCGGCGACGGCGGCCAGACGCGCTCTTTCTGCTATGTCGATGATTTGATCGAGTGCATGATCCGCTTCATGAACACGCCGGAAGATTGCGTGGGCCCCATCAATATGGGCAACCCGCATGAGTTTACCGTGAAAGAGCTGGCGGAAATGGTGCTGGAGCTGACCAACAGCAAATCCCGCCTGGTTTACCTTCCCCTGCCCAAGGACGACCCGAAGCAACGCCAGCCGGATATTCGGCTCGCGCGGGAGCGCCTGGGCTGGGCTCCCAAGGTGGAGTTGCGGGAGGGCCTGGAAAAAACCGTGGAATACTTCGCGAATTGGATGAAAAACGGCGGGGAGTGAGCCGGCGGGCCCGGCTTCCCCCGGCGGCCCGGGGCTCCCTCTGTTACGGCCCTCGATCCCCCGTATACATTATTTGGAACGCCGCGTTGCATTCCCAATTTTCTGAAACGCCGCGCAGTTTCAATTCCCCGACGCCATTTCCCCGCATGTTTCCCGGCGGCCAAAAAAATTACCGTGGCCGGAAATGCTGGAAGTTTCCACAAAAGAAAGATACAACCGACCCTGATACAAAGATTGCATTCCCGTGACGCAACAAACGCGCCCACTGGCGCGGGACCGGGGCGGCCCGGAGCCGGGCCTGCAACTTATTTGTGACATTCCGAACGGCCTGCGCCGCGCGACGGACAGGCGAGCATTCCGGCGACAATTGGCATTTTCCAGGCGCAGTGCCCTGGTTAGCGGCAAAAATAGATGATTTTTCCGCAATGACCCTAAAGATCCCGGAAATCCGGTCGTTTTGTATAGGGTGGTACGCCCTTGTGTTTATTGAGTCGGACCGCCGGTTCCTTCCGCCCTCCCGGCCTGTGGAACGGCTGTCAGGTTCGCGCCGCCAACCAACGGACCTTCGCCCGGACGAAAATGTTCGGAAAGAAATGGAAGGGGGTCCAGCCGCGGTCTTTCCCGCGCCGCCCTTTTAGGGAAAAGGCGCGCGGGCGAAGCGGCGGAGAAAGGCTCCCATTCCGGCGTGCCGGCCGCTTACGCTGAATGACTCTGTTGTGGAGCTGGAATGAGCAATTCCGACACGCCACTGAATGCCCTTCGGCCGGGCCTGTCCCGCGCGGGATGCTCCGTGGCCTTCCGCTTGTTCAGCGCCTGCTGCCTGTTTTTTTCCACCGCCTCCGTTGCCTTGCCCGCCCAAAGCCAGGGCGCGCCCGGCCTTTTTTCCGGATCCGCCGCCCGGGTGGGCGGCGTCCTGCTCGCGCTTCTCGCGCTTCTCGCCCTGTGGCGCGTCTGGCGGAGAAGGGACGAGCGGCAAAATCGCCGCGTCAAAGAGCTGGAAGAGCCTCCCGGCGCCACGCGGCCATGCCCAGCGGAAAGGCCGGCCGCCAACGGCGATGGCACTTTGGAGGAATTCTTCGCGCACTCCACCGTCGGCATGTATATGAAGACGCCGGACCTGCGCTATAAATGGCTTAACGCCTGCCACGCCTCGGCCTTTGGCCTGGACGCGGCGCGCTCTCTGGGCCGGGGCGACGCCAACGTCCTCCCCGCCGAGCTGGCGGAACAGCTGCGCATGCACGAACAATGCGTGATCCGCTCCGGGCGGGCGGAAAGCTTTGAATGGCGGGATTCCGCAAATACCCAGGCATATTCCTTCCACCTGTTCCCGATTCTGTCCGCAAGCGGCTGCCTGAACGCCGTGGGCGGCATGACGCTTGACGCCACGCCGCAAAGAAACCTGACCGACCACCTGGTGGCCGCCAAAGAGGCGGCGGAAAGCGCCAACCGCGCGAAAAGCGACTTCCTGGCCAATGTCAGCCACGAAATCCGCACGCCGCTCAACGCCATCATCGGCATGACCGACATCCTGTTGCGCAGCGAACTGGACGAGGAACAGTCCCTGATGGTCTCCACCGTGCGCACCAGCGGCGAAGTTCTCCTGGCCATGCTCAACGACGTGCTGGACTTCTCCAAGATCGAGGCGGACCGCATGACCCTGGAGGCGGTCTCCTTCAGCCTGCGCGACCTGATCTATGACAGCATGCGCGTACTGACGCCGCAAATCAACCGCAAGGGGCTTGACCTGAACGTCAGCCTGGAGAATTCCGTGCCGGACATGGTGATCGGCGACCCGGTCCGGCTGCGCCAGATTATTTTGAACCTCACGACCAATGCCCTGAAATTTACCGATCAAGGAGAAGTGAACGTCAGCGTCCGCCTGCTGGACAGGGGCCTACAGACCGCCCGCCTCCGCTTCTGCGTGGAGGACACGGGCGTGGGCATACCGGCCCATCGCCAGAACAGCGTTTTCGCCGCCTTTGTCCAGGCGGACAATTCCACCACCCGCCGTTACGGCGGCACTGGCCTTGGCCTGTCCATTTCACAGCGTCTGGCCGCCCTCATGGGCTCCACGCTGCGCTTGAAGAGCGAGGAGGGCAAGGGCACCTCCATCTGGCTGGATGTGGATCTGCCTTACTGCAATACCGAAAGCCGGCTGGCCTCCTGCTTCCCGCTTGAAGGCGCGAGCGGCCTCCCCGTGCTGGTGGTGGACGACAACGCCACCAGCCGCGAGCTGCTGCGCGAACTGATGGCGGACTGGGGCTTTGACTCGCGCGAGGCCGACAGCGCGGACGAGGCCATGCGCCTGCTGAACACGGCCGAAAAAGAGCGGCGGCCGTTCCGCCTTATTCTCACGGACCTGGCCATGCCGGGGAAGAGCGGTCTTGATCTGATCGAAACGCTGCATCACGACAAGCGCTTCACCGCCATTCCGGTCATTGTTCTCTCCTCAATGGATCTCCCGGCCGCCGCGCGCGCGCAACGGCGCTACAGCGCCAACCTGCTCAAGCCGGTTCTGCCGGACGAGTTGCTCCGCGCCATTGCCTCCGCCCTGGGAATAAAGGCGTCCTTCCCTGTGGCGGACCGTCCGGCGCAGGAAAAGCAGGCCCAATCGTCCCGCGGCCTGAACATCCTGCTGGCGGAAGACATGGAAATGAACCAGCAGGTGGCCGTGCGCATGTTGAAAGGGCTCGGGCACACGGTGCGGGTCGCCTCAAACGGGCGGGAAGCGGTGGCGGCCGCGCAGGGCGGCGGGTTCGACCTGATCCTGATGGACATCCAGATGCCGGTGCAGGACGGCACCCAGGCCGCCGGGGAAATCCGGGATCTGGAGCGGCAATCGGGCAAACAGCCAACGCCGATCATCGCCATGACGGCCAACGCCCTGAAAGGCGACCGGGAAAAATACCTGGCCCTGGGCATGGACGGATATATCGCCAAACCCTTCCGCCTGGCCGATTTGGCGCCGCTGATCGAATGGGTCATACAAAAACGGCAAGGAGACGGTTTTCCGCAGGAAAACATCTCCAACAGCGCCCAGGACTCTGGCCAATCCCCCGCCGCGCAAGGAGAACGCGGCACGAGCCGGAAAAATTTCCCCGCGGACGCTTGCCTTGATCCGGCCTTATTGCTAGAAAACTTCTTGAATAAATCTGAAGTTATAAAAAAAAGTATGGACATCTATCGCCGTGACGCGCCGGTTCTGCTGGAGGGTATTGAAAAGGCCGTGCGTATGGGTGATAATGAAGCCTTGCGGGCCAGCGCGCATGCCTTGAAGGGCATTACCGTTTTTTACACGCGGGGACTGCCGGTGGAACTCTCCCTGACCTTGGAGCGAATGGGGCGCGCGGGCCTTCTGCCCGCGCAGACGGAGGAAGCGGACAAGCTGCTGCCGCGCTTGCGCGCCTGCCTGTCCGGCCTTATGGACCATATGAGCGAATATCTGACGGAAATGGAACAAGCGGCCGGCTCGGCTTCTGAAACTGAACGCACGCACTGAGTACAATTCAAGCGGAACCATTTATGCAGATACTCATCGCCGACGATCAACAGCTTGCCCGTATTGTCCTAGCCAGCCACCTGAAAGATTGGGGGCACACGGTTTATGAAGCGGAAAACGGCGCGGCGGCGCTCAGAATCCTGCAGGAATACGCCGAGGAGATCGAACTGATCATCACGGACTGGAGCATGCCGATCATGGACGGCGTGAGTCTGGCCCGCCATATCCGCGCCGACAAGAATTTCCAGCACTATATCTACATCATCCTGCTCACCGGCCGGGGCGAGTCCACCGACATCGTCCACGGCTTTCGCACCGGCGAGGTGGACGACTACATTACCAAACCCTACGACATCAACCAGCTGCAAATGCGGCTGCGGGTCGGCCAGCGCATCCTGGAGGCGGAACGGGCCCTGCGCGAGCGCAATGTATGGCTCCAGCAGGTGGTGCTGGAACAAACCCAGGCCCTGCGCAACACGCAAGGGGAAATTATCAGCCGTTTGTTCAACGCCCTGGAGTCACGCGACCAGGAAACCGCCGACCACGTGACGCGCATCGGCCTTATTTCCGCCTTCCTGGGCGAGCGGCTCGGCTGGCCGCCCGAACGGGTGGCCGCCGTGCGCGCGGCCGCGCCGCTGCATGACGTGGGCAAAATCGGCATCCCCGACACCATTTTGCGCAAACCCGGCCCCCTGACGCCCGAGGAATTCCGGACCATGCAGCAGCACACGGTGATCGGCGCGCGCATTCTGTCCAATTCCGAGGACGACGTAATCCGCATGGCCGAAACCATCGCCCTTTCCCACCACGAGGACTGGAACGGCGACGGCTACCCGAACGGCCTGAAAGGCGCCAATATCCCGGCCGAGGCGCGGGTGGTGGCCATTGCCGACGTTTACGACGCCCTGCTTTCCGACCGGGTGTACCGCAAGGGACTGCCCGAGGAGGATGTCATGCGGATCATGCGCCAGGGCCGCGGGGTAAAATTTGAAGAGCAGCTGTTTGATTTGTTCGCGAACAACCTTGCCATCATCCGCGAACTTGGGCACAATTCCTCCCAAAACGGCGACGGCATGGTGAAAACTCTCTCGCTCCCGATCTGGCCCGGATAGGCCCGCCAGTTCGAGCCAGGCCAGCCGGGTTCGGGCCCCTGGTCTTTTGCCTTTCCGGCGCCCCGCGGGGCCGCCATTCCCCTTGCCCGGAAAATTTCATACACACGCCCTGCCATGGAAAATTTCGCTCTCATCCTGATCTGCCCGATTTTAGGCTACGTCATTTCACGCCGGGGCCTTCTGCCCCGCGACTCGTACAAGGCCGTCAACGCCTGGGTTCTGTACATCGCCCTGCCCGCCCTTTCCCTGCGCTATATTCCGGCCATCAACTGGCACTTCGGCATGTTGCTGCCGGTGCTGGGGGCGGGTTTAATCTGGTGCGGGGCCTGGGTATACGTCGGGTTGTACGCCCGAAAAAAACGCCTGGACATCCACACGAAAACCGCTCTGCTGCTCACCTGCGGCCTCGGGAACACGGCCTTTCTCGGCTTTCCCATGACCACCGCCTTTTTTGGCAAAGAAGCCCTGCCCATTGCCATTGTCTTTGATCTGAGCGGCTTCATCCTGTTTTCCACCGTGGCCGTCCTGGTTGTGCTGAAGGCGGCGGACAGCTCCGGAAAAACCCCCGGCTTCGGCCCGCTGCTCAAGAAAACGCTCACCTTCCCTCCGGCCCTGGCCTGCCTGTTCGCCTTTGCCGTGCCCCCGTTCCTGGACATCAGCCTCATGAATCCGCTGCTGGACATGATCGTGCCCACGCTATCGCCCCTGGCCCTGTTCTCCATCGGCCTGCAACTGGAATTCAAAGGGTACGGCGAAAACGCCGGGCTCCTCGTGACCGGGCTTGCGTACAAGCTGGCGCTGGCCCCGTTGCTGGTGCTGCTGCTGGCGCTGGTCATGAAGGGAACGCCCGAGGTGGCCCGGGTAAGCGTGCTGGAGGCGGGCATGGCCCCGCACATCACCGCCAGCCTGTTGGCCAGCCAGTTCAACCACAACCCCCGCTTGTGCAGCCTGATGGTGACCACGGGCATCCTTCTGACCCTGGGCACCACGACGATTTGGTGGTTGATCACCGGCCGGCTGTTTTAGGCGGTTTGTCACGGGGAGGCGGATGAGCCGCCGGGTTGCGCGGGTTTCCTGACCGCCTTGCCGGGCCTGAATTTCACGGTGCCGGCATAAAAGGAATCGCGGCCGTATGATTGGCGGTTCAATAGCCAATTGCGCATGGTGCGGGCGGAAGCCGGAAAATATTTCAATATCGTCCAGATCGCGGGCCGAAAAACCCGAGGGGCGCTCCTATGGCGCCCGGCCGAAATAAAAGGGCTTTCCGGCGGCGGCAGCGGGCAAAAGGCCATCGCCCCACCGCCGCGTTAAGGCCCGCGCAAAACGCCAAGGCCCCCGCGTGGCGGGCATTCCCGGAAAGGACGCGCCGCGCGTATGGCTACTTAATCCAGTTCACCGCCTGCTTGCGCGGGGCGGGCTTGTTTTTCGGCCCGTCCGCATGCCCGAGCGCGAAGGCGAAGCGCACGGCGTAGCCGTCGGGCAGGCCCAGCTCTTTCAGCAATTCCGGGGCATCCGGGCCGGAAAAGGCCGCGCGCACGGAGCCAATATAACAGCCGCCCAGCCCCAGGGCCTGCGCGGCCACGGCCATGTTCTGCATGGCATTGGCGCAGGCCACCTCGCCAAAGTCTTCCGCCGGGTCGGAACTGAGCAGAATGACGGTGGGCGCGTTATAAAAGGTGTGGTAGTCGGGATTTTCCGCATTCCGGCGGCTGTGCTCGTCGCTCATTTTGCCGTAGGCGCGTTTGGCCGCCGCCACCAGACGCGCGAGCAGGGCTTGATTCCGCACCACGGTGAAATGCTGCGGCTGCGCCCCATGGGCGGTGGCCGCATAGCGACCGGCCTCAATAATCGCGCGGATGCTTTCTTCCTCGACCTGCTCGGGTTTGAAGGCGCGGCAGGCCCGCCGCTCCAGCATGGCGGCGATGATCGGGTTCGCGGTGGCATTCATAGACGGCTCCTTGGGCTTATTCTTTCAGGAATACCCGAATTGGAATTCGAATCAGAGCATTTCACGCTTGAAACGCCCCCAATGATTTGACTGCGAATCCTTGCCTTCAAATGGGCGAAACGGCCGGCGAAGCCTGTCTGCGACTATTTGAAGGCAAAATGCCGCTAAAGACGCGGATTGCTATTTCGCAAGGCTGGTCAGCGGCATGATGCACAGCGGCGTGGCATGCGGCTCCAGCTTCAGGGCCTCTTGCAGGATCTTCTCGTCAAAGGCCACAAGGTAGCGCACGCCCACGCCCACCGACGGCGCCGCCAAATAGATATTCTGCGTCATGGCGCCAACCAGGGTATAGCCGAAGCTGTCCCCCAGCGAGAGGCTGTGCGCGCCCTCAAGGGCGCTTCCCTGCCGCACGAAAGCGAGTATGTAGGCCGCGCTTCTGGCGAATTCCTGCATGGGCGCCCGGCTTTTGGCCGCGCCGTCCGGGGAAATCTTCTGGAGCGAATGATGTTCGCCGTTATAAAGAAAAACGCCGTTATCCGCGAGCACGTAAACGGCCACATAGGGATCCTTGCCTTTGACCGTGGGCACCACCCAGCCCCGGCCGCCGCGGTTACGGCCCGAAGCGGCCCATAACAGCGTGGAGAGCTGCTCCTGGGTGACGTCTCCGGAAAAGAAATCCCTGGCAAGGGAAGAGTGGCGGCGTTCAATGGCATCCAGCACCGGCACGCCCCCGCTGCGGACAGGCGGAGATAAGGGGGCGGAGATATTCGCGGCGAAAGCCTGTGACGCAGCCAGGACAATGAACGCGCACAATACCCGGAAAATGCGCATTGAGCCTCCTGTGGAAGATGGACCGCCAGGAGTATGCCAAAATCCCGTATAATTGCAAGTACGGGCGGTTTCATGCGCTTGCGGCGTCGGCTCGAAATCCGGAGCAAGGCCGCGCCAAACCGGGCGTTTGCCGCCGCAATCCGCTTGACCTTTGATTGTTTGCCCGGTAGGCAGAGGGAATGATTGACTATGCTCAGGAACTGAACGAAGCGCAGCTTGAGGCGGTCATGCGCCTGGAAGGGCCGGTTCTGGTCATCGCCGGCGCGGGCAGCGGCAAGACCCGGACCATTGTTTTCCGGCTGGCGCGCCTGCTGGAACAGGGCGTGGCCGCCTCGCACATCCTGCTGCTGACCTTCACCCGCAAGGCCGCCTCGCAAATGCAGGAACGGGCCGGCCGCCTGCTCGGCTACGCGGTCAGCGGCTTGCAGGGCGGCACCTTTCACGGTTTCGCCTACTCCATTCTGCGCAAGTTCCCGCCCGCGGGCATGCCCGGCCTGACAGTCATGGACGCGGCGGACATCAGTTCGGCCATCCAGCAGTGCAGGGAAAACCTGCACATCGCCAAGGGGGACCGCACCTTTCCCAAGGTGCAGTCCGTGGCCGCCCTGCTCAGCAAGGCCCGCAACAAGGAGGCCCCGCTGGAAGACATCCTGCGGCGCGAGGCCGGGCACCTGCTGGCGCACGCGGAAGCCATGCAGCGTCTGGCCGACGCCTACGCCGCCTACAAGCGCGAGCACGGGCTGCTGGACTTTGACGATTTGCTGTTTGAGCTGGAGCGCGCCCTGGCACAGCGGCCCGAGGTGCTGGAGCACTGCCGCAACCGCTTTCGTTACATCATGGTGGACGAATATCAGGACACCAATCCGGTGCAGGCCCGCCTGGTGCGCCTGCTGGCCGGCGAGGCCGGCAACGTCATGGCCGTGGGCGACGACGCCCAGTCCATCTACGCCTTCCGGGGCGCTGACGTGCGCAATATTCTGGATTTTCAGAAATTCTTCCCAACCGCCCATCTGATCCGGCTGGAGGAAAACTATCGTTCCACCCAGCCGATCCTGAATCTGGCGAACAAAATCTCGGCCGGAGCCCTTGAAGGCTACCACAAGCATTTGTTCACCAAACGGGAAGGCGGGGCTCTGCCGCGCCTGATCCGCCCGCTGGGCGACTTGAGCCAGGCCGGGCTGGTGGCGGAACTGATCCGGAACAGCCTGGCCCGGCATGCGGCCCCGGAAATCGCCGTGTTGTTCCGGGCCGGCTTCCACTCCTATAATCTGGAAGTGCAGCTGAGCAAACTGGGCCTGCCCTTCCGCAAATACGGCGGGGTGAAATACATTGAGGCCGCGCACGTGAAAGACGCCCTTTCCTTCGTGCGCCTGGCCCTGAACCCGCTGGATCTGCCCGCCTTCCAGCGCCTGGCCGGACTGCACCGGGGCATAGGCCAGAAAACGGCGGACAAACTGTACGCCTTGCTGCGCGCGGGCGAGGCCAAGCCTCTGACCAAAGCCCTGGCCAAATATCCCGGCCTGGCGGCGGATCTGGCCTTTCTCGACACCCAGCGCCTGGGCCTGCCCAAGCCCGAGCAACTGCTTTCCCGCATCATCGCGCACTACGCCCCGCGCCTGGCCGAGATCTATCCGGAAGACTGGCCGCGTCGCCAGCAGGGCCTGGACGAACTGGTGACCATCGCTTCCGGCTATACGGACGCGGACCTGCTCCTGGCCGACCTCTCGCTGGAGGACCCCGGCACGCGCGAAGAACGGGAAGAGGCCGTGGTGCTTTCCACCATCCACTCGGCCAAGGGGCTGGAGTGGAATGTGGTGATCATCCTGGATCTTGTGGAGGAACGCTTTCCCTCCCGCCACGCCCTGTACCGCCCGGACGACTTCGAGGAGGAGCGCCGGCTCATGTACGTGGCCTGCACGCGCGCCCGGGACGATCTGGTGCTGTGCGTGCCCTCCACCATTTACAACCGGGGCGAGGGGGCGCACAGCCCGGCCATGCCCAGCCCCTTTGTGCGCGAACTTGGCCCCGAACTGTACGAGGAATGGAAGGAAGGCTACGGCCGGGGCCTGCTGCCCTGCGCCGGTCAGAAGCGGGAAACGCCCGCCTTTGCCGAGCCGCCGAAAATCCCCCGCCCGGTCGCCGCCCCGTTCACGGCGCCGCCTCAGCCTGAGGCGGCGGACGCGGAGACGGAAATTCCGCCCGCCTCGCCAAACCATACGGACCCGGCGCGGTGCGGCTATTGCACGCACAAAATTTTCGGACGGGGCAAGATCATCCAGGTTCTGCCGCCGGACAAATACCGGGTGAACTTCCCCGGCTTTGGCCCCAAGGTCATTCTGGCCGCCTACCTGCATCTTGAGGACGCCGGGGCCTGCGCAAGCGGGCCGGCAAAGAAGGAATGATGAGCAAGCCGACCAATCCGAGCGGCCCGAACGGCCTGTTTGGGGAAGACGCCTTTTTGACCGTTCTCGACCGCTGGTTTCCCGACTCCCCCGGCCGCGCCCGCCTGCGGGGCGACGATTGCGCCGTGCTCGGCTGCCCGCCCCGCCTGCTGGTGTCCACGGATTTGTTTTTTGAGGACGTGCACTTCCGCACCCGCTACTTCAGCCCGGAGGAAATCGGGCACAAGGCCCTGGCCGTGAACATCAGCGACATCGCGGCCATGGGCGGCCAGCCGCTGGGTTTCAGCCTGGGCCTGGGGCTGCCGCCCGCCGTGGACTTTGATTTTTTCTCCGCCTTCTGCGCCGGCATGAGCCGCCTGGCCGCCGAACACGGCCTGTACCTTTCCGGCGGCGACCTTTCGGCGGCGGACCGGCTGCTGATCAGCGTGACCATCTGGGGCGGGGCCTGGCCGGAAAACGCCGCCCCGCTCCCGTCTTTCCTGCGGCGGGCCGTGGCGAAAGCGGGCGACCGCATTTTCTGCGTCGGGCCCATCGGCCTGGCCCGGGCCGGGCTGGCTTTGCTGGAATCGGACGGCCGGACCGCGCTGGAGTCATATCCTCTGGCCTGCGCCGCCCACCTCGTCCCACGGCCGAAAGCGGCCGAAGGCCGGCTTCTGGCCGCCGCGGCGGCCAGGCACGGCCTCGCGGAGCGCATCGGCCTGATGGACGTGTCCGATGGCCTGGCCCGCGATTTGCCCCGCCTGGTCGGCCCCGGCCGGGGCGCGGTCATTGAGCGCGCCCTGGTGCCTGTCCATTCCGAGGCGCGGGAGTATGCCCAATCCCGTGGGCTTGACGCGACGGTTGAATGCCTGCTCGGCGGCGAAGACTACGCCCTGGCCGGCACCTGCCCGCCGGAGGGCGCGCGCCTGCTGGAGGCGGCCCTGCCGGACATGGTCTGGATCGGCGCGGTCAGCGATGGACCGGGAGTGTTTCTGGATGGAAAAGCCCTGGGGCTGGGCTTTGATCACTTTTCCAGGGCCGAATAGCCGTCCCGGCCGTTCTCTTATTCAAATTCCAGTTCAGGCGGACCTGAATTGGAATCAATCCCCGTCATATCCTGGCCCGGAAAAGGGCGGCTTCGCGTATCGGCCGCCATTGTCCAGCATGCGGCCCAGCATCGCCAGCAAACGGGCGCGCTCCTCTTCGTCAAGCCCTTCGGAAATCAAGGCCAGCCACTCCTTGGCCCCCTGCCGCAAGAAAGGCACAAGGGCCTTGCCCTTTTGCGTCAGCCCCAGGTAGCGCATCCGCCCATCCGCCGTGTTCTTGGCCGTATAAATAAAACCCCGCTCGACCATGCTCTTGGTTATCTTCGACAAGGTGGTGCGATCCATGGCCAGGTTGCCCACCAGATCGTCCTGGCACAGCTCGCCGAACATTTCCAGCTGAAGTAACACCGCCATATCATTGACGCTGAATTTGTACTGCGCGAAATATTCCTTGTAAAAATTCCGGGCGATGCGGTTCAGCACCGTCAGGCGGCTGCCCAGGGTCCGGTATTTTGCCGCCTCCTGCGCCGCGTCGATCCAGGAATTCCGCATTCCCCGGCCGCGCTTCTCGCCGGAAAGGGCGGCGCGTTTATCCGCTTTTTGCGGCACCGCGTAGTGGATGCTGTTCTCGAGCAGGCGATCGAGCAGGCCCGCCAACTCTTGCTGTTCTTCCATGGAAAAATCCAGCAAAATCAGATCCATCCAGCGGCTGTTGTTCCGTTGCAGGACCGGAATAAGGGCCGTTCCCTCCGGGGTCAGGGCAAGATCGTACACCCTGCCGTCAGCGGCATTTTTGGACATGGCGATAAAGCCGCGGCGGACCATCCGTTTGACGATTCTTGACAAGGTGCTGCAATCCATGGCCAGGTTCACGCCCAGCTGGTCCTGGCACAGGGTCGTGAAGTAATGCAGTTGCAGCAATACCGCCATTTCGTTGGTGCCGATGTCGTATTCCTTGAGATGCTCCTTCTGGAAATTGCGATCCTCACGCGCCAAAACGGCAATGCTGCTGCCCAGAGTACGGCGCTTTTTCACTTCTTCAAGCAGTTGTTCCCGCGTCCGCAATGACATGGTTGCCTCCCCAGATTTTGCGGCCGAATGTACCCGGCTTTTGCCCCTCTGACAATTATAACACCTGAAACGGCATATACTTAAATATAATCTGATAAACCAGTTGCAAAATTTGATATAAAAACACGCTTGATAATCCACATATTTTTTCCGCTATGCGGAACTTCCTCCAGGCGGTGCTCCATGACCTGGAAAAATACGCATCCTGTGGTCCGGCAAACCAAATTTCCCGCCTATCTTCTGAACGGAGCCTCGACTTCCGCCTTATTCGTCAATAAGTTTTATCTAGCTGAAAAATATAAAGAAAAATTGAATGAGGAAATATTCTACCAGCAGCCATACCAGCAATTTCTACGGGTATAGACGAATGGCAATAGACGTAGAAAGAGCGCCCGCCCTCATCATGGCGGCGGCGGGCGCTGGTG
>JAVBVM010000048.1:0-2543 GCA_031554295.1 Desulfovibrionaceae bacterium | reverse complement strand
GCCCTGCGCGAAACCCTGGAGGAACTGACCTTCCAGCGCGACCACGACATGCTGACCGGCCTTGCCAACAGGCGCCTGTTCGACCGTCAGGTCACCCTGGAAATGCAGCGCTCGCTCCGCACCGCAAGCCCGCTCAGCCTGGTCATGCTCGACCTCGACAACTTCAAGGATATCAACGACACTCACGGCCACGCCACCGGCGACAAGGTGCTCATGGCGCTTGGTGACCTTCTCCTGCGTTCGTTGCGTGTTTACGATATCGCCGCGCGCATCGGCGGCGAGGAATTCTGTCTCGTACTGCCCGGCGCGGGCACGCGCCAGGCGGCGGACCTCACCATGCGCATCCTTGACGATTTTCGCTGCGCCCCTTTTGAGACACCGGACGGCGGTTCGTTCTTCGCCACCTTTTCCGCCGGCGTTGCCACCAGCACATGCGACCCGCAGCAGACCGCCGCGGCGCTCCTGGCCCAGGCCGACGAACTGCAGTACGAAGCCAAGCGCCAAGGAAAAAATCGCGTGCTGACCATGGTCACCCGGCAAAAAGTTTCCGACAACCCGGCCCTTGTCCAAGCCGCTGAAAAGCAATTCTTATTTACGGGGAAAAGCACGCAATGACCGAACAAGCGACCTTAAGCATAGCCATTGTCAGCGGCAAGGGCGGCGTCGGTAAAACGAACATCGCCCTGAACCTTGCCTACGCCTTGCACCGCGCGAAACAGCGCGTGCTGCTCGTGGACTGCGATCTCGGTCTCGCCAACCTGGACGTGCTGCTCGGCATAGCCCCGAAAATTTCCGTGGAACAGGTCATGCTCGGGGAAGCCACTCTGGCGGATGCCACGGTCAGCATCGAGCCGGGCGGCTTCTCGCTGATTCCCGCGTCTTCCGGCATCGACCCTCTCGAAGATGCGGCTTCCCCCGCCCATGCGAGCTTCCTAGGCCAACTCAACGCGTTCGCCGCGACATATGACTACCTCCTGCTGGACGTGGGCGCGGGCATCACGGATTCCGTGCAGAATTTCGCGGCCAAGGCCGCCATGCGCCTCGTGGTGGTCACCCCGGAACCGACCTCCCTGACCGACGCTTACGCGCTGATCAAGGTGCTCTCCGCCCAACACGGCATCAAGGATTTCCATGTGCTGGTGAACCAGGCGGAGTCGGCGCGGGAAGAAAAGGCCTCCTTCACCCGCCTCGCGGCCGCGTGCGACAAGTTCCTGGGACTCACCCTGCATCCGCTCGGCGGCATCAGACACGACCCGGCAATGATCCAGGCCGTGCGCCGCCAGGAGCCTCTGCTCAAATTCTCTCCCTCTTCCCCGGCGGGCAAGGACTTGATAAACGCCGCTGTACGCGTGCATAAGGTCCGGGAAACGCTGGAACTTGTTCCCGGAAGGCCGCTCAAGACGTTGGATGGCCAGCACGCCATAAGCCACACCGTCTAAAGCGCCGGCGCGAACACCTTGCGCCATCCGTCCGAATATGTTTTACATGTTTGATTTATCTTGCATTGCAACGTTTTTTCTGCCATAGAAGGAACACCTTGTCACAATAAACGGGAGGCCATGCATGAACAAGAGCGAACTCATCAAAGTACTGGCTGATGAGTGTTCTCTTCCGGCGGAAGAATCAACCATGGTCGTTAATATCTTTTTCGACAGCATGAAACAGGCCCTGGTGGAGAATAACCGCGTGGAAATCCGCGGGCTCGGCAGCTTCAAGCTGAAGAACTACGAAGGGTATACCGGCCGTAACCCCAAAACCGGCAAAAGCGTGACTGTTTCGCCCAAAAAACTGCCGTTTTTCCGGGCAGGCAAGGAACTCAAAGAGTATATCAACGAATAGGCGGCACCCTTGCGCGCCACACTCCCTGCCGGCATCAGCCCGGCGTGATGCATGGCATATCCCGTACCCCGTTCGTTTCTCCGCGCGTTACGTTCTTGTGTGACGCGCTGTTTTATTGTCGCCTCTCTGTCACTTTTTTCTTGCGCCACAGCGGAATCTTCCATGTTCGCGCCGTCTTCCCCGGCCGCGCGCATTATTTATACCGCAGATACATTGGGCTACTTGCACCCCTGCTCGACCTGCGGCGGCGGCGCCCAGGGCGGCCTCGCGCGGCGGGCCCATCTCCTGCCGCAACTCGCGGCGGAACTTCCCCGTTCCCTCGTGTTGGCCGGGCCGGACGAATTTTACACGGATAAAGACCCGGCTGTCTCTGCGGACGCCGACAAACTGTCGTCCGTCCTGCATGCGGCATTTTCCGCCATGCCGTATGCAGGTGTATACCTGTCGCCCGATGCCGCGGCAGGGATGCGCCGAGTCGGGCTTTCTCCCCTGCCAAAGGGCGTTCCCGTCACGGACAGCCCGGTAACCCACTATTACCGAGCCGGCCGGTTCACGACGGGCTGCGTGTTCCTGCCCAAGGGAAAGGGCGACAAAGGCGCGCCCACCCGCGAGCAGGTGAACGCCGCGCAAAACGCGGCCAGAGAGGCCGCGGCCAGGGCTCAGCTCGTCATCGCCGATTCCCCGTGGGGACTGGTGGCCGAAAA
>JAVBVM010000084.1:0-8304 GCA_031554295.1 Desulfovibrionaceae bacterium | reverse complement strand
GGTTCAGCAGCGCGCGCCCCAGGTTGCCCACGCCCACCAGCACGGCCCGCCATTCGCGGTTCGCGCCCAGCACCGCGGTGATGGACGGAATCAGGCTGGCCACGTGGTAGCCCACGCCGCGCACGCCGAATTCGCCGAAATATGCGAGATCCTTGCGAATTTGCGATGCGTTGACATTGCATGCCTTGGCCAGGGGCTCGGACGAGATGATTTCCGTGCCGTCGCGCAAAAGGTTTTCCAGCACCTGCACGTAAATGGCCAGACGCTGGATGGTCGCCTTGGGGATATGTTCGCTTTTCAGCGGGGGCGCGGTCGCGGTTGTTGACATGCTTTCTTCCGGGGATGGCCGGTGGGAAAGCCCCCCCCCGGCCGGGTAAACCGAATAAACGGAGTAAACTGAACGGGCTAGAGCATTCCACACTTGAAACGCTCTTCAAGGATTTGTCCTCAAATCCTTGCCGCGAGATGCTTGCAGGCGAACTGTGCCCGCCTGCAAGCATCTCAGGCGTTAAATGCTCTAAACGATGAGGGGGTTGACCAGCAGCAGCAGCAGGCAGACAACCAGCGCGTAGATGGCCAGCGATTCAATGAAGGCCAGGCCGAGAATCAGCAGCGTCTGAATCTTGCTGGATGCTTCCGGATTGCGGGCCACGCCTTCGCAGGCGGCCTTCAGGCCGAGGCCCTGGGCGATGCCGCAACCGGCCGCCGCAATGCCCATGCCAATGGCCACGGCGGCGAGAATGGTGCCGAGGCTGCCGGCGTTAATGACGGTTTTGCCGCCGGCCGTAATGGTGGCCGCTTCCTGGGCGAAGCCCACGGCGGCGATCCCGAACACGGCGGCCAGGCTGAGCGCGATGATGAAAAGTTTACGCATGAAACCCTCCAGTGGGTATATAGTGTGACCGTATGGCCTTTCCCGCGATTTCGCGCGCAAGCGCGTTAATGGGCGTGCTCGAAGGCGCCCTTCAGATAGATGGCCGTCAGCATGAAGAAAATGAACGCCTGCAAGCTCTTGGCCAGCAGGAACAGGAAATAGATCGGAATGGTGCTGATCAGCGGGGCCATCATGAAAAAGATCACCAGCACGATTTCCTCGCCCCGGATATTGCCGAAAAGACGCAAGGTCAGCGACAGCGGCCGGGCCAGGTGCGAGACTATTTCAATGGGCAGCATCAGCGGCGTCAGAAATGCCACCGGGCCGGTGAAATGCCCGATATAATGGGCGTGCCAGCGTTTTATCCCTTGGTAATTGTAGTATAAAAAGACAAAAATGGCCATGGCCGCGTTGGTGTTCACGTTGGCCGTGGGCGCGTCGCAGCCCGGCACCAGGCCGAGCAGGTTCTGCGTGAGAATAAACAGGAAAATACCGCCCAGAACAGGGAAAACCCGGCGCGCGTCCTCCCCGACTATACTGACCGCGACATTCTCCAGCCCGCCGACCAGAACTTCAAACACGCTCTGGAAGCGGTCCGGCACCATGCGCAAGCGGCCGCGCAGCATTAAGCCGAGGATAAAGAGGATCGCCATGGCGACCCAGGAATAAAAGACGTGCTTGAACTCCACCGGCATGCCGCCGATGGTGATCTCGTCCAGGTGAAGCGCTGTGGAAAGCAGTACCGGGTGCGGTAATCCGCCGGCCATATGGTGCCTCCAGTGTCTCGCGGGCGCGGGCCCGCGCTTTCAAAAAAGCAAAGCTTGCTGGCAAAGTTCCATCTATATACTCTTGCAAAAAAGATCACAAATAGATTGTTGCGGGAGCCGTGGTCCGATTTGGCGCGATCCGGCGCGGGATCACGCCTGGCCGCTCCGGGGCGAAGTTCGCTACGCCTTGCCGCGCGCGGAAAAAGCCGGGCTTCCGCCTTCCCGGGTCGGGCCGCCGGCGTTAGAGATTTTTCGAACGGATAAGTCCGGACAGCGCCAGAACCATCATGCTCGCGGCGAAACCCGCCAAAAGCCCGAACGCGGCGCGCGGCATGTGCCACAGAATGAGCAGCAGTATCGCCACGGTAGCCGTAATTCGAAAAAAAACAAAAATTCCGGCCCGGAACCGGAGCGCCGCTTCCGTCGGGCGCGCCACCACCCGGCCCACCGTCCCGCTCAGGCAGAACAGGTTGAGCAGAGCCAGCGCCGCGCCCACGCCGAAACAGACGATCTGCGGCGTCAGCCAGATCAGGGCCAGTCCCACGGCCAGGCTGGCCGCCGCCAGCGCCGCCAGCGCCCGCAAGGCGCGCCGCGACGGTTCCGAACGGATGCCCCGCGCCCGGAGCCACTTGTCCGCCGCCGCGTTAAGCTTTGCCAGCATGCCCGTCCCGTTGCCCCGTCTCCGTCCGTTTTTCCAGGCGCTGCAAGCGCCGCGCATCCTGCCACACGCACCGGAAACCGGCAAAGACGCCCAGAATGAGCATGACAATCAGAAAAAATTTCGTGCCCAGCCAGCGGTCCAGGCCATAGCCGATGGCCGCGGCCACCAGCGGGCAACTCACCATATGCAGGCCCATGACGCCGGCAATGCCCAACAGATTGCCGATCTCGCCGACCTGTCGGGCGGGGGGGGTGTTTTTCCCAATGCCTGGGACGCGAGCCGTTTGATATCTTTCATGCCGCCTCTGGACCTTTATGCCCCTAGCACAGGGGGAAGAGGGCGTCAATTCTCGGATTTTTTCGCCGCCGGGGCGGGGAGAACCCCGGCTTTCCGGCCGGGGGAGAGGGGGCGCGCTCTTGCGGCGGAGAACCCTTGCGGGGCCGCGTCGGGCGGCGGCGGAACGGGCGAAAAAAGGTGCGTTGTACGGCCAAAAGCCGGAAAGGCCGCTTTGGACGAACCCCGCGGCTCTTCGCCTTTTTCCCGTTTCGAGGCGGCGCGCTGGAGCCGCCCGGCCTCGGGCCGCGCCGGGGCCGGGCGGGAACGGGCGGTCCCCTCTCGAAGGGCGGCGGTGATTGGGGGGAGTGACCGGGATACGGGCGGGCCTGGCGCTCGCCGTAAAACTTCCGGCCGGGCGCTCATTTTCGCGGGCGGGGTTGTGTTCGGCACAACGTTTCGTCCCGTGAAAATGAGCGTCCGGCCGGCAAACGGGGTTCCGGGGGCCGTTCCGAAACGGGGCCCCCCGGCCGCCGGCGGCGATCTTATTCCTTCAGCGCCGCCTCGACATCAGGCACGGTGTAGAGTTCGTTGCCGAGGGTGTCGTTGATAACGAGCAGGGGCATGTTCTTGACGACAAGCTTCCGGATGGCTTCGGGGCCGAGTTCCTCGTAGGCGATGACTTCGGCGCTGGTGATGCTTTTGGAAAGCAGGGCGCCGGCGCCGCCGGTGGCGCCGAGATAGACGGCGTTGCACTGGCGCATGGCGTCCTTGACGGCCTTGGAGCGCAGCCCCTTGCCGATGGAGGCGGCCAGGCCCAGGGCGTGCAGTCGCGGGGCATAGGCGTCCATGCGGCCCGAGGTGGTCGGGCCGGCGGAGCCGATCGGTTTGCCCGGCGGCGGCGGCGTGGGGCCGACGTAATAGATGACCGCGCCCTTGAGGTCAAAGGGCGGGGCTTCGCCGCGGTCGATGGCTTCGACCATGCGGCGGTGGGCGGCGTCGCGGCCGGTGTAGATGGTGCCGGAAAGCAGGACGATGTCGCCGGAGCGCAATTGTTTGAGGACGTCGGGCGTCAGGGGGGTGGTGAGGTTCCAGGTGGCCATTAGAGGACTACCTCCCGGTGGCGGATCGAGTGGCACTGAACGTTGACGGCCAGGGGCAGGCTGGCGATATGGCAGGGCGCCATATGGATTTTCACGGCCAGGCAGGTGGTCAGGCCGCCCAGGCCCATGGGGCCGATGTTCAGGCGGTTCAGGGACTCGAGCAGTTCGGCTTCGAAGGCGGCGATTTCCGGGTCCGGGTGGGTGTCGTCCAAATCGCGCAGCAGGGCCTTTTTGGCGAATATCGGCGCGGTGTCGAAAGTGCCGCCGATGCCCACGCCCACCACCACGGGCGGGCAGGGGTTGGAGCCGGACTCGGCGATGCGTTTGACGATGAATTCCTTGATGCCGGGCCAGCCCTGGGAGGGCGTGAGCATGGTGCAGCGCGACATGTTCTCGCTGCCGCCGCCCTTGGCCAGGAAGGCTATGCGCACCTGGTCGCCCGGCACCAGCTCGGTGTGGATGACGGCCGGGGTGTTGTCGCCGGTGTTCTTGCGCAGCAGCGGGTGGCACATGGATTTGCGCAGATGCCCGAGTTGGTAGGCGTCCACCATGGCCTTGGTCAGGGTGGCGTTCAGGCCGCCCTCGACGCGCGCGTCTTCGCCATGCTCGACGAAGAAGACGGCCGTGCCCGTGTCCTGACAGAGCGGCAGGCCGGACTCCGAGGCGTAGCAGGCGTTATCAAGGAGCTGGCGGAAGATTTCCCGGCCGGTTTCGCCGGGCTCGGTTTCCAGGCCGCGCCTGAAGGCGCGCAGCGCGTCCTCGGGCAGATTGCGGGCCGCGTCGAGCAGCATGGCCACCACGCGGTCATGGACGGTTTTGGCGTCAATCGTGCGCATTGCAGCAACATCCGCTCTTGTCGAGTTTCTTGATCAGGCCCTGGGGGACGATGCCGCGCACCGAGCGCAGGGCGACCATGCGGCGCATGATGCCGAGCTGGTCCTGGAGGGGAATTTCCTTGGGACAGACGTCTTCGCAGGCCAGCAGGCCCATGCAGCCGAAAATGCCGTTTTCGTCGCCGATCAGCTCGTAAAAGTCCTCGGCCGTGCGGTTGTCGCGCGGGTCAAGGCGGAAGCGGGCCAGGCGGTTGATGGTGGTGGCGCCCATGAAGTCCTCGCGCATGCGGGCCGTGCCGCAGGCGGCGATGCAGCAGCCGCATTCCACGCAGCGCTCAAGCTCGAAGATGTCGTTGGCGAGCTTGTTTTCCATGCGATCCTCCTCGACATGCGGGTTGAACTGCTTGTCGGTGTGGATCCAGGATTCGATGCGGCGGCCGATGGAGCGGAACCATACGCCCGTGTCCACGGACAGGTCGCCCAGCAGCTTGAAAACCGGCAGCGGGTGCAGGGTGATGTGCGCGGGCAGGGTGGAGGTCTGCGTGCGGCAGGCCAGGCCGGGGCGGCCGTTGATCACCATGCCGCAGGAACCGCAGATGCCGGCGCGGCAGCAGAAGTCGAAGTTCAGGGTCGGGTCCTGCTCCTCGCGGATCTGGCTCAGCGCCAGGAACAGGTTCAGGCGCGGGGTTTCGGTCACGGTAAAGGTCTGCATGCGCGGCGTGGAATCCGGGTCAGACGGGCTGTAACGGAAAATGCTCAGGGTAAGTTGACGGCTCATAATATATTCTCGCAAATTTATATATTGACGGATACCGAGCCAAGCGGGCGGAGCTTGTCCGCCGGCACCTCAGCCTGAATGATTGTGCCGCCGCCGTAGCCGCGTTCGCCGGGCGGCAGTTCGAAGTACGGGGTGACCTCCTCGTAGGTGAGGGTGGGCAGCATGTCGCCCGGCTTCCAGGTGGCCAGGGTGCGCACCAGCCAGTCGCGGTCGTTGCGCTCGGGGAAGTCCTCGCGCGTATGCGCGCCGCGGCTTTCCTCGCGCTTCAGGGCGCCGTAGGCGGTGCACAGGGCCAGCTTGAGCATGCCCGGCACGCGCAAGGCCATGGAAAGCTCGGGCGAGAAGGCTCCGCCCGTGGAGGTGACGCCGATGTTCTTGCTGCGCTCAAGCAAAACGCAGAGATCGTCCACCGCTTTTTGCAGGTCGGGGCCGTTGCGGAAGATGAAGACCTTTTCGGACATGATTTCGTGCATGGCGTTGCGCAGGGCGTAGCAGTTTTCGCCGCCCTTGCCCCAACGCAGCATCCCGTCGATGCGTTCCCGCACCTGGGCGCGGGCCGCCTCAATGGCGCCGGTTTCAAAGTTGGCGGAGGCGCCTTGCAGGTAGTCCACCACTTTTTTGCCGATCACCCGGCCGGCCACCACGGTTTCGGCCAGGGAGTTGCCGCCCAGGCGGTTGAAGCCGTGCATGTCCCAACAGGCGGCTTCGCCGGCCGCGAACAGGCCCTCCAGGCCGTATGCCTTGCCGTCTTTGTTGGTGCGCACGCCGCCCATGGAATAGTGGTGGGTGGGCCGCACCGGGATGAGCTGCGTCACCGGGTCCACGCCCAGGAAGTTCACGGCGATGTCGTGCACTTCGCGCAGGTTGGTCAGAATATGCTTTTCGCCCAGGTGGCGGATGTCCAGCCACAAATGGTCGCCGTATGGGCTCTTTACGCCGTAGCCTTTCAGGATGTGCGTCCACATGCGGCGTGAAACCACGTCGCGCGAGGCCAGTTCGGCCTTTTCCGGCTCATAGTCGGGCATGAAGCGGTATTCGTTGACGTCCAGCAGGGTGCCGCCGTCGCCCCGGCAGCCTTCGGTCATCAGGATGTCGGTGGGCACCACGCCGGTGGGGTGGAACTGCACGGCCTCCATGTTGCCGAGCGGGACAAGGCCCGTGTCCAGGGCGGCAATCTGGCCGCCGCCGTCACAGATGATGGCGTTGGTGGTGTTCCGGTAAATCCGGCCATAGCCGCCCGTGGCGATCAGGGTGACTTTGGCCACGTAGGCCACCAGTTCGCTGGTGCGCAGGTTGCGGGCAATCACGCCCATGCAGCGCTCGCCGTTGTGGATCAGGGCTTCGGCCTGGGTGCGGTCGTGCATTTCCACGCCCAGTTCCAGGCACATGTTGTCCAGGGTGTAGAGCACGGAATGGCCCGTGCCGTCGGCCGTGTAGCAGGTGCGCCACTTGGCCGTGCCGCCGAAGGCGCGGGAGTGGATCAGCCCGTGCTTTTCCTTCAGCTCTTCGATGTCAAAGGACTTGCCGCCCTTGAAATAGGTGTGCATGCCCGCTTCCACGCGGCTCCAGGGCACGCCGAAGTGGGCCATTTCGCGCATGGCGATGGGCGCGGTGTTGGCGAAAATGCGCGCCACTTCCTGGTCGCAGCCCCAGTCCGAGCCTTTGACCGTATCCACGAAGTGGATGTCCGGGGTGTCGCCCTGGCTCATGGCCGAGTTGCCGAGCGCGGCCTGCATGCCGCCCTGGGCGGCCGAGGAATGCGAACGCCGGGGCGGGACAATGGACAGACAGATGACCTTGAAGCCGGATTTGGCGGTTTCAACGGCAACCCGTTCTCCCGCAAGGCCGGCGCCGACACATAGAAGATCTGTATAAAATATCTGCATCGTGTGCTCCACGGAGGTGTTTGCTTACGAAAGGGAATACAGGCGCGCCAAAGCCGACAGGGCGGCCACGGCGTAAACCACGCCGACAACCAGAATCACGCGCGTACAGCAGCGGCGGTTGGCCCGGGTGATCCAACCGAATTTCGCGCCCACGCGGACCAGGCCGATCAGGGCGTGCGTGAGCGTGGCCAGGAGCAGCACGGCGAAGAAAACGACCGCGCCGGAGCGGGCCACGCGGGCCGTGGTGTCTTCCAGGGTCACGGGCAGGCTCATCTGCACTTCATAGAAATGCATGCCGAACAGGGCCAGGATGATGACGGCCGTGGCCACCTGGATCAGCCAGAGCCAGGTGCTCGGGTGGCGCATCATGCGGGCCTGCGCCCAGAACGCGCCCACTTCCTTGGCCCGGAAGGGCATTTTGCGCGCGGCCAGCAGAAAGTGGAACAGGATGATGATGAACAGGGCGGGCAGGCCAATCTGCGTGAGCCAGATCTGTTCAAAGAAGTGTTCCAGTCCGCTCATTACCGAGGGGCTGATCAGGACCGTGGAAACCACAAAGAAGTGCAGCAGCACAAATAGGGCCAGGCAGACGCCGGTCAGGGCCTGGAGGATGTCAATCCGGCCCGCCCAGAGGCTGCGCCGCTGCGCAGATGCTGAAGCCATAAGATTCCCTCATTACAGATAAAGGTTGTCGGATACGGGTCTTGTTGATCCGGGGCTCCGGCAAAAGCGATTATTCCGCAAGCCGCCGTGCCGGGGCTGGTGGCCGTGCGCGCGAAGCGCACGCCGATTAATGCGAGCTTACGTCATTTTTTTCGCTTCTGTCCATAGACTTCGCCAAATGTTTTTTTTCACATAAGGGCTTGGGCAAACGATTTCGCGGGCTGTTCCCGATCCGGCGGCCGCATTCTAATTCAAAAAAACAGTGCGCGCGCCGGTTTCCCGGCGCGCGCACGGCGCTGAGCGAATAATCGGTGAAGCTTACATTTTGGGCGACATTTTGGCCATGTCTTCCAGCATGGTGACATAGGCGAAGAAGTCGAGCTCGCCCTTGCCCTGCGCATGCATCATGGACCAGAACTGACGCACCTGCGCCGTGAGGGGCAGGGGGATGTTGGCGAGCCTCGCC
>JAVBVM010000095.1:0-8230 GCA_031554295.1 Desulfovibrionaceae bacterium | reverse complement strand
GCCCCGGCCGCCGGAGGCGTCCCGCTTGGGCTCATTGTTGAGGCTTTTGTGCGTCGTCGTATCCGTTTTTCCCTATATGCCTGCGCCGCAATCGTGGCGCTCTGTCTCGCGGTCTGGATCGCGTTGCCCAGGCCGGACCTCTGGGGCGAGCTGGACTTTTCCCGCCACATCTATGATCGCAACGGCACGCTGCTGCGCCTGGATCTGACCTCGGACCAGAGGTATCGTATCTGGTTACCCCTGGCCGATATGCCGCCGGACCTGATCGAGGGGACGCTGCTGTATGAGGACCGCTATTTTCGCTGGCACCCGGGCGTGAACCCGGCGTCCGTGCTGCGCGCGGCCTTTTCCAGCTATGTGGCGGGCGGACGGCGCATGGGCGCCTCGACCGTCACCATGCAGTTGGCGCGCCTGCGTTTCGGGCTGGACACCACCGGCATCGGCGGCAAATTCCGGCAAATGTGGCTGGCCTTACAGCTTGAGCGCCACTATTCGAAGAACGAGATACTCGAGGCATATTTCAACCTTGCGCCTTACGGCGGCAACATCGAGGGCGTGGGCGCGGCCGCCGCCGTGTATTTCCGCAAGCGGGCCGCGATTTTGTCGCTGCCGGAGTGCCTCTCGCTGGTGGCGGTGCCGCAGAACCCTTCGGCCCGTAACCCGCTGGCCGCGCGCGGCAAGGCCGAGGCCGGAGGCAGCGCATTGGATGAGGCCCGCCTGCGCGTGAACGAGCTGTGGGTGGAGGCGCACCCGGAGGATGCCGGAAACGCCTATTTCAGCGGCCTGCCGCTTTCCGTGGCCGGCGCGAATACCCTGCCCTTTGCCGCGCCGCATCTGACCACGGAGCTGCTGGCCGGGACGGAACGTCCCAAGGCGGGGCAGAGCGGGGCCATCCGCACCACCCTGGATCTGGAAAACCAGCGCCTGCTGGAGCGCATTCTGAAAAATTTTCTGGCGCACAGAAAGGACGTGGGCCTGGTCAACGCCAGCGCCCTGCTGGTGCACTGGCCGAGCATGGAAACGCGAGCCCTGGTTGGTTCCGCCGACTTTTTCAGCGAGGGCATCCAGGGCCAGGTGGATGGCACGCGCGGCCTGCGTTCGCCCGGCTCGACCCTGAAGCCGTTCATTTACGCGCTCGGCCTTGATCAGGGACAGATCCACCCCCAGTCGTTGATGATCGATGCGCCCCGGAGCTTTGCCGGCTATGACCCGGAAAACGCCGACATGAACTTTCGGGGGCCCTTGAGCGCGCGCGACGCCCTGTTTTTCAGCCGGAACATCCCGGCCATCACCCTGGCTTCGCGTTTGCGCCATCCGGATCTATACGAGTTTCTCCAGGCCGCGCACCTGGATTTGCCGAAAAGCCGCGCCCACTACGGTTTGGCCCTGGTGCTCGGCGGGGCTGAGCTGACCGCCCGTCGCCTGGCGGAGCTCTACGCCATGCTCGCCAACCGGGGGCAGTGGCAGCCGCTGTTGTTCGTCCGGGAGAAAAAGAGCGCCGAAGATGAAAGCCGTTTGCCTGAGCGCCTGCTCTCGCCCGAGGCGGCGGCGCTGACCCTGTCCATGATCCGCGATAACCCGGCGGCCCGGGAGATGCGTTATATAGGAAAAAATCTCGACAAATTTCCCATCTACTGGAAAACCGGCACCTCCAACGGCTTCCGTGACGCCTGGACGGCCGGCATTTTCGGGCCGTATGTCCTGGTGGTCTGGGTGGGCAATTTCGACAATACGCCCAACCCCCATTTGACCGGGGCCACAGCGGCCGCGCCGCTCTTTCTGGAAATAGCCCAGGCCCTGGACAGCCGCGAGCGTATCGCGGACACGGCCATGCGCGGCCTGAAGGATTTGAATGTGGTGGAAATTCCCGTCTGCGCGGCCACCGGCGACACCGACACCTCGCTCTGCCCGGAAACCGTGCGTACCCTGTTCATTCCCGGCGTGTCGCCGATTCGCTCCAGCGGCGTGTTCCGCGGCATCCTGGTCGATACCCAGACCGGCCTGCGCGCTTGCGTGGAGGACCCGCCGCGCACTAAGCGTGTGGTCTGGGAGTTCTGGTCAACGGATTTGCAGCGTATTTTCCGCAGCGCGGGCATCACCAAGGCCCCGCCGCCGCGCTTCATGCCGGGCTGCGCGCCCGGCCCGGAAGAACAGGGCGTGCCGCCGGCAATCATTGTGCCCAAATACGGAGTGGTGTACCATGCTTCCCTGAACAGCCCGGAGAACAGCCTGATTCCCCTGAGCGCGTCGGCCGATGCGGATGTGGACACGCTGTTCTGGTTCGAGGGGCCCCGCCTGATCGGCTCGACCTCGCCCTTTGAGCCTTTGCTCTGGCAGGCCAAGCCCGGCCGGGTGGCCCTGACCGTCACGGATAATTTCGGCCGCAGCGCCACCCGTACGGTGTGGATTGAATCCGTGCCATAGGCATCGCGCGCACAGGAGATTGTTATGAAAATCGTCGTGCTTGACGGCTATGTTCTGGATCCGGGAGACAATCCCTGGCATGATCTGCAAGAGTTGGGCGAGCTGGCCGTCTACGATCGGATAAGCACGGAGAAGTTTCTTGAAGTCGCGCGGAACGCGGAGATCATCCTTACCAATAAGGTGCGTTTCACGGCCGAACGCATTCATGCCCTGCCGAAGCTCCGCTACCTTGGCGTGCTGGCCACCGGCTACGATGTGGTGGATCTGGCCGCGGCCGACGAACGCGGCATTGTGGTGACCAATGTGCCCGGCTACGCCACGGACGCGGTGGCCGAACATGTGTTCGCCTTGCTGTTCGGCCTGTTCCGGCACGTTGAGGCGCATGACGCCAGCGTGCGCGCCGGCCACTGGGGCCAATGCAAGGACTGGTGCTACTGGACCCACACCCAGCTGGAATTGGCGGGCAAAACCATGGGCATCATCGGCTTTGGCCATATTGGCCGTCGAGTTGCCGAAATCGCGCACGCCTTCAATATGCCCGTGCTCGCCTATGCGCCGCGTCCCGTGCGGGGGCTTGAACTCGCTGCCGGCGCGCCGTTCGCCTTCGCGGAACTGGATGAGGTCTTTTTCCACGCCGACGTGGTCAGCCTGCATACTCCCCTGACCCCGGCCACCAAAAACATGGTCAATGTCCGGCGGCTTGATTCCATGCGCAAAGGCGGCTGGCTGATCAACACCTCGCGCGGCGGCCTGGTGGACGAACAGGCCGTGGCCGACGCCCTGAAAAATGGTCATCTGGCGGGCGCGGCTTTCGACGTGGTCAGCCGTGAGCCCATGCAGCCGGATAATCCGTTGCTCGGCGCGCCCAATTGCCTGATCACGCCCCACATCGCCTGGGCCACCCTGGGCGCGCGCCGCCGCCTGACGCGCATCGCCACAGCCAACGTGGCAGCTTTCCTCGATAAAAAGCCCATAAACGTGGTGAACAAAATAAAATCCTAGGCCCGGCCCGGTCCGGCAAAAGCGAAGTATTGATGGCAACGGAAAAAATTCGTCCCCTGATGGTCGTGGCGCAGCCGGACGGCTCGATCTGCGAACACCCCGATCTGCTGATGATCTGCCGCCGGGGCCGGGAGTTCGCCCTGCCCAGACCGGACGAGCTTATGCCCCTGCCGGACGAGAGCGAACTCTTCCTTCTGCCTGGCCGCCTGGCCGTGGGCCTTGACCCGGACAGCGGCGAGACCGTGGCCCTCGACCCTTCCGAGGGCCTGGCCGTGGCCGCCTTTGTCTCGCCCGGGCATACCCTGACATCGCACCCGGCTTATCTGCTCTCCGGCGACCCTGCCAGCCCGCCGCCGACTCTTCCTCTTTTCGCTTATGGCGCCGTCGGCTTCTGGAACGATCGCTTCTATATCGCCGCCCGTCGCGTGGACGAGGATAAGCGCCAGATCTTCAAGGGCATCCCGCCCGCCCGCATTCGCAAGGCCGCCCAGCGGAACATGGCCCAGTACCCGAAAAACCGTCTGATGCAGCATCTCATGTCGCGTTGCGCGCTCACCTATTCCTGTCCGGCCGCGCGCAACCTCTGCCTGGGCCGCTTTGAAGCGCCGTTGCCCGTCTCGCGCGCCTGCAACGCCCGCTGCATCGGCTGCATTTCCCAACAGGAAAACAATTCGCGTATCTGCGCCACCCCGCAGAACCGCATGGATTTCACCCCCACAGCCGACGAACTCCTTGAGGTCATGCGCCACCATTCCCGGGCCGAGGTCCGCCAGCCCATCTTTTCCTTCGGGCAGGGCTGCGAGGGCGAGCCCCTGACCCAGGCTCCCCTTATGGCCGAAGCCGTCCGACGCTTTCGCGCCGAAAACGGCCAGGGGACCATCAACCTCAACACCAACGCCTCCATGCCCGAGGCCGTGGCCGCCGTGGCCGAAGCCGGCCTCACCTCCATGCGCGTCAGCCTGAACAGCGCCATCCCTGAACTCTACACCCGCTATCACCGCCCCCAGAACTACGCCTTCGATGACGTTATCCAAAGCATCCGCGTCGCCCGCGCCGCCAATGTCTTCGTTTCCCTCAATCTCTTCTATTTCCCCGGCGTCACCGACACCGAAGCCGAAGTGGAGCACCTCTCCCGCCTGATCGCCCAGAACGGCGTCAGCTTCGTCCAACTGCGCAACCTGAACATCGACCCCGACCTCTACCTCGAACTCTGCGACGGCATCGACCCCGGCCCCAGCATGGGCCTTACCCACTTCCGCAAACGCCTGCGCCGCGCCTGCCCCTGGCTCCAGTTCGGCTACTTCAACCCATACCTGGGAACCAAGGCGGAAATCGCCGCGCCCATGCCGGAATGAGAATGCCTCCGGCGGTCAAGGGGCTGTGGGCTTCATGAAGCCCCGTATAGGGGAGACCTTGTTTTTACCTTTATCCGCCGCCGTCCTTCGAGAGAAAACACTCGTTTTCGCCAAACCCTGAGCGAGACCGGCCCGGGCGGCTTTGGGCTTCTGTCCTGAAAAGGGACAAAAACGCGAAATCCTGGCCTGGAAAAAACACCAGTCCGGCGCAACCATTAAAAAACGCCGCGCTTCATTCAAAGCGCGGCGTCCTAATGGCCGGGTCCAGGGAGTTCATTCCCCCTGCCCGCCGGAGGCGATTAATACATGGAAACGCCGCCGTCGCACATGATCAGATCGCCGGTCATGAAGTCGCTGTCGCGCGATGCGAGGAACACGGCGAGGCCGGTGAGGTCGTCGGGTTCGGCCGGGCGGTTGATGGAGCGCAATTGGGCCATGAGGCCGTCGATGCGGTTGGCTTCGTCGATTTTATGGCTGTCGTTTTCCATTGCGCCGGCGGTGGGGGTGAAGCCGGGGGCAATGGTATTGATATTGACGCGATAGGGGCCGAATTCACGGGCCAGGCTGCGGGTCATGCCCATGACGGCGGCCTTGGAGGCCACGTAGTGGGGCATGAAGGGCACGCCTTCCATCATGGAGCCGGAGCCGATGTTGATGATTTTGCCGTATTTTTTGGATTTCATGATCGGCGCCACGGCTTTGATGCAGTTGAAAACGCCGAGGACGTTGACGGTGAGGGCGGTCATGATTTCCTCGGTGGGGATTTTTTCAACTTCCTGGCGCACGACGCCGGCGAAGAACCCGGCGTTGTTAAGCAGGACATCCACAGTGCCGAATTTGTCCACAGCGTGTTGGGCCATGGCTTTGCAATCGTCAACCTTGGTAACGTCGACTTTGACGAAGGAGACGGGCTTGCCGGCGGCGGCCAGGGCGTCAATCTCGGCCGAACTGAAGAGAGAGGCGACCACGACTTTGGCGCCTTCGTCAAGATAGCGGCGAGTGAAGGCCAGCCCCAGGCCCTGCTGACCGCCGGTAATAATGGCCACTTTGTCTTTGAGTCTCATATGATCTCCTTTTTGGTTAAAAAATCAAGGTGAGAACGGCATTCGCGCGGCAACGCGAATGGGTGGATTTAAGCGGCGCTGTGTTAGCCCTGTTTTAGAAAAATATAAGTTCTTTGCCGGGGCGTCAACTGATTGAGCATGTCAAGCGGCTCCAGGGGAAAAAAAACGCCCTGGAACATGAGCGTCCAGGGCGCGGGTATTCGGGAAAAGAGGTTTAGCTCTTTTTCTTGATGATTTCTTCGGCCAATTGCGCGGGCACGCGTTCATAGTGGTCGAACTGCATGGTGAAGGTGGCGCGGCCCTGGCTTTTGGAGCGCAGGTCGGTGGCGTAGCCGAACATGGCCGAGAGCGGCACCTGGGCGCGTACGGCCTGGGTGCCCTGGCGGGCTTCCATGCTCTGCACGCGGCCGCGACGGCTATTCAGGTCGCCCATGACATCGCCGATGTATTCGTCGGGCGAGACCACTTCAACATCCATGATCGGCTCGAGCAGTTCGGGCTTGGCCTGGCGGATGGCGTCCTTGATGGCCATGGAGCCGGCCACGTAGAACGCCTGTTCCGAGGAGTCCACGTCGTGGTAGGAGCCGAAGACCAGGTTGACCTTGATGTCGACTGTGGGGAAGCCGGCCAGCACGCCGCTCTTCATTGCGTCCTGAATGCCCTTGTCGATGGGTGCGATGTATTCCTTGGGAATGACGCCGCCGGTGATCGAGTTGATGAACTCGTAGCCCTTGCCCGGGTTCGGCTCGATTTCGATCACCGCGTGGCCGTACTGGCCGCGGCCGCCCGACTGCTTCACGTGCTTCATGTCGGACTTGGCCGGGGCGGCGATGGTTTCGCGGTAGGCCACCTGTGGCTTGCCCACATTGGCGTCCACGTTGAATTCGCGGGTCAGACGGTCCACGATGATTTCCAGGTGCAGCTCGCCCATGCCGGCGATCAGGGTCTGGCCGGTTTCCTCGTCGGTTTTGACGCGGAAAGAGGGGTCTTCCTTGGAGAGCTTGCCCAAGGCGGCGGACAGGGCGTCGCGGTCGCTTTTGGTCTTGGGCTCAATGGCCACTTCGATGACCGGCTCGGGAATAGTGAGCGATTCCAGGGCAATGGCGCGCTTTTCGTCGCATAGGGTGTCGCCGGTGGCGGCTTGCTTCAGGCCGACCAGGGCCACGATGTCACCGGCGCCGGCCCATTTTATTTCCTCGCGCTTGTTGGCGTGCATCTTCAGGATGCGGCCGACGCGCTCTTTCTTGCCGGTGGTGGAGTTGAGCACGGACATGCCCGGCTCAATGGTGCCGGAATAGATGCGGAAGAACGAGAGGTGGCCGATGAACGGGTCGGAGAACAACTTGAAGACCAGGCCGGCCAGGGGTTCTTTGTCGGTGCTTTCGCAGGTGGCGGTTTCGCCGCTGTCGAGCAGCACGCCCTGCATCTGCGCAACATCGCCGGGAGAGGGCAGGAAGTTGACCACCGCGTCCAGCAGCGGCTGCACGCCCATGTTGCGGAAAGCCGAGCCGCACACCACCGGAACGATGTTCCGGGCGATGGTGGCCTTGCGCACGCAGGAGATGATTTCCTCTTCGGTCAGCTCTTCGCCGCCCAGGTATTTTTCCAGAAGAACTTCGTCCTCTTCGGCCACGGCTTCCAGCAACTCAATACGCTTTTTCTGGTACAGCTCCATCATGTCGGCCGGGATTTCCCCTTCCTTCACTTCGGCGCCCTTGGTGGACTTTTCAAAGCGAATGGCCTTGCCGCGGATGAGGTCGATCATGCCCTCAAAGTGGTCTTCGGCGCCGATGGGCAACTGAATGGGCACAGGGCGGGCGCGCAGGCGCTCCACAATCATGTCCACGCAACGCTGAAAGTTCGAGCCGATGCGGTCCATCTTGTTGACGAAGCAAATGCGCGGCACGCCGTAGCGGTCGGCCTGGCGCCATACGGTTTCGGATTGGGGTTCCACGCCGGCCACGGCGTCAAACACGGCCACGGCGCCGTCCAGCACGCGGAGGGAGCGCTCGACTTCAATGGTGAAGTCCACGTGGCCGGGGGTGTCGATGAGGTTGATCTGGTGGTCGCGCCACATGGTGGTGGTGGCGGCGGAGGTGATGGTGATGCCGCGCTCCTGTTCCTGGGCCATCCAGTCCATGGTGGCGGAGCCGTCGTGCGTCTCGCCGAGCTTGTGATTCTTCCCGGTGTAGAAGAGGATGCGCTCGGAACACGTGGTCTTGCCGGCGTCGATGTGCGCCATGATGCCGATGTTACGTACCCGCGACAGCGGGATGCTGCGTTCGACTGACATTTCGATACACTCCTGATTCCTGAAATTTCCGGCGCCGGCGACTCGCGGCGCGATACGCTATTAATAAAAAAAACAAGCCGCCTTCGCGAGCG
>JAVBVM010000196.1:0-4953 GCA_031554295.1 Desulfovibrionaceae bacterium | reverse complement strand
TTCATCTCTTCAGGCTATAATCCGGAAAAGCCGATGCAGAACCGGATCACGGACATCGGACCGCGCAGCTACGAGGAATTCTTTCCCGAGCTGATCAAGAAAAACTTCGGAAAATGGCTGTACCATGAAATTCTCGAACCCGGCGTGCTCATGCATGTGGCCGAGTCCGGCGACAAGCTCTATACCGTGCGCTGCGGCACCGCCCGTCTGGTGACGGTCAGCTACATCCGGGAAATCTGCGACATCGCGGACAAATATTGTGACGGGCACCTGCGCTTCACCACGCGTAACAACGTCGAATTCCTGGTTTCGGACCATGCCAAGCTCGCCCCGCTAAAGGCGGACCTGGCCGGCCGCAAGTTCGCCGCCGGCTCGTACAAGTTCCCCGTCGGCGGCACGGGCGCGGGCATTTCCAACATCGTGCACACCCAAGGTTGGGTGCATTGCCACACGCCGGCCACCGATGCCTCCGGGCCGGTCAAGGCGCTCATGGACGAAGTGTTCGCGGACTTCCAGCAGATGCGCCTGCCCGCGCACGTGCGCATTTCGCTGGCCTGCTGCCTGAACATGTGCGGAGCCGTGCACTGCTCCGACATCGGCATTGTCGGCATCCACCGTAAGCCGCCGATGATCGACCATGACTGGACGCACAAGCTGTGCGAAATCCCCCTGGCCATCGCCGCCTGCCCGACCGCGGCCGTGCGCCCGGCCAAAATCGAGCGCAACGGCCAGACTGTCAATTCCATCGCCATCAAGAACGAACGCTGCATGTACTGCGGCAACTGTTACACCATGTGCCCGGCCCTGCCCATTTCCGATGGCGAAGGCGACGGCGTGGTGATCATGGTGGGCGGCAAGATCTCAAACCGCATCTCCCCGCCCAAGTTCTCCAAGGTGGTGGTGGCCTATATCCCGAACGAAACACCGCGCTGGCCCACGCTGACGCAGATGGTGCGCCACATCATTGAGGTTTACGCCAAGCACGCCAACAAGTACGAACGACTGGGCGACTGGGCCGACCGTATCGGCTGGGAACGTTTCTTCGAGCTGACCGGCTTGGAGTTCACCCACCACCTGATCGACGACTTCCGCGAACAGGCATATTTCACCTGGCGCCAGAGCACGCACTTCAAGTTTTAATGGATTGACCAAGGGGGCCGCGTTGAGCGGCCCCCTTGAAAACTAGCGAGGGATCGAACATGGATGAAAATCAACAGAAAATAGTCGATTTTTTGAAGAGCAAGTCCGCTTCCAAGAGCAAGTTCTATTTCAATGACTTTCTTGAACTCTTTCCTGACAAGGGCCCGCGGGACGTGAAAAAAATCCTGACCGCCCTGGTAAACCAGGAAGTCATCGAATACTGGTCCTCGGGCAGCACCACCATGTACGGACTGAAGGGCGCGGGCAAGCAGGCCGCCGAAGGCGAGAATTAATGTTTGTCCGGAAATAAGGGTGTTCGCGGTCAATGACTGCGCAAAGCGCGCGTCCGCCTCAGTCGGGGACCATCTGAGTCCGCGCCTTCGGCGGACGCGCGTTTTGCCTTGCCCATGCTCCCCTTATTTCCGAGCAAGCGTAGGGTGTTTTGTTTTTTGACCGGTTTGCGGGGGAGGCTCTTTCCGCCGAATCCGGTCTTTTTTCAGCGCAGCGATAAGGGCGGCAGCGTTATGTTGGAGCAAGGCAAGAAATTTCCCGCATTTTCCCTGCCGGATCAGGACGGCGCGCAGCACGGCCTGGCCGACCACGCGGGCAAGTGGCTGGTGGTGTATTTTTATTCCAAGGACAATACCAGCGGCTGCGCGCGGGAAACCGCGGACTTCGCGGCCCTGCACCAGGCATTCGCCGATAAGGGCGCGGCCGTTATCGGCGTCAGCCCGGATTCGGTCAAAAGCCACGCCAATTTCGCGGCCAAGCTCAGCCTCCCCTTCACCCTGCTGAGCGATACCGAGCACAGTCTGCTCGCCGCCGCCGGCGTGTGGCGGAAAAAAAGCATGTACGGCCGCGAATACATGGGCGTCCTGCGCACCACGGCGCTGGTCGATCCCAAGGGCGTGGTGCGCGCTCTCTGGTCCAAGGTCAAAGTGCCGGATCACGCGGCGGCCGTGCTGGCCAAGCTGGAAGAACTTCTTTAGAAACAGCCCCGGCGCTGTTTCAGGATACCCGCATGAACGAGATGGCCTTCCCGCGCCTGGTGGTCGCCGGTTCCGGCGGCAGCACTGGCAAAACGCTGGTCGCGCTCGGCCTGGCGCGGCTGTTCACGGGCCGGGGCCTGGACGTGCGGGCCTTCAAAAAAGGGCCGGACTATATTGACGCGGCCTGGCTCGGCCGCGCGGTCGGAAAGACCGCGCGCAACCTCGACCCCTATTTTCTCTCCGCGCCCGAACTGCGCGCCCTGTTCCAGAAAAACGCGGCCAATGCCGACCTCAGCGTGATCGAAGGCAACCGGGGCCTGTATGACGGCCGGGACGTCACCGGCTCCTGTTCCACCGCCGAGGTGGCGCGCACCCTGGCCGCCCCCGTCCTGCTCGTCCTGAACGTGACGCGTATGACACGTACGGCGGCGGCCCTGCTGCACGGCCTGGCCAATTTCGAGCCGGGCGTGAATCTGGCCGGGGTGCTCCTGAATCGGGTGGGGGCCGCGCGCCACTGCCGTGCCGTAATCGCGGCCATTGAGCACTATACGGATATTCCGGTCCTAGGCGCGATTCCGCGCCTTTCCCCCTCGCCCTTGGCGGAACGGGCCATGGGGCTGGCCGCCGGCCACGGTGCGGAATGGGAACAGGCCGAGGCCACCTTGGGCATGCTCGGCCGCATTCTGGCCGAACATGCCGACACCGCGCGCCTGCTGGCAATGGCCCGGAACGCCCCCGCCCTGCCAGTCGCGCCGCGAGCCGTCCAGCCCTCCCCATCCGCCGATTTCCCCGGCCGCCCCCGCATCGGCTACGTGCACGACGAGGCGCTCTGGTTCTATTACCCGGAAAACCTGGAAGCCCTGACCCAGGCCGGCGCGGAACTCATCCGCCTTTCCCTGCTCGACCCGCACCCCTGGCCGGAGTTGGACGGCCTCTATCTCGGAGGCGGCTTTCCGGAATTTTTCGCGGAACGCCTGGCCGACTCGCCCCACTTTGCCTCCATTCGCGATTTAGCCGCCGCCGGCGCGCCTGTCTATGCGGAATGCGGCGGAGCCATGGTTTTGGCTGAAGCCATTGACATCAAAGGCCGGCAATATCCCATGGCCGGCATCTTCCCGTTCGTTTCCCAATCCCGCCCAAGCCCTCAGGGCCTTGGCTATGTCGAGGCGCGCGTTACGGCCGACAACCCCTTCCACCCGCTCGGCGCGGTCTTCCGAGGGCATGAGTTCCACTATTCCCGCTGCCGCCCGCTCGGCCCTTGCGAACTGTCCCTTACCCTCAGTTCCGAATCCGGCAAAGCCGAAGGCATGGGCAAGGGCGCTGACGGCCTGATCCACAAAAATACCCTCGCCGCCTATACCCATTTATTCGCTCCGGCGGTTCCGCACTGGGCGGGTAACTTCGTGCGCGCGGCGAAAAAAGCGAAAAAAACGTAGGCACCGATCCGCTGTATTCCCGCCTGAGCGGGAATACAGCGGATCGGTCACCTGGCTTTTCGCCTTTCATGCCGCCCCTACGGCCAGAAGCCCAAAGCCGCCCGGCCCCGGGTTACTCAAGGGCTTTGTGGAAACGAGTGCTTCCTCTCGAAAGACGGCGGCATCAAAAGAATACAACAACGTTCCCTGTCAGGGCTTCCAAAGGGGGGCGCCTCCTTTGGCCGCCGGAGCCCCGCCTTTCTCCCGCATTGCGCACCGCCCCATGAATAGGCTATTTTGTTTTCTGGAGGCGCGCATGATCAAACTACTGTCATGGAATGTGAACGGCTTCCGGGCCGTGTGCGGAAAGCCCGACTGGCGCTGGTTCGCGGAGACGGACGCGGACATTGTGGGCTTGCAGGAGACGAAGGCGGACCCGGAGCAGATTCCGGCCGAGCGACGCGAGCCGGCGGGCTGGGAGAGTTTCTGGCAGGCATCACAAGGGAAGAAAGGCTATTCCGGGGTGGCGGTGTTCAGCCGGAGGAAGCCGCTACGGGTGGAGACGGACTTGCCGGACCCAGCCTTTGCCGGGGAAGGCCGATACCTGCATCTGGAATACGAGCCCTTCCATTTTCTGAATATTTATTTCCCGAACGGCGGCATGGGGGACGAGCGGCTGAAATACAAGCTCGGCTTTTATGATGTTTTTCTGGAGCATGCGCAGCAATTGCGTAAAAGCAAGCCCATTGTGGTGTGCGGCGACTTCAATACCGCGCACCGGCCGCTGGACTTGGCCCGACCGAAAGAAAACGAGGGCGTCACGGGTTTTTTGCCAATCGAGCGGGCCTGGATGGACCGTTTCGTGGCTGCGGGCTATGTGGATACCTTCCGGACGGTGCACGGCGACGAACCGCACCAGTACACCTGGTGGTCGTACAAAACGCGGGCCCGAGAACGGAACGTGGGCTGGCGCATCGACTATTTCTTTGTTTCGGAAGAGTTGCGCCCGGCAATTCGCGACGCGTTCATTGAAGCGGATATTATGGGTTCGGACCACTGCCCGTTGGGGCTGGTGCTGGATTTGAACTTTTGAAATCGGACGAATTCAAAAAACGGGGTTGCTCGGGAGGGGAAATGGACGACAGGATTGAAGTGATCGGCCGAATCCGAACCCCGTTCGCCACAGGCGCGGAATGCCCCCGCCACGGCGATGAGAGCGAAGCCGAGGGAGTGGTGGAAATTTCCCCCCGGTTCGCGCCTGGCCTGCATAGTTTGGTGGCCGGGCAGGAAGTGACGCTGCTCACCTGGCTGCACAAGGCGGATCGCGGCGTGCTTTCGACGCACCCGCGGGGCGATCTGTCTCGCCCGGCGCGCGGCGTTTTCAATACGCGTTCGCCCGCGCGGCCGAA